>CAYQUQ010000004.1:1251-55072 GCA_964420965.1 uncultured Planctomycetia bacterium | reverse complement strand
AATTTGCGGATATCATCGATAAGTTTAACAGCCACTTTATCAACTGTATAATGCTGCATAACTTGGGCATGAAACTCTTTTGCCAATTGTTCTCTTAAATCTCTATTTTCTAAGTAAAACCTTACCTTCTCATGACACTCTGAAACAGTCTTAAAAGTATATAATTTAGGGTCAACATCAAATAAATCAACAAGGTGTTTTCTGTAATCACTTAGAAAAAATCCTCGGCAATAAGGTATCTCAAAAACTCGGTCTGTAACCATCCAGCTCCTCCTAAAAGGCAAATCACTTGTGTTTCCGTAGATAACGCTAATAGGGGAATTTCGGTAAATCGCCATTATGTAGCCATGGTTGGGGGGATAAAAACCAAGGTTTTTTCGAGAAGTATAAAAAAAGTCCTTATTACCGAAAAAGAAATCTAAATCTCCAATTTTTCTAGAAAGAGACCGGTAAAATACTCTCCTTTTCTGGTTCATAACACCTACAAAAAATACATCGAATTTAAAATCAGGGTTTTCTTGCACTTCTTTCGAAGATAAATCCGGCAAGGTCTCTCCATTTCGCATAATATCGATGGTAACGTGATAAGAGTGGCGGGAAACCTTCTGGCCATATTTTCTATATTGAGCTTCCATCTGCATACTAGTTGTCTTTACTATTTGAAATGCATGGGTAATAGCCCTTATGGTTTTATCGCTAAATGCTCTAGGATCATCAACGCACAAAATTGCAGTTACCACTCCCCTTGTATTCAAAACATTAATAAAATCAATCCATAGTCTAGAAACTCTTCTCTTATCAGAGTTCTTAACCAGATTTAAAGAGTTAAAAATATACCATTGCTCAGCTAAAAAATAATCTGGATTAAACTCTACTATCTTATTTTTATATAAGTCTAAGCGCTTACCGAATCCCTGTAAATTTAGCGAAACAGCACTGCTTTCTTTACGCAAAAGCGAGTAAAACAAAGGTAGGGTCCAGAAAACTTCATAATTTTCTTTTTTAAGAGGCTCAACAAAATTTTCCATGCACATTAAAGCAATTTTTCTTTTATTCATCTTTTATGGCTTTAACTCTGCCGCCGATATCAATTAAAAATAGTCGCCTTATTATTTCCGGAACCTTGATGTAAAACTTAACATAGCTTTCAAATAAATCTTGCCTATTAAAAAAAAGAATTGAAAATATCTTTCTGCGTGAAAACTTAAACGTTTTGAATCCAGCCTTTAATAATTCGTCTATTAATAGCCTAGGATCATATATTCTTCTATGGGTTGGGTCGCCAACTCCTTCTAGATGATGAAAATCTGCGCGGGAGTTATCTTTTTTGGCTCTTTTTATCGCTTTGTACGAATTGCAATAATATTTTTTAACTTTCCAAGAAGAAAATAAAAGTAAAAGAGCGGCGTCTGGTATACTTTTTTTACCACAAAGAGGCTGCTCTACAACCAGATTGCCTCCTTTTTTCGTAACCCTATAAATCTCCTTTTGGGCTTTTTTTGCTTGCTCATCAGTTAAATGGGTAAATAGATGGCTGGCCACAACGCAATCGAATATTTCGGATTTAAAAGGCAGATATTCAGCGTTGGCCCTGGTGAACCATGACTTTTTATCACCATACATAGACCTTGCCTTTTCAACTGCATATTGCGATACATCAACGCTTATCACACGCTCGCAGTATTCAGATAATCTGTGCGACAAAAGCCCTACACCACAGCCTATATTAAGGATGCGGGCTCCTTTATTTAAACCCTGGCTTGCGAACCTGGCAACTTCTCTGTGCTGAAACTGTTCGGTTTCTTTATCAGCAAGTACTGGAGCTGAACTATCCTTGTAATAACTCTCATTAAATACTCGGTAGTCAGTAGGTTTTTGCATAAAGCAGTTGTCTGACATACTAAAAAATCCCAGTTTCTTATACAAGCCCTCCATCTCTGAAACATGTCTTTTGATGCCGAATTTTTCCTCAACGATTCTCCTCCCTGATTCACCTAATCCTTTACATCTCTGGGTATCTGTTAAAAGTCCTAAAATCGCTTCTTTAAACCCTTCATTATCCTCAGGATTAACTAATATGCCACAATCATTAGAAACAATCTCTGGTATTGCTCCGGAATCTGAGACAACAACACCTTTTTCCATGGCGAGAGCCTCAACAATTACCCGTCCGAAAGGCTCGGCTACAGAGGAAACTACCACTATATCCAAAGCAGCCATCACCCGAGGTAAATCATCTCTAAAGCCAGTAAATATAACTTTATTCTCTAAGCCAAGCTCAACAGACAAATTTATCATCGCTTGCTTAAACTGTTCAGATCCTAACTTGGCATCACCTATCACAGCAAAACAAACATCTCTATACTCATCTATAACCTTTGCGGCGGCCCTTAAAAAAAGATCCTGCCCCTTTTCGGGAGTAAATCTACCCACCATACCCACCAGCTTAACCGGGCCTAAATTGAGCTCTTTTCGAAAACTTTCTCCGGAAACCGAAGGGTTAAACTCCTCAGTATCTACGCCGTTATATATCTTAGTCACTTTCTTTTCGGAAACTCCTATTTTTTCGACCAAATCTCTCTTAACTGCCTCGGAGATGGCGATTATTTTATCCATCTTATTAAATGCGGCCTTTCTTACCTTTCCACCTCCCAAGACCGGAACTAAATCGCGGACATGACCAACACAGGGCACACCGGCCAGTTTAGCCGCAAAGAGGCTCTGCTCGGCGATGTATATGGAATTGGCGTGAACTAAATCTACGCCTTTCTTTCTTATTAAACGGGATAAAGCAAAAACAGCTCCCCCGAAAGAGAAACATCTTCTTTTTGAAAATTCTTGAAGACCGGTTGTGACCACATCAACACCCAGGGTCTTTAGCCGCTCCATCAAGGGCCCAGCGCAAGGCAAAGCTGCAATCACTGCGAAAACCTCTCGATTCAAATGTTTGATCAGATTTAGGAGGCTGATTTCAGCCCCGCCGATTTGGGAGGTCCCACTTACATACAAAATATTAAATTTACCCATGGTTATTTCTTAACCGCATAGGTTACGATATGAGCGCCCCGTCCCAAAAGCTTACCGGCAAAGCCCAGCGTCTGCTTTAAAGCTTTTTTTAACCCCTGGGGTGAATAATCGGGAAAATAAGTCTTATCACCCTGGGCAACAGTAAACGAATCCAGGGTTTTAAATCCGGCCTGATCCAAAAGTTTAGTTAACACTTTAGGGGTAAAACCGTGCAAATGCACCGGGGGGCATAAATATCCGCCCCAGTTCCGCCTCAGCCCTGATAGTTTAAGGGCCTTATTCAAACTGTTAGAGATATCAGCGGCGTTGGGAACACCCAAGAACAATACCCCGTCTTTCTTAAGAATCCTGTTAACCGCACTCAAGAAACTGCCGGGATCAGGCAGGTGTTCTAAAATATGGTTTAAATAAACCGCGTCGAAAGAGCCCGCGGAAAACCCCGCATCTTCCAGGGTACCGATGAAAATATCTAAATCTAAATAGCGATTAATATGTTCGGACAGCTCTCTACAGACCTCGACTCCTTTGACCCGAAAGCCGCTGTCTTGGGCGACTTTTAAGAAGTAGCCGTTACCGCAGCCGACCTCGAGCAGGCTTCCGGTATGCTTATACCTTTGTAATTCCTTAACCCTGCTTTCATTATAATTTCGGTATCGTTTAAAATGTTCCCAGTCAAAACCACTCTTGCCTTTTAAAAAATCATTAATCCATAATTTCATGGCAATTTCATCCAGCGTCGATACGGCCGGCTCCGGCATGGGGTCGGCATAAATCAACCCGCATTTTTTACACCTTAAGTGATTATAATGCCGCCGATCAAAAGAAATACCGCTCGATACTGAAGTTGCCCGGCCGCTGCCGCATAAATCGCAGCCGGCATGTTTTGATTTATACTTAAAAATAGGCATCTTATCCTGCTTAAGAATATTCGCTAAACGCCTTGTGTTTTCCGTTATATTGAATTGACTTTCTACTTTCTTCCGGGCTTTGCTGCCGATTTTTTTTCGTAAATCTCTATTTTTGGCCAAGGCCCAAATCGTCTCCGCCAACTTAACTTCATCCTTCTGCGGAACTAAAATCCCCCCTTCTCCGGAATCAATCAATTCCGGAATTCCGGAGACATCCGTGGCTACCACCGGCCTCCCCGCCGCCATAGCCTCCATCAACACTACCGGGATTCCGTCCCGATCCCCGTTGGCGGCAACCACCGAAGCTAATGTAAAAATATGGCTTTGAGCCAGGAGATTCTTTACTTCCTCCCGGCTGATCGCTCCGGTGAAATCAATCCGGCCCGTTAACCCTGATTCTTTAACTTCCGCAAATAATTCTTTTTTCAAGGGGCCGTCGCCGAAAATGTTACACTTGAAATCTAAACCCTTATCGACCAAAAACTTACAGGCTTGGATCAAATAAGCAAACCCCTTCTTTTCGACTAAGCGGCCTCCGCTTAAAAGCAAAATCCGCCCTTCTTCAGCCGCGGGCTTAAGGCGGAAGCGTGTGATATCTACTCCGCAGTGAATAACCCTGATTTTTTCACCGGGTATCTGCGGATATTTATCCAGTAAATAATTCTTATTATATTCCGATATGGCAATAATAAATTTTGCCCGCTTCATTTTTTCTTTCAAAAAATCATCCTGAACAAAGATATCGTAGGCATGAACCGTAAAGCTGAAAGGGATGTTTAAAAATTGCCCAATAATTAAAGCCGCCGTTGCCCCCAAACAGGCAAAATGGGCATGGAGATGCTCTAAGTTTAATTTCTTAACCCGGGAGCATAAATAGAATATCTGCAAAAATTCTTTTTTACCGATCCGGAAAAAATATTTACGCCAACAGCGGGCGTACTTTAAGGGGTAGCGTAAGAAAAAATATAAATTGGACCCAAAAACCGGGATAAACGCGCCGGCGCCGCTTTTAGGATCCAAGGCATAGGTAATATTTCCTTCGTGGCACCTCTTATCGCCTAGAATTACCTTGCCGTCCGGCTTAGCGAAGGGAAAAATATGGACCTTAACGTCATTTCTTTCTACCCCCGCAATTTCATCGCGGACAAAACTTTCCGATAACACCGGAAAATGCTGCAGAATGTAGCCGACTTTTACAGTATTCTTGCTCATTTTACCTTTTCTAAAAGCATAAATTTTGTACTATTAGGATGATAGCAAGTCAAACGTATTACGTCTTCTAATTTTACATTATAGTAAAATGCGCTGTCTCCGAATTTACTTTTTATGACCCTGTCGGGGCTATACCCTAACTCCTTGTAGGTTTGAGGCTGAATTCCCCATGTGGGTATTAAAACTTTTGGTCGTAGCCCTAACTCGAACAAATCCCGCATTACCGGCTCTAAGCGATTTTGCTCGGCCAGGTAATAAGTGTGCATATGCAGCTCAAAAAGCACCTTAAACTTTGAAGGGGCATTTTTAACAGTCTCCCTCATCCCCTTAAAAACCTCGACCTCAAACCCCTCGACATCCATGCGGATAAGGTTTACCGGGAGCTTACCTTTTAAAAACTCATCTAAAGAGACACTTTGGGTATCTTGTGAACGCCATTGATTCCTGCGTGCCGGATCAACTCTATCCGGATTAAGCAGGGTGCTTAAGTTTGTCTTTTCGGTTAAGTGTATTTTTAAATTTTGGCTCTTATCCGACACAGCCAGAGGGTACAGATCTACGATTGGGGCATATCTGTTGAGCGCGATGTTCTTTCGCAAAATATCTAAATTCCGGGAGTCCGGTTCAAAGGCGTAGATTTTACCTTTATCCTTAACGATAGCGGCTTCCGTCAAGAGGTAATACCCGATATTGGCCCCGATCTCAACCACCACCATCCCTTCCTCTAATTCCTGTTTAAGCAAAAGCGTGTGCGGAACTTCCCGTATTCCGTGGACGGCTAATTCCTTAAAGATGCCGCCTTGAACCAAATCCAAATACATCTTATTCCCCTGAACGACTCTCACGGTCCGGATCCGACGCAAAATATACTTCTCGAAGTACCACCTAAATTGTCTAAAAAGCGTTCCGATACCGTAATTTTTAACTAACCTTACCGCTCTTAAAAAATAAACACCTAACTTAGCCATAAATACACAAGGAAATAATTAATTCAGCTTTTTAAACTCTGATAAATACGGTAATATTCGGCCGCGACTCTTTGGTGCGTATAATTATCTAGGACCCTTTTGCGTCCGGCCCGGCCCAATTGGGATTTTAACCGGGGGCTTTTAATCAACAGCTTGAGTTTATCCCTTAAATCCTGATAGTCGCTTTCCTTAAAAATAAGACCGCCTTCACCGACTACGTTTGGTATTTCTCCGCTATCCGAACCGATAACCGGAATCTCGCAAGCCATGGCCTCAATGAGGATGTGGCCAAACTGCTCTTTCCAATCTGCGGCTGTCTCCGAAGGTAAAACCAAGACATCCAGGCAATTCAGGTATTCCGGAACTTCCCGGTGTCCGACGCTATCCAGAATAGTTACCCTTTCCTTAATTCCCAACCTTTCAATTTCTTCCTCCAGCCGGCGGCGGTAATCGCCGCAGCCGACCAGCAAAAGCTGCAACTCGGAATTTATACCGGCCACCGCCTTAACTAAAGTCGAAAGGCCCTTAGCCGCAACCAGGCGTCCGATATAACCGGCAACAAAATACTTAAGGCCTAATTCTTTTTTAAGCCGCGCGGGTTTCTTCGGCGTAAACTCGGCGGGATCCACCCCTAAGAGCGGGACCACAGATACCGCCCTTTTAAAACCTTTCTCAACCAAGATATTTTTGGCTTCCTTATTCCCGGCAACGGCAGAATCCACATTCCTCAAAGCGTAATTCTCGAAATAAGAAAAAGGAAATTTAAATCTCTTGTAAATATTTTCCCAGGTAAAAACCAAAACTTTTGTTTGCGGGAAATTGCGCCGGCAAAAGCGGGCAATCAGAAAGGTAGATAAATAGCCGGGTTCGTCTTCGATGTGAACGACATCCGGCCTTAAATCGCTTAATATTTTCCCTAAAGAGCGGTAAAAATAGAGAAAATAATTCCCGTTGAAGGCTAAGGATAAAGGTTTAATTTTGTAGGCCTGTGCGGACTCCTTCTCCAAGGCTATATCTCCCAATGAGTGCTTCCAGTATTGAGGGGTAATGAGCGTAATCTCGATATCTTTAAATTTAGACAACTCCTCTAATTTTTTATGATGGGGACCGTATAAATAACTCCGGGAAATGATTGCGACCCGTGTTCCCCGCTTTTCCAATACACACCGGATATTTTTGGTGACTACTTCTTTAAGAAAAGGAAAATGGATCAATTTTTTCGGCAGGTTAGGGGAGTAAAGCATAAAATCCTGATATCTTATACCGAAACCGCTGTCATTAACTAATTTCCGGAATTGCCGGATAGTTAGCCTGCGGACGCTGTTGTAGGTATCCTGAACAACCTCGGGGGTAAGCCAGCCGGCTTTGGTTTTTTTCCGCAGCAATAAATAACGAATCAACTTTTTGGGCAGAAAATGAACCCAGGGAAAAGAAAAATAATACCCGAGGTGTCCGCCGTAAGGCCCATAGAAAGGCGGAAAATTCACAAATACTACCCCTCCTTTCTTCAAGATCCTTTTACATTCTTTAAGAACTTCTGCGGGCCGGGGCAGGTGTTCAATAATATCGTTCAAAATGATTACGTCAAAGGAGTGGTTCTTAAGGGGGAGTTTCCCGGCATCAGCTTGAAAAAATACAGCCTTAGAATCATTAGCGGTTGAAAACCTTTTGGCAAAAATAAGGTCGTTTAATTTACAGTCCAGTGCGAATATTTTTCCGGCCTCTTTGGCGTAAGCGGCGGCCTTTCCGCCCAGGCCGCAGCCAATGTCTAAAATTTTCTTACCCTTAAAATCGGTAAATTGTTTATAAAAATCAACTTCAGCCGCGGCAAACAGAAATTGAAAATCGGCATAGTCCTGTTTCGATCCTCCTCTACAAGCGTAAGCCTGGCTTATTCTTTCACCCTTATCGGACCCATCCTTGACACCACAGGCAATTATCTCAAGGCCAAAAAGAAAACTAAAACGATTATGGGTAATAAAATCCAGCGGCTTGACAATAACTTTATCGATTACTCTTGCCAATAGTTCACACCGGGGCCAATATTGGCTTAAACGGGTGATGCTGTGGGCGGGGTCAAAACCGGATATTTTTATATCTATAAATCCGCATTTCTTAAAAAGGGCCTTAAGCGCTCCGGGACTGAACAGCTTAATATATCCGTATTTTACGCGCTCCTTCCGGGAGAAAAAGAGAGTAAGCCCGTAAATGAAATTGAACCGGTTAGGCACGGCGACGATTAACCGGCCGCCGGGTTTTAAAACCCTTTTCATCTCTAATAATAAGGATTCCGGATCCCGGAAATGTTCAACTACCCCTTCGTTAAAAACAACGTCGAAGCAATTACCGGCAAAAGGCAATTTCTGGATATCGGCCCGGACGACGGTGACATTCCCGATATCATCCTTTTTGGCTCGATTCTTAATCAGGTTCAGGGAAACCGGGGATAAATCCACGCCGATGATTTGTGCTGCGGTGTTTTCTTTAGCCAAAGATAAGCAAAACCTTCCTGAGCCGGCTCCGGTTTCCAAAATTAAACCTGACCCAACACCCACCCAGCGTTTAAGGATATCAAAACACCTCTGACTGCAACGGTCTAAGTAAGAAGCCTGGCTAAGGCCGCTGGATTCACTCTCCCACTTTTTATCCCACAAGCTCTTGTTCATTCCGCTAACGGCTTAAGGCCCTTTTATAGGCATCGATCAACTTCCGGACACTGCTCGTCCAGCTATAATCCTTGGCCTTTTGGAGCGCTTTTTCACCCATGGTTTTAAGCTTATCCTGGTGTTCGTAACAATATAAAATCCGTTCTTTTAAGGCTTCCACATCCCCGGCCGGAACGATAAACCCATCCTCATTATGGCTAACGGCATCTTTGGCACCCGTATTTTCACTGACTATAACCGGTTTACCCGAGGCAAAAGCCTCCAAAACCACTAAACCGAAGCCATCCTCTACCGAAGGAAATACGCAAAGCGAGGCATCCCGGTAAATCTCCTGGGGCTGCGGCATAAACCTTAAGAAAATTATCCGGGGATGACGCGAGTATTCCTTCAGCACTTCCTTCATATCCCGGTTAACCCATCCGGCTATAACCAGCTCGGAGTCCCTGATTTTGAGCTCGCTGAAAGCCCGGAGTAAATATATGAGTCCCTTGCGGATACCGATCTGGCCGACGAAAGCGATGCGAAAGGCGCCGCCGGTGTAAATTTTCTGGCTGGGTTTAAATGTATCCGTGTCCACTCCATAGGGGATTAAAATCAACTTTTCTTGATCCGCGCCTTCTGCGATAAATGAATCGTAGACAAACCGGGAAGTGACAATTATAAAATCAGTTTCTTTGTATTCGGCCAGCCTTCTTTTAATCACTCCGGGATCAATCGGATCCCCCTTAATGTTAAAGCGTTGGTATTCTTCTTGGAGAAGGCGTTTCTGGGTAAGTACGTGAGCGGTAGGGTGCTCCAGAAAAGTAACCGCACCCTTTCTTCTGGCGGCCCGGAGGGAATAAAGCGACTGGCAGGTCCAGCCATGAAACACATCGCACTCACCTATTCTTTTTGAAACCCAGCGGTCAAAAATATGGTCTTTCCATAAATACCACCGGCTCAAAGGGATAAACCTATTGGGAATTCTGAAAATTTTCGGCAGCGTCTCTACGTAAGGGTGAATCTTAAAAACCCGAGCTGCAATCTCGGTTTCGGAACGAGAAGTCGCAAAAATTCTTTTTAAAAACCCCCGGGCATAAATTTCGCCGGCGAAGCAAGAGGCAATATAACCGATTCCGCCGCCCCCAAACTTAACCCCGATTGAATAATCTACCCGCATTTTTAGTATCTCCTGAGCATGCCGATACTGGGCATTACTCTGTATTTCGCGCATCCGTATAAAAACATAAAAAAAGTTAAAGCATTACTCAAAGTATAGATAAACACTCCCCAAATAATCTCTAAGGGCCTTGCCCGCTTAAATCTTTCTCTTTCTAAAAAGAACGTGGTTAAAATTGCTCCGCCTAAACCGGCCAGCGCCCCGGGAGTGTTTAACGCAAAAAGAGCGAGAATAAAAACGCCAAAAAATATTCCGGTAAAAATCCTCTCAATCCGAAAACCCAGAAAAGGACGCATCTTTTCCCGGTGCCGCTTATATAAATAAGGAATGTCCTTTGAAAAACTGGCTTTTCTTAAAATATCCCCGGCCTTTTCTTGCAGCACCGGATGGTAAGCAATCGCATCCTGGGCAAAAACTATTCTTCCCTTAGCTAATACCCGGAGCGCTAAATCGTAATCTTCGCCGAAAGGAAACTTGAATTTTTGGTCAAACCCGCCCAGTTCCTTAAAGATATTGCGGCGGTAAAACATATTGCAACTCTGATACATCCCCCCGCTCTCATTGGATACCCAATGGCTAAAAATACGCTTCTGGCCTGGGCTCTCGGTTTTCGCCTCTACGGCCAAGACTGATGGATCTTTAAAATGAGCCAGGGCGTTGTCAAGCCAGCCAGAATCAACCTTCATGTCGCTGTCTAAAAAAGCCAGAATTGGCGCTTGGGCATTCTCTGCGCCCAGGTTGCGGGCCGCTGCCGGGCCTTCGTGCTTCTGTTCCAATATTTTGAAACTATAACTTAAAGTGTCCTTTAGCTCCTCAAGCATATTCCTGGTTCCGTCGTTTGAGCCGTCGTCAACCACAATCACCTCAAACAAATCCTTTTTTAATGTCTGCTCGCTAAGGGGCAACAAAGCTTCCCTTAAAAATTCCTTCCGGTTATAGACCGGTATAATAACACTAATTAATAATTTCCCTTCAGCCATAACTCACATCAAAGAATAGTCACTGTAATCAATATCTGATCACCGTAATCGCTTCATAATTTCCTAAACTTGGCAAATATCTGAAAGCCTTCCCGCTGCAAAATATTATCCAGAGGATACAGAAAAGCTAAAATCTTTAATAATCTAATATAAACCCGCAGGATAAACCGCCGGAATTTGGTCTGCTGATGGCGGTAACAATGATAAAGTAGCAGGTGAAAGAACGCCCCCACCGCTTTAAGGTCATACTCTACCCTCTCCAGTTTTAAAGATTCCCGTTTAAAAAGGGCTTTTAGTTCCTCAACGGTGTAGCCCCGGCGCACGTGCAAAGTAAACTCTTCAAGCCTTAAGTAAAGGTTTTCGACCAGCCGCTTAAAGGGAAAAATCCTTTTAAAATCCCGATTAGAAACGCTGACCACGGCGATAGCATTTCTCTTTAGAACCCGGGAAATCTCGGCTATGGCTAGTCTGTCTTCTTCTATGTGTTCAAGAACCTCTGAACATATAAGGCCATCGAAACTTTTCTCTTTAAATGGTAAATAGCGGGCATCAGCTAAAACAACCGGAAAAGACCTTGTTTTGGCGATTCTTAAAGCCTCTTCATTTGTATCTATTCCAAAGAATTTATCCTTATTAAGTTTTAATTCTAAACGGCCGTCAGTACAGCCGATATCAAGAAAAAATCCGCTCTTTACATCGAATAACTTCTTTATAAACTGCACTCTTCTTCTGGCATCAACGAGCAAGCCTAAACCTCTCTTTTAACCAAAGGGCGAATACTAAAACTATAGAAACAATAGCCATGACAATTAACAATGGCAAAAGTAATAAAATTATAATTCCGGATAGAACCCAATCCAAACCAATTTTCATGATATCCTTTCTCTTTTTCAGATATGATAGAAACTTTCTAATGCTTAATAAAAAAGGAAAATACTTTATCATTGTCCTTATCCACCTTTTGTTTTTTAAGCGTGGCCGCAGATACTCCCATTCCAGAATTCCTACACGTTGTATTCCTTTTGGTCCCAGCTTGTGCGAAGCAAGCTTAGGCGTTGCCATAATTTTATTTTTATGCCTGCCAGAGAAGACCAGCTGAGTATTCTTTTTTATTTCCGAGGTGGGCGAGTTAAATCCTTTGAATTCCGGAATAAATGAATAGTCGTGGTGCTGATGAACTGCCAATACTTGCTTGCTGGCATCGATTAGGGGAATACCTAAAGCATTGGTTTCCCAGACAAACCACCAGTCGTAGTAACGCCGTCCTAAAATAAAAGGAGGCATATTTTCCAAAAATCCTCGAGAAAAAACAAAATAATCAATCCCGTACTCTGGAATAGCACCTTTGTCTCTCACATAACCCCTAAGTTTTTCCTCCCAGTCCTTGTTAAAATTTATAGGTTCGCTAATCTCCGCATCCCAGCGATGGCCAACCATTACAAACCTTTTACCCCAATTTATAGCCACGGAGGCAGCTTTCATAAAATCACTCATTAAAATAATATCGGCATTTATATAGCAAAGGTTATCGTTTCTGGCTATGGATTGGGCTTTCGCAAAAATATCATCCAGCAAAGGCGTGCCATATTCATTACGCACGACTTCAGGAACATATCGCAATCTAAATTCCCTTGCTACTTCTTTAGTACCTTCATCATCGCCAAATACAATGATTTCAGGCCGAGGTTTTAGCAGAATCCAGCTTTTTATACTGTTGCGCTGGATAATATCAACATGGCCTTTAAAAGCCTTGGGTATGGTAAAAAAGGTTAGCATATAATTTCTAAATGCTTTTTGCACCTTATTAATTCCGCATCTTTAATTCCTCAATAGGTTTTAATTTTTTTGTTTTCGCTTTCTTGCTAATTCCAGCATCAAATGCTTAAGCAGACAATATATCCAAGACATAAACTGGCCTAAAAGACGAAAAACATTTAAAGGGTGAGGATAAATAAATATTGCTTTAAGGTAATACCCTATCCTTTTTAAAGAACGCATCGGCATGTATATAATAGTCAAGACCAGCAACCCTGAATAAGCCCGCTTTTTAAGTTTTCTTATGTCGGTAGGGGTTTGGGGGTCACTTACAACCCTATCTATCACTTCCCATTTCGAATTCATGAATTCCCGATACTGTCCTGGCTTAAGCTGCTCTGAACCCGGGTGTATGCGGTATTTACAAATAAACCCCTCAACATGTTTCATGGGAAATTTTAAACCAATCCTTACCCACATTTCATAATCAGGACACGTTTTTCGGGTGGTATCCACGAAAAAACCAACTTTTTCTAAAGCCTCTCTTTTAATGAAGGCAGCCTGAGCCGGTATGGTTTCTTCTACGCAAAATATTTTTTCAAAATCATAAGGGATAGGCCCGAAATGCTGGCTCATTATGCGCCCTTGGGAATTAATATTATATTGGTCACCGTATATAACCGCGGCTTCAGGATATTTTGCCATCTGCTCTACTGCCCAAGAACAAGCTTGAGGCAACAATTCATCGTCAGCATTTAAAACAATGATTATATCCCCCTGACAGCGCTGCAAAGCTTTGTTTAAACCATCGGATTGACCTTTGTCTGGTTCTGAAATCCAGTTTATACGGTCTGAATAGCGCTGTAGAATCTTTATAGTGTCATCCTGTGAAACACCATCTTGGATTATATGCTCTACCCTGTCATAATCCTGGGCTAAAACGCTTTCTATGCAGGAAGTTATATATCTACTCATATTATAAGAAGGCGTGAGCACTGAAACTAAGGGTTTTTCTTTCATGGTTATTTGAAATTCTTCTTCATCCAAGATATATAACTCAGATATAGCGACGAAGTAAATAAAATGCTTTCCGTTGCAAAGGTTTCCCTAACTTTTTAGGAAACCATGCCTTAAGAATTCTGGTTAAAGATAGAAGGTGCAAGAATCCCTTTGGCAAAATTCGACCAAAAAAATTATCTTTCCACTTCTGTTCTATCCTCTCCAATAATATCAGCAAATCCGCAGCTAGATATAATTTAGGTACCAAATAAATCACGAATTTTTTTTCTTATCCGCAGAGCCTGCCGAAATATAAAAGAGGACAGAAACTTACAAACCGAGAATATAAACACCATAATTAAAATTACCGGATAGATACATACCTTCCAAAATACTCTTGTGGCCCGATTGCCTTTATATCTGCGCTCCCATTCTTCTATTGCGATGAGAAATTTTGAGCCCCTCGATAGGCTTTTGGGGGAAGACAGGCAACTCTTTACTTTATCCAGCAATATCATTTCTAGCTCTCTTTTCCCAAAAAGCGCGGCTACCATAAGGGCTTTAGAGCGGATCACCCAAGGTTTGGTCAACAACAAGCGGCGAATACCTGTTAAATTGGCTCTGGTGGGGTATCCCAAAGACAGCTTATCTGCCAACTCCACAGCTTCATCAAGATTTTCTTTCCACTTCGGAATACTATCCAAGAGCCAATTATAGACAAATATATTCTCACCCCTATTTTTAAGCCCCCAGATGACAGTAAAACGATTATCAAATTTATGTTTATGAGCAAAACGCACTAGTTCCGGCAGCCTTTGAATTGTGCTCTTCATAACCAGATTTCCGGAGACAATCTGCCAGCCTCGCCAGGAATCATTCTGTCTGGTACGTTCGATCTCTAGGATGTTTTTTAAAACTTTCTGCCAGCTGCTGCCTATACGAATTGATTCATAAGTTTTAGGGTCACAGGAGTCTAAACTTACCGCAAACAGCACATTCTTAAATTTCCTTATCTCTGGCCAGAATTTATCTAAGAGCAGTCCATTGGTAGATAAGGTAAGTTGGCACTCCCCGGGGTCTGTTTTAGAAAGACGGCGAATAAATTCTATACTCTCAGGAATAACCAAAGGCTCACCCCCCACTAAAATAAACTCGCTCACCCAAGCATAATGCTTTTCATCAAAAATCTCTCTTGTGAACTCAGCTGGAAATCGAGCTTTTGAAACAGTGTGGTTTTGCAAGCACATCGGGCAATTTAAATTGCACTCATGGGTAAAATCCATCCGGTACTGAACCGGCTTAGAGCTAAGCCTGGTATCCCCCTTAAAAAAATGCGCCTGGGCCTGCTTAAAGTTAAGCATCCTTTCCGCCTCCGAAGTGTTAAATTCAGGATACATCTGCGCGGGGTGGGTCAACCGGTAGAGACAACTTCCACAAGCACAATCTCCGACATCACCCTGAATCAGGCGGCGCCGAATATCCTGATAAGGCTTGGCGTTCCATATAGTCAGAATATCATCCTGATGGATATTTCCCATAACCTGAGTGTTAAAACAGCAGGTTTGCACATTCCCCGGGTAGGCCACGTCAACTTGAAACCAGGGGAAAAAACACAAGGGTAATTTTTTGCGATCCGGCATTATCATTTTTTACTAAATTTTTTATTTATAAAAATCAGGACTTCCTCCTGGCCGTAAGTCTGGCTGAACGTCTCACTCAGCTCAAAACCATTAACGGTTAAATAGTCAACCACTTTTAGCTTAGAATTCCCCGCGCCCTCATATTGAGGCCTGGGTGTTAAATAAACTTCAATATTAATCTCCTTTATATCCCTTAATCTGTCTCCGGCAGACAGAAGAATATCCAAGTCAGCCCCTTGAGCATCGATCTTAAGATAAGCTAGTTTTTTGATTTTCGCGGCCCTAAAAAAAGTATCCAGCCGGATAGTGGGAACACATACTTCAGATACGGTCTTAAGGTCTTCCCCGCCCTTCCAGCTGAAACCTTCCTTTTTATATAAAGGAAGAAGGGAAGATGTACTATCATCGCTATTGATGTAAAACTTAGCAGTGCCGTCTTTAGCGGCAACAGCCATGGGAAAAACTATAAAATTCGGCAAACACCCCATGCGCGTTACGGCTATACTCACATTGGGCTCAAAGGCATATACCAGCAGATCTGGATGTTCCTCGGCAAAGCGAAAAGTAGTCTCGCCCAGATGGGCTCCGACATCAATCCAGATACCCCGCGAAAACTTATTCCCTGCTTCCGCCAGCTTTCCTAACCCTCTAAACATTCTGGCCCCTTTTACCGGCAACGGCTATTTCGGGTAAACCCTCATTGCCTAACCCCCAATCTCCAGCATTTATGGCCGGCCCGAGGCGTCCGGACCAAATATCCCGCCAATCCTGCGTCCAATTCCGCGTAAATGTTTTTAAATAATTTTCTTTCTCGGTGCGGCCGTGATCCATATGCAATATCATGCAGGGAGGAATAAATATCTTCTGTTTAAGACCAAGTGCTCTGAGCTGAAAACAGCCGTATCCATCGGCATACTGGTACAAATCAGAAAATTCAGGAAAACCCCTTATTTTTGCCCAGTTATCCCGATGGGCGAGGAGGAAATCTCCGGAAGCGTTGGTGTGAATGCCGTTATACATGCCGGTGTCATCATTCAACTCTACAAATGAGCCTTCTGCGGCTATGCTTTTTCTGTAGGGGTCATACGAACCCGGCCACTTTCCGGTAGCCAGAGAATACAGGCGTTTCAAGGGTCCAATCTTTATATAAAGGCCCCGCTTGAGGTCTTCCCGAAAGTGAACCGCGTAGATACGCTTTCGGGCCATCTTCAGAATTATTTTCGACGGAACATCGAGAGGAAGCGGGCCTTTGAAATCGTAACGGTCGACCCGGTAAAAGCTGTCTTCAGAAAGATTCCGTGGGTTTAAAGCCGAGATAAGCTCGTTACTGAAAAGTATATCCGGATTTGTCACCAGTATGAATTTTCCTTCCGCCCGCCTAAGGCCGGTATTCCGGGGCGGTGTGCTGAGAACCGGGGTTCTTTCGGAACCGGGCAGACGCTGGTGTATCCGGGGAGGAACTTCGATGATTCGCACCTGATCTGACCTTAAACCCGGTGGCCAGGAAAGGGCTTCTTTTAATCGCGGCCGGTCCGCAGGAGGATTCCACTCTACGATCACCAGCTCCGCATCCAACTTATAGGTATTTAACTGGTGAATTAAAACTTTTACAAAAATTTGAAGGCGGGTTAAGAAATCTCCGCCATAATTGTCGTTTCTGGCCACAACCACAAAGCTGATCAGAGGACTACCTGTTTTCATCTTCGGTAATATTCAAAATTAATTCTAAAACTTCTTTGAATCCCTGCAAACATATTTTTCATTTTCTTTTATCTTAAACAACATCTTCAAAGCTATCAACGCAAGTTTACTGCTAAATACCGTGCGAGAACCGGTGTAGGTAAAAGGGAGTTCCTTATACCTGTAGTTTCTACAATAATACTTCATTTCTGTGGAGTAGAATGAGCGCGCAGAGATAAAAGCGTTTAAATTAAAAGACTTAAGCACCTTGACCTTAAAAGCCTGGAATCCCGATGTGGCATCACTAAAGCGAGTTCCCAGCCAGAAGTTAGCCAGCAGAGAGCCGCCTCTGCTGGCTATTTTTCGATAAAAAGGAAAATTTTTTACTGCTGAAGTCTTCATGAACCTGCTCATAAATACCACATCATAACCTTCCGTATCCAAAGTATACAAAATATCTTTTATTTTTGAAGGGGGATGGCTAAAGCCGCTGTCCATTTCAATAATATAATCACAGGAATCTTTCAATGCGCATTTAAAACCCTTTAGATAACAGCTTACCGGGCCGCTGGACTCCTTAAAAAAGATTGGCTTTATTCTGGGATCCTGCTCCCCGATACTTTTGACTATCTCAAAGGTTTTGTCTTTAGAAAAACTATCCATAATAATGTAGGCAGTAAAAGCGTAATTACCTCCAAGACAGGAAAATTCCTCTAAGAGTGTGCTGAGAAAATTATTTACACCCCTCTCTTCGTTAGCTACCGGTATCACTATACCCACTTTTTTCATAACCTACGGTTAACAGTTTTGGAATGCTTCGGTAAAAACCCGGCCCCGGCAATTACCGGGGTAGCGAATCCCGAGCAGATAGCTAATGGTGCAGCAAATATCCATAATCTTGCCCGGCTCCTTCATTTTAAAACCTTTCTTAACTCCTTTTCCATAGATCAAAAACGGTACGAACTTTTCCGACCTAGCAATCAGATAGCTGTGATCGATTCCCGCTATCCCATGATCAGAGCAAACAATAACTCCCGTATCATCCAATATGCCGTTTTCCTGCATCCAATCTATAAAATTCCCGATACGCTTGTCCACTCTTCCCAGAGCATTCTTGTATTGTCTTGATTTACTGCCGTAGGCGTGGGCTAAAAAATCAGCCTCACTGAAATCGGCCACAAAAAGGCGTATCTTACCCTCGATAAGCATATCTTCCTTAAGCTGCTCCACCATCAGATCATCGGACCGGTATACGGAATGCCGGGGCAGCGATACTATCCGCGTTTTCCAGTATTTCTTGCAGAAATGCTTAACGTGCATTGAACCGTAAGCGATAGATGGTACAACATCCGGCAGCCCTTCGGTCTTAATTGTCTGACCTAAGTTGTTATTGCGGATGCCGTGAATTTTAGGGATAGTTCCGGTAAGTATGCTGGCGAAGGCCGGATTGGTTAAGGCCCGGTATACGGTTTCTAATCCCCGGGCATGACTGGTGCCTTCTCTGATTAGCCGGTCAATCGCCGGTAGTCTTAAGGAATCAAAGATATCTTTCCTTACCCCATCGATGTTTAAAACCACCACCCGTTTAAAAATCGGCTTACCCTTTATTACCGGCATATGCAATCGGCTAAAATTATTTTTAGGAAGCATGCGACGCGTAATTACAGCCCCTATAAGAAGAACCGTAACCGCAGCGCCCAGCCAGGCATAATCTCCTGCTTCTTGACAAACAGAGGCTCCGGCCATAAAGAAAGATAAATAAAATGAAAAGAATATGCTCATCGAAAACGAAACCGTGGTCGGGGCGACGGTAAATAGAGAGTTAAATATCTTAACAAAAGGAACGCGTATATCGCGGGCTACTATCGCTTCCGGCAGACCCATAAAGCTAAACTGAATGATAATAAAAAAGACGATATTGGCCAAAAGTATCTTCGCTATTAAGGGCAACGCTATATTCAAGGCGATCGTAAACGTAACCATTACCGGAACAGCGAACAAACCAAAGGCAGGGTAAAAATCGGCTTTTTTTGCGGCAGCGATTACGCATCCTGCGGCTAATACCAAAGCTACCACATTAACCTCTTTAGGTAAAACCATTAAAAAAGAGGCAGCACCGGCCAGTAAAAAATAAGTATCAATGGTATTAAAAAAATATACTACCCGCACGCATATATCTTCTACCTTCTGATTGTAGAAACGGCTGATGAAATTCATGGGTTTCTCTTTTCCCAACGCCTTCTTATACCCTTAGATAAATTCGGCCAAAATACCGGGCTGATTAAGGCGTATCCCGTGGAAAGCATTAAAGGACACCCAAACGTAAAACCGTAGAAAATACGGGAAAGCAGATAGGGTATAAATTTAACCGGGTTAAATAAAAATGTATTTCCGATGAGCCTTAAGCCATAACGAACATAGGTTTTCAAAATAAACCCGGGGACATGGAATTTGGATACCCCCTTGTTTCTGGCTCCTTTACTGAAATGAAAACTATACATTGTTTGGGCATTTTTTGACTCATTCATGATCGAAACTTTTTGGGCCAAAGGAGTGTTGGGCAACGGAGTGTAGGAAAAAAATAAAGGGACATGAACCAGGGGTGTTTTACAGAAATTATAGGTCTTACGCATACTTTCTTTGGTATCCCCCGGTATTCCCAAAATACTGTAGGTTTTTACTATAAACCCATACTTATTACATTTGTCAATTATGGCCATTATTTCATTATCCTTGCTCCCCCTTTTATTTAAAATATTATCCCGGATATCATCATCACCGGATTCAATGCCGATCCTTACCTGCAGACATCCGGTATCGGCCAGAATTTTAAGTTTTTCATCGGAGGCGTTATGGTCATCGGCCTTAAGAAAGCTGGAATAAGGTAATTCCTTATTTAACCCCCTCTTTTTATACTCATCGGCCCAATCATTAAGCCATTGATCGTTAAAGGTAAAAACCGCATCATAGATATGGGCTAATTTCATGCCCCGGTCTCTGTATTTTTCATACAGATAGTGTATCTCTGCAACGTACTTCCGGGGATTACGCTCTCTAAACCTCTTTCCGGGATTTATCTTGCCGAGGATACTCTCGGCGCAAAAAGTGCAGGAATAGGGACAGCCTCTGGTGCCGATTATATATAATCTTTGCAGGTAATACAGATATTTATCGATATCGTCAAACAGCTCATAGTTCGGTATCGGCAGCGCATCCAGATCGCTATTGTATTCCCTGTTTTCGTTTTTAATAATTTTGCCGTTCTCCCTAAACCATATACCCCGGACGCTTCTTAAGTCTTCTTTGTTTTCCAGGGCTTTAAGGTATTCAGTTAAGGTATATTCTCCTTCCCCGGTACATAAAACATCGAATTCTTCCGTCTCCATAGTCTCTTCGGGTGCCATCATGGCCTGAAAACCGCCGACTACAATGGGAACATCATGATAGTCTTTGATTTGCCGGGCAATCTTCCGGGCATAGCCAAAAAATAAAGACACGATTGATATTCCGACCACATCGGGCTTAAAATCTTTGATTTCTTTTTTTATGTAGGATTCCCAGTGCCTTTTATGAAAGGTGGGATCTATAATTTTAACGCTGTGGTCGGTCCGCTCATCCAGGTAGGTAGCTAAATAGGCTACACCCATGTCTAAACTTTGCGGGCTTCCTTCCAGATTGGGATATATAATCGCAACTTTCATATCGCTGCTTTGGGGACGGTATCCAAAAAATTATCCTGATTCGTAATTCCGCGGGAAAAATATCCCTAAAAGCAATTTCGGGTTTCTTACCGCCGATAGCCATACTTGCGGATTAAAAAATTTTCTCATTATAAAAGAAGGGCGGCCGTAAAACTGACGAAAAGCATGCTGCACCCACCTATCCATATTATCGATACAATAAGGGATGCGGTCATTTCTTCGGCCGAGGACGTAATCATGCCAGTAGTCCGAATCGATTCTTTTCCGGCTGACGGCAAGCTCATGGTAACTGGTATTAGGCAAAGGAATACCGGCGTAAAACATGGCAAAATCAGGATTAAGTTCTTTGGCAAAATCAATTGTTTCCTGTATGGTTTTTTCGTTCTCATCAATATAGCCGAGAATAAAATAGGCACCGGTCCTGATTTTTAATTCTCGGCACCAGGAAAAAACCTGTCTGGTTTTATCCCGGTCAACTCCTTTATTCATCAAGCGCAATATTTCCGCATTGCCGGATTCAATGCCGAACTTAAGCTGTTTACAGCCGGCCCTTTTCATTAATTTCAGCATTTCCGGATCGACCGTATCGACACGGGTCGCACCCTGCCAGAGGATTTTAATATCCCGGTTTAATATCTCATCGCAAATAGACATAATATTATCCCGCTGCAGGGTCAAAGTATCATTACAAAATATTATTTCTTTGACGCCAAAATTTTTAACCAAATATTCCATTTCATCTACAACCGCGACGGGGTCTCTGAATCGCATCTTCATAGTATTTAAATCGCGATAGCAAAATCCGCATCGGTAAGGGCAGCCCCGGCCGGTAAGCATGGTGGCCATGGGCTTTAAGGCATCGGCCCGGGAATAAGCCGGTAAATTAATCAGGCTCCATTCGGGCACAGGAAGGCTTTCTAAGTCCATTTCTACATAGGGGTTGTTTTGATAAACTGCCCCTTTATCTTTATAAATTAAACCGGGTATCTTAGAAAAATCAGCAGTGCCGGAACTTAGCGCATTCACTAAAGCTAACAGGGGCCTTTCGCCGTCTCCGCGCACGGCGAAATCAACATCCGGCGAGGAAACTGTTTCTGCGGGGTAAATGCCGGTGTGCGGGCCGCCGATGACGACCCTGGCTCCGGTTTCCTTAGCCCAATGCGCGGCCTCCATTACTCCCCGGATTTCGGGAGTGGTCGAAGTTATACCCACTAAATCCGCCCGGGCACCGATTATTGCCTTCCTGGCTTCGGCGCTGTTCAATCTCCGGGCTAAAACGTCAAGAATTTCCACTGCATATCCGTGCTTACGCAATATAGCTCCCAGATACAGCAATCCCAGCGGCGGCCAGACCCCCATACCGGCAATTACGTTCTTTATCTCGCGGGAATTGATATTAGCTTTATCGTGATATCTAATCAGTAAAATTTTCATCTTAAGTTTAATACAGACTCTCTATATAGGCATCGAAAATGGTCCAAATACCTTTTGGTTTTAATAAAGCACTGGCCTGCACCATGCAGGGAATACTACACCCCTTACATACCGGATCTATTCCCTGAACGGCTCTAAGCTTAAGTGCCCGCTTACCGTAATAAGCTTCCCTTAAATCGCCCTTGATAAGTAATTTAGTTAATCCGTTACAGGGTAAGCTTACGCTGCCGTCAGCTTTAAGGGAAATAGCGATATCCATGGCTCTACACCCATAAACACCCAATCCTCCGTTTTGGATAACATTTAACAGGGGCCCGGGATTAGCTAAGGTTTTGCCAAGGGTTTTTTTTAATTTTTCAACTAGGGAGGCAAATCTTTTAAAATAAGGAGAATCCAGATTCTTGTAAGGTTGAACGCGCTCTGGATTTTGGCTCTGAGTATTTACGTTCGGCCCTAAATTTTTTACCGATATTTTTACCTTAAGTGACCGGGCCAAAGTTGCCAGCCGCTCCAGCATTTCGTAGGAGGAATTTTCCATACAAACAGCGATGATAATGGGAGTTTTATTATGGGCAGTTAAAAACTTCAGCGTTTCTACTGCCCGCCGGTAGGCCCCGGGGGCTTTTCGCATTGAATCATGAAGCTGCTCATCACCGTCGATGCTGATTGCGATTATATCAGCCATAAGAAATGCTTGCCTCTTTTTCGCCGGAGCGGATCCGTTCGTAGTTAAAGAAACTAACATCTTTTTTTCCTTAGCCCGGGCAATGAGAAGGTTTAAGTCATCTCTTAAGGTTGGTTCTCCTCCCGAAAAATGGATTATCCTGGTTCCCATACCGGAAAGCTGATCGATTAGATTAACTGCCGCCTTTGTGGGTATATCTGCCCCGGTACTTTTGTTATCTTTTCTGGTGCCGCAAAAACTGCAATTCATATTACAGCGGTCAGTAACCTCCCACTCGCAATACAAAGGTATGCGTTTACCTCTTTTAACAGCGTAAATTGATTTTAAAACCTGCAACCCGTTAATAAAGGTAGATTTTCTAAACTTAGACATTGAACCGGATAAAGTTTTTTAAGGGGAAACTGATCCTAGGTTCGTAATAACAAATGTAATAACTATTACGGCAGCCCTTGCATTTCTTTAAATTTTTTAGAATTTGAGCGTACCCTTGCGAAGAGGTAATAGTTTTTAAATTTCCGTCAAATTCTATTCCCCCCTGCCAGTTCAGCCCCTCCAGGCAGGGGAAAATACGGCCGTCTTCTAAAATCTCAATATGGTGATACCCGAATAAACAATCGGAATTTGAAAAAATCAGCTTATCTTTCTGAAAATAAAAATTGTAAATATTATCCAAAAAAGTATTAGAGTTAACCACATGGCTATCATCCCGCAATATCTTAATGGCTCTCTTTATGTCTTGCTCTCTCTGCTTTAAGTTATTCTCCGAAGGCAGGCGAAAGGAGTTGTCCTGATTAAATAGAGGGTGCTGGTTTAAAGGCTGAACCTTCATGGCCACGCCGAGCTTACGGGCCAGTTCTAATACATGAAGAGACTCCAGGGGGTCTTGCGGAAAAAATACAGCGTTAAGCACGATATTTACCTGCGGCGCTTTTTTCTTCAAATTTTCTATAGCTTCTATCGCTCTGGAGTATGCCCCCGAAACCCCTCTTCTCTTGTCGTGATTCTGTTTACAGCCGTCTATACTGATCGATAACTCATCAATACCGCTGTTTTTTAACCTGCCGGCCTTATCCTGGTTGAGAAGATAACCGTTAGTAACCATATGCACATACCTTATCTTGCTCTTTTTGGCATAGGATAATAAATCAAAGATATAATCAACTAAAAGGGGCTCTCCGCCGGTTATACTGAAATAAAAACACCCCGAATCGCTTAAGCCATCCACAATCTTTCGGGCCTTAGCGAACGGTAAGGTAACGTTGTTGGCCTTACGCCAGATATTGCAAAAATCGCAGCGGAAGTTGCATTTGCTGGTAAGGTATAAGCCGCAAGCCAAAGGCCGGGGGGTCTTCCCCCACAAAAAGTTTAGCTGCCAGCTTAAGGCCCGCCACAACAGGCTGGGGATATTCTTTCTGCTCTTAAAAATGACTGACTTCATTGCCGGGATAAATATTGGTCTTCGATTAGATTTATGACATCCTGGGGCTTAATGGTTTTAAGGCAGAGGTTATTATTACAGCGGCTCATTTTCGAATTATAGACATTCAAACAGGGACTGCAATAGATATCCTCATAAAAAACATGGTGTTTACCGTAGATGGGCCCGTAAAGAAGCGGCGTTTCCGGACCGAAAAATGATACGGTATCTAACCCTACCGTCTCGGCCACGTGCAACGGACCGCTGTCATTGGTAACCAGTAGAGTGCAGGAACGAAACAGTCCGATTAGTCCTTCCAGGTCAGTTTTTCCGCAAAGACTGACCAGCCGGGATGATTCAGGCAACATTTTCTTAAACTCAGCAACGTATTCGGTATCGGCCTTATCGCCGATCAGAAAAACCGCTGTTTCATCTCTCTGGATTAAGGCCTTAACAACCAACGCAAAGTATTCCCGGGGCCATCTACGGTGCAAGCTTAACTCCCCGGCATTTATGTTTACCGCCACAAAAAAATTACACTGCCGAAGACCGCTGTTTTCAGCCACAACCTTCTGCATAAATAGGCTATCCGCACATTGCAATAAGGCTGTTCTTTCCGCTCAATGGAAAGCTCCCGGCCTTCTACCCCCAGGCTGTGTATAACTTTAAGAAATATCTTGGTAATATGAGCGCTGTGGCTGAACGATACATTCAGGTCGTGGACCCTGTTCCTCCAGGAAAGAGGTGAATTAAACCCGATGGTTATCCGGTTTTTTAAGAATAAAGTGGCCAGCAGGCTTACCAGCGCAGAGAAATTGGTCAGAAATTCAAGATTCACGATTACGTCAAAGTCCCTTTTCCGGATATCGGATATGGCCTTAATAAAGTTTCTTAAAAAAATAGATATATTCTTAATATCCAAACAGATAGCCTCATCTATCGAGGGTAAAATTTTACAAATCCGGCTGTTTTCGGGCAGGGTGAACAGCGTAATTTTAGCCGCGGGGTATTTTTTCTTCAATAAAGATAAGGACGGTGAAGCTAAAAGTATACTGCCCAGACCGAAGAATTTTATAATCAGGATATTTTTAGGGTTAATTTTCAGATTATTGTTTGCGTGCGGTGTGCCGGGCCGAAAGGCTTTTAACAGTAACAAAAACCGACAAATTACCGGGCCGGCATACTGATCGACTTTTCTTATAATATTTATATGCATAAATGCTGCTTACTAATCTTTTGGGCCGATACCTAAAGGAACGTACTCGATCGTCTCCTTAACCGGCAAAGAAAGAAAATTATCACGGTTCAAAATCCGCCAACAGTCTATTACGGCCCGCTTGGCTAAACCCTTAAAATCATCGGGACTGATACTTGTAAACTCATCCCAGGCAGTGGCAATCACTAAAACTTGAGCCTCCTTTATGCACTCCCGGACAGATGAAGCAATATTAACCTTAAGGCCAAGGGCCTTCTTGGCCTTTTTTGCAGCTACCGGATCGTACAGGATCACCGGCACATTCTTATCCATCATAATCCGGGCCAATAATAAACCCTGAGACTCTTCAACCACGTCAGTATCGGGCTTGTAAGACAATCCGAGAATACCCACCTTTCCTTTTTCGGGAAGCTTAGCCAGAACCATATCCACCACTCTATATATCTGGTCCTGGTTAAATTTATGGGTGGCCTCGGCCAAAGGAACGCTGCTTCCGACTTTTCTGGCCGCACAGGCTAAAGCCACATTATCCCGGGGAAAACAGGGTCCGCCGTACCCTAAACCTCCTTTAAGATATTCGGGGCCGATGCGCTTATCCAACCCCAAAGCTTTGGTTACCACATCAACGTCGCCTTCAGTCAGCAGCTCACATAGCCGCTCA
This sequence comes from uncultured Planctomycetia bacterium, assembly GCA_964420965.1. Lineage (GTDB taxonomy): Bacteria > Omnitrophota > Gorgyraeia > Duberdicusellales > 4484-171 > CAYQUQ01. Next base: position 28,964 of record CAYQUQ010000004.1, on the reverse strand, counting down.
ATCATATTAGCATAAGATATCTTCATGGTAACAAAGGTGTTAACCAACAGTTTGGTAAGCTCGGCATTAACAAAGTTCATTCGGGCTATTTTTTTATCTTCACCGCAAAACCTTCCATACAGGGAAGAAAGAATATCGCCGGATTTCCGATCGGATTCGCCGATTAAGATAAAATCCGGGTTGTAAAGATTATGGACAACCCTGCCCAAAGCGATAAATTCCGGGTTATAACACAGGCCGAATTGATCTTTGCACCTTTTGCCGGAATGAACACTTAAGGCGGGTTTGATTTCCCGGTCCATTGAACCCGGGGTAACGGTGCTGGTTACTACCACCAGGTGAAAATCCTTCTTTTTCTTCAAAACTTCCCCTGTTTGTTTACAGGATTGAAGGACACATTTAAGCGAAAAATCCCCCAGGCTGTCGCTGGGGGTAGGCACCACAATAAAAGTAATCCGGGAATTCTTAACGGCAATACCGTAATCGGTTGTCCCCTTAAGGTTATGCCGGCTTAAAGCCAGAAGTTCTTTTAGGCCGGGTTCATAAAAAGGGACTTCTCCCCTGTTAAGCAATTCTACCCTCTCTTTATCCTCATCCACAGCCGTGACCTTAAAGCCTTTATGGACCAGGCAGACCGCAAAAGGAAACCCCAGCTTGCCTAAACCGACGACCGAAATATTTTCAATCTTCATTTTATATCACCTTGTTCCTATTTTCTTAGCCCCTTTATTCTACCGGTTGATAATCCTGGGCTAAAACGCTCTCGATGCAGGACCGGATATACTTGCCCATATTATAGACAGGAGTAATCACGGAAACCAGAGGTACGTTTCTCATATTCTTTAACCGCAGATTATGTTAGTATAAAACAGATAGAGGGTGGGGTCAATTATATTTTATTATACATAGTATATCTGGAGAACGGGGATAGCGGCCGCAGCCTAAAGGCATGGCCACACCCTAATCGCTGAGAGGGTTGATTTTCCAGGAAACATTTTCCGGTTGATAGACTCCGTATAGCCCGGGATTCATGTATTCATCCGGGCTCTTGATGACAACTTCCCGCTCTCGGTGGATAGCAATAACGCGTCCGGCCTTTAGGCTCTTTATTTCGACATCAAAGACATACTGGCCCGGCACTAAATTGTGATTCTTAACCACCAGCTCAACGCTGTTTTTTCTTTTATTTAAATAGCACCCGGATGCGTGCGACAGAACATTAAAACACCGGCAGCCATCCGCTTTGCGGTGAGCCACTAAAGAAAGAGTTACGTCGTCGAGGGGGTACTTTAAGCAGTCACAGTTAAAATTAACCACGATGGGGTCCTTATGATTCAGGCGCATTTCATTGCCTAACCGTTGGCGGCTGTCGATTTTTACGCGGCTCAATACAGCGCCCCCTACCGGCCGCATTTCCTCTACCTTACCCACGCTAACCCAGCTCATTTTTTTAGATAATTCACGCTCAAAGACGCTCACCACCTTATGTGGTTCCCCTTCATGGGTCATCTCGCCGTTTTTAAGCAGGATGGCCCAGTCGCAATAATTAGCGATATTACTGACGGAGTGCGAAACCATTACTATGGTGGTATTGCTTTTCTTTAAATCATTCATATATTCGAGGCATTTCTCCTGAAAGGCGATATCCCCTACGGCTAATATTTCATCCACCAGAAGAATATCCGGCTCCACATGCGCGGCTACGGCGAACCCCAGCCGTACCAGCATCCCTGACGAATATCTCTTTACGGGAGTATCGATAAATTTTTTATAATCGGGCAATCCGTGCCCGGCAAATTCAACGATGGAATCAAACTTTCTGTCAATCTCGCTTTTTCGCAAGCCCACAATAGAACCGCTGAGATAGATATTCTCCCGGCCCGTAAACATGGGATGGAACCCGGCTTCAGCCACAATAAGACAGGACATGCGCCCCCGGGTAACGATTTCTCCCTTGCTCTGGTGCATTATTCCGCTGAGGATTTTTAAAATCGTAGTCTTGCCGGCCCCGTTGTGCCCGACGATACCTAAAATCTGTCCCCGTTTAGCTTTAAACGAAAGGTTTTTGAGGGCCCAGAAGTCACTCTTTTCCGCCGGCGCCTTACGGCCCCTTAGTTTATTAAAAAAAAGAGGTATAGCGTCTCTTAAAAGGGTGGCTTTTTCGCCGCGGCGAAAGCTTTTCCACACATTATTGAATTCAATAGCGTACTCCATGGGCGAATCTCTCCCTCAAATATTCTCCGCAAAATGGGGCGCTGTCTTATGGAACCAGATTAAACCGATGAAAAACATACTAAGACAGAGGCAGACCGGCACGGCCAGAGTGGCCATATCCGGCCAGCGCCCTTTTAAGACTAAATTCCGATAGGCATCGATTATCGGGATCATCGGATTGAGCGTGTTTAATACTCCCTGCAATTGCGGGGAATCAACCTTTATCGGATAAACCACCGAGGTAATAAACATCAGCAGTGGGGCTACGCCGCTCACCACATACCCGACATCGCGGTAGAAAACGTGGGCCATGGAGAGAAAAAAAGCTATTCCGGCCATAAAAATAATCTGGATTACGAATATCAAGGGTACGGCGATAAGGGTTACCTGGGGTTTAACCCGGTAGAATACCATCAGCCCGATTAAAACCAAAGCGGAGATGAAAAAATTGATCAACTTCGAAAAAATGACCGAAAGCGGAATTATTTCCCGCGGAAAATATATTTTATTGATCAGGCCGGAATAATCTACCAGGCTGGTCGTGGTAGCGCTTAAAGACTGAGAAAAAAGGGTCCAGGGAAGTAGCCCGCAATAAGCGAATATCGGATAGGGAATATCCCCGGTGTCAATGACAATGATCTTTGCCCGGCTGATAAAAGTGAAAATCAACATCGTAATCAGGGAAGGAAATATGGCCCAGGCGGCACCTAAAAAAGTTTGTTTGTAGCGGACTTTTATATCGCGGGCGGCCAGGCTAAACAGAAGCTCCCGGTAAAAGAATATTTCCTTGAGTGCCCCGGTTAAGATATTGCCTCTATTTTTTTGGTCGGGAACCATAATAATAATAGTAATAGTAGTGGCTGCGGCGCAGGTTGGCTTTATTGAAAACCGCTCCCAAGATATGGCCCTTTACATCCGCAAGCATATCCAGGGTACGCTGAACCGCTTGGCGGGGAGTCTTCTCGGCCAGAATTACCATCAGTATTCCGTCAACCAGAGAACTTAAGATCAGGCTGTCCGTAACGGCCAGGGCGCAGGGAGCGTCAAGCACAACTATATCAAACACATCTCTGGCCTCTTCCAAAAATAAACGCATCTTATCCGACCCGATTATTTCGGCCGGATTGTGCGGTATAGTTCCGCTGGTAATAATACGCAGATTTTCGATATCGCAAAACTTTAAAGCTGCATCCCACTCTAAGTTTCCGTACAGTATCTCGCTTACTCCCCCTTCTTTACTTATTCCCAGCGCAGAATGCACCGAGGGACGCCGTAAATCACAATCAATCAACAGCGTTTTTTTGCCGATTTCAGCCATAACAATAGCTAAATTTATGCCTGTAATGGTTTTTCCTTCCGCGGGGTGGGCACTGGTAAGCAATAAAACCCGGGGTGGTTTATCAATATTCGTCCTTAAAATATTTGTGCGTAAAGAACGGTACGCTTCCGCCTCCGGAGAACGGGGATCAAGCTGAACGATTACATTGGCATCGACGGAAGCCAGATTTATTTTTTCATTTTCCATATTGCGTCCGGTTTTATAATCCGCGGCCATTATTTCTGCGGAAATAATTTACCTTTTATCTGCTGCATCCGGGAATCAATCACTTTTTTCTTCTCGGAACGGATCACCGGGATTACTCCGATTACAGGTTGATTCAAATAATATTCGATATCGTTAATCGTTTTTAAAGAAGTATCTAAATTCTCCTGGATGAAAGCCAGAGTAAGCCCTAAAATCAACCCCATAGACACCGCTATGACAACCGGCGGTAAACTCTTGGGTTTCTCCGCCCTTTTGGGCTCTGCGGCTAACCTTAATATCTTTACCTTAGTCGCATCCAATAAAAAATCGACATTAATTTTTTCTTTCTCTTCCAGTAATCTATCGTAAGTCTTCTCGTGTATCTTAAGCTCGCGTTTAAGCTGAAAAGTCTTTAAAGCTGCACTTTCTCTGCCGCCGGAAACCTCCGGCCTCACCGGAAAGCGTACCTCCATAATTTCTTTTAAGGTCTCTTCTTTATCTTTAGCGGCGGCAATTTGAACCTTTAGATCCTCTAAAGGCTTGACCACCTCCCGGTCAATCTGGCCCCTGGTTCTTTCGATCTGGGCCTGAACCTCGATTACCCGGGGATGCTCTTCGGTAAATTGAATTAATAATTCCGAAAGCTTGCTCTTAAAACCTGCCAATTCCTGATTAAGCTTAACCAGTTGGTCGGACTGGGGAACAGAAGAAAAGAAAACCTCCCTTGTTTTGCGCCGGGCCAGCTTTTCCTCCAGCACCTTCAACTGAGCCTCGGCCATCTGGCGTTTTAACTTACTATTGATATAATCCTGCTGGAGCTTCTCCAGTTCCTGCTCCTCTTCGGGCAAAAGAACTTCCTCGGCGGTTATCACCGGGGTATATCTGGAAAGCTCTTTTTTAATCTCGTCGATCCTTTGCTTCAGTATCTCGATCTGCCTCTCCACGTACTTGAGAGAGGCGTAGCTGCTCCTGAGCAGGCCGCGGCGGCTCTGCTCCGCCACCACCTTAGCGGCAACATCGGCGATATATTTACTCTTCTTGGAACTGCCGGCTAAGGCGCTAATTTTTAAAATGTTCGGCCCTTCTTCCTCAATCGAAAGAGAATTCTGTAAAACGTCCGCGTCAATGTCAAAAATGAAATCTTCGGAAAGCTCGCCTCCGGCCTTTAGGCCCTTGGCTTTTTCGAATTTCATAAAGCTAACCATTTCTTCTGAAAAGATACGGCTTTCCACAAAGCGGTTAATTGATCTGGCCAGGTTGCTGTCGCGGTCGGATGCCTCTACCCCGATATAAGAACTGGCCTTATAAATCAAATCCTGGGAAGAACCAAAGAAAAGGCTGCTTAAAGTTACCACCGCCACCGACAGAATAATTACCTGTTTTCTTTTAAAAACGACATTAAGGTAGTCGCCTAAGCTAACTTCTCTTTCCCGGGGCTTCATATCACTCCTTCGGAAAATCTAATTCCGCTATCCGTTTTTCGGCTTTACCGATCAGTTCTTCCTTCGCCTGCTTGTTGGCAATTACCTTTTCGAAATTTATTCTGGCCTCTTTAAACTCTCCCAGATTTAGATAGCACAGGGCAATCTGATAATGCTCGTAACCATCCGACAGGCTTTCCTTGCTCTCCAGTATTTTCCGGTAGGCTGAAAGGGCCTCTCTGAACTTGTCTTGCTTCTGGTAAATAAGCGCGGTATCCTCCAATGCTGATAATCCCAAGGGGTTTTCCTGGCCATCCGCCAATACCTTTTGATACTCTATTATAGCATCATCAAACTTACCGAGTCTATGATAAATTGATCCCCGCCAGTAGTAAGCGTATTCCCTCCAGGGGCTATGCGGATGATTGTCGATCAACTTCTTGTAAGCCTTTAAAGCGTCCTGGTCCCGGCCGATTTTTTCGAAACAGGCCGCCAGGTAGTATCGAGCATCGTCAGTCTTGCTATGCTGGGGAAATTTCTTTATAAAAGCAACATAGGCTTTAATCGCTTTGTGGTAACTTTGACGCTGATGCCACAAGGCTGCCTTCTGGTAGCGATAAAAGGGATTCCGGCTGCGGCGCAGATGATTGAACGCGCCGGCCGCCAGCGTAAATAAAATAATAACCGCGGCTGATATCGCGATTATTTTCCGGTTAATTTTAAATTGCCGTCGGGAATCCTTCGGGGCATCTTTTCTCCGGTGCGATTTATGGACCTGGCGATGGGCGGCATATTTATCCCGCGAAAGATAACCGATTTCCTGAGGGGTCTTTGTAGGGCCCAGACTTTTTTCAATCCGCAACACCCTTTCCTGCTTTTTTACCCGCCAATCCCGGTCAATGGGGCCGAAAATAGTAATCAGGAAATCAACTCCGGTATCTAAGAATTCCGGCTCCTTTAAACCCCATTCCTTGACTAAGGATTTTATGCGTTTTATTCCCGTGCCTAATTTAACGATATATTCACCCAGATCCAGCAGCGTCTCGGCGATTATTTCATTGCGGGAATACTGAGTATACTCTAAATTTTCGGCAGTTACTCCTTCCGGTAATCCCCCCGGAGTATATACCTCGATCCGGTTGTCAAAGATCAAAATTCGAACCGAGGCTCCTTCCAGAGTGTAATCCCGATGAACGATAGCGTTAGTTATTGCTTCCTTAACTGCAGCTACAGGGTATTTTGAAAACTTTTCACCTTGAGGAAACGCCTCATCTGTATCTTCGTCGATATATCCTTTGGCAAACTCGACTGCGGCATCAATCATCTCCGATATTGTTCCCTTAATCTCTTTCTGGTCGATGATATCGCTGGTTACGGTTTTTCCCTTAAACCTCACCGCTCTTACACCGCTGGACATCAGAAAATTCTGGGGATGTTTACCGAACAAGAGCACTCCGGCAGCGGTGGGCACGGATTTACCGCCGACTTCGGTCAGGATACCTAACTCCCTCAATAGTTTATCTCTGGACCCACTGGTTTTTTCTCCTAACCGGGATTGACGTTTATCTATGTAAGCGCTAACTCTTTTAGCGTCTAAATCTTCAAAACCGGCATCTTTTACCGCCCACTTGTCTTTCTCTTCCGACATACCTACCTTTGCTCCTATTCCCCTCTCTTGATTACTTCCAGCCGCCGCCTTAAATCTTCAAGTTCGCGGCGATGCCGGGCAGCTTCTTTAAACTTTCCTTCATCCTCAAAGAGTTCGATCTGGCGCAAAAGATGCTTTATCCTCTCGTCGATATCTTCGGCGGCCCGCTGAAGAAGACCGACCCGGGCCAACTCCTCCAGGGGAATTTCCTCTAAAGGAAGGTCCGAAACCTCTTCCCATAAACCTTCCCTGATTACGCCTTGCTCTAAAACTGCCCCTCTGCTTCTCTCAGACACCGGTTTCTTCTTTCTCCGGAATATCTTCTGATGTAAATAACTGGCCGCGGCCCCGACCGCTACCCCCGAAATGATCACGATCAGAATAAACACCAGCGGGGCTACGGATTTTCTTCCGGTTATCTCTTTTTGAACCAAAACGATATTCTTATTATTCACTAGTCTTTGAGTTTCTTTAAGCCTTTTCTTATTTCTCTAAGTCTATTTTGGTAAATTTGCTGATCGCTTTTACTCTTAAGCCACTTTTCTTCGTCGGTTAAATCGTGCTCGACGCTCTTACGCATCTGCCCCTCTAAGCCCTTCAAGACTTCGTAAAAATCTTTTACCGTTAAAGATTCTTTTTTAGCCCCGGCCCTGCTCCCGTAGAAATCGTGGCGAAAAGCTCTTTTCGAAACCCAAGCAACAGCCAGCCCCGCTATTACGCCTAAAAAAATAGTCACAAAATAAAAGTTAGTTACTATTTTCTTAATCCGCTTCCCTGAGCCTGAAGCGAAAGGCAAAGACCCGCGCCGCTTAAGCCTTTTGTTCCCACCAGCGTCTTCATGGATCTCTTCTCTTTTTATCTCTCTTCCCAGGGCGTCGACTTTTTTCTTTATTATTCTCCGGGGACGATCCCGCAATTTACTCTCCCTCTTTCTTATCGTCTTCAAGAATCTCTATGGATAGACTGGTCACGTCATCTTTGGCTCCCGGCATCGTTATTATAATTTGACCGCTCTCCTCGTCCTGGTAAGAAAAGGTTCCGTCGGTCTTCTTACTTAAAGCCCCTTCCTTGGCCCCGTCGGCACTGTAAACGGTGTAATCGTCTTTGGACTTTCCCCGGCGGCTCTTCTTCAAGACTTTGCGCTTATTTCCTTTAGCGTCATAAAACTCAACGGCTCCGCTTCTTCTTTTCTGGGTAGAATACCCTACCTTTTCTCCGGAGGCACTATAGAAATCATACCCCCCTTTTTTATTCTTTTTAGTAGTTCCCAAATTTTCGAGCCTTACCTGGGAAAAGCTTTGCGGGGATAAAAATATAAGCGCAAAAGAGAATACGGCTGCGATTATTAAGTGATCCCCGCTATTAATCCTCATCTTTACCTTCACTTATGCCTCCTGAGTTTCTCAATTTGTCCGGCAAATTAACCTGACGCTCCCGCCTTATCAGCTTCCCATTTCGCTTTCAACCTCTCGGCATCAACAGCGCTTAAAGGTCCGTCAATATAAAAATAGGATTCGGTCATAAAATCCAGATGCTTAGAACTCTCCAGGCGCTCCCCGTTATGATCAAAGGTTACATTCACTTTAGGACGCAAAGGGTACCCTTTATTGATATCCACCACTATCCCGACTTCCCCCGTACTTAACCTGACCCAGCTTCCGACCGGGTATACTCCCAGGTTATTCACGAAAACTTTCATTATCTGCGGCTGAAAGCTCAAAGTTTCCTGTTCGATAATTTCGCCGATGGCCTGATGGGGGGCTTTGGCCTTCTTGTGCAGACGGGGGTGAGTTATGGCTTCGTATACATCCGACAAGCCAATAATCTGGGAGAAGGTATCGCGCGCACCTTTACGGTGATGGTCTCTTACCGCCTTAAGCCCGACTTCGCTTAAACACCCCATTTTTCTTAAAAAATGCTCGCTGTATCGGGGGTGCCGGTTTACCTGCCTTCGCTCGCCTAAACCCAGCCTGCCCTTTTTCTGAACCAGTTTTTCCACTTTTACCATCCCCAAATCGTGTAAAAACGCGGCCATAGTTACTTCCATAAGGTCAGATTTATTCAAACCCAGCCAAATTCCCATTTTTGCCGCTAATAAACTGACGTTTACGCAATGGTGCGGCAGGTAATCTTCGGGGTTCACCGCTTCGTAAAACTTAATCAACTGGGCATCCTCCTGCACCAGCATGACTTCAACCAGAGTTCTGACGAAATCGATAATCGGGCCGATCCTTATCTCCGCGCCTTCCCGGGCCTTCTCCAGCAGCCGCTTCATTAAATTTACGCCCCGGTTGTATAAGCCGACTGTCTCAATCCGGTGGGCTTCGACTTCCCGGGCTATATTGGGTATATCTTGTTTTTGGGTCTCCTTTATTAAAGGTGCTGGTTCATTTTCAGAACCCGGAGTCCCTCCCATCTTTATAATATCACTTATTCTGATCATACATAAACCTCCTCGGCCACCTTTTCCACGATTCGCGCGTCTATTCTCTCTTTTCTTTCCAGCATCCCCTGCAAGAGCGCAAGCTCACAGATAGTATTTATTCTGCGGGGGATTCCTTCGGCCCGCTTGCCGATAACTTTAGAAGCATCCTCGGTGAATACGCTCTCCTGTTTTCCGGCGACAGCGCAGCGGTAATCAATATACTTGATAACGTCGCTTTCGCTTAATCCGCTCAGATGATAGGTTATGGCCAGTCTTTGCTTAAGTTGCGGAATTTTATCCACCTTCTTCTTCAACTCCGGCTGGCCGACCAAAAGGAGAGTCAGGAGAAAGCGGTCATTCATCTGAAAATTCAATAAAAGCCTTAGTTCCTCATACATGCTGTTGCTCTTTATGGCCTGGGCTTCATCGACTATAACCACGGCTTTCTTGCCCTCGCTCATCCCTTTATACAGAATCTCATTAAGCCTGTGGATGAGATTAAGTTTGCTTCCCTTAAGCAGGGTGTGGTCAAATTGGAATATGATTTCTCTTAAAAAATCAGTAGCTGAGAAAGAAGGGTTTACGATCAAGGCCAGTTTAAATTTTTGATCATCCTTTAAAAGCTCCTTCACCAATACCCGGGTAAGCACCGTCTTTCCGGAGCCGTATTCTCCGGTAAGCATGGCCGCACCCTTAGCCTCTCCAATGCAGTAACTCATGCGCACCAGGGCTTCTTCGTGATTCGAAGATCGGTATAGGAATCTGGGATCCGGCGTGTTCTCGAAAGGTTTCTCGTTAAATTTCCAATATTCTAAATACATAAGTTTACTATAACCCCCTTGACGGCCATCCCACCCCCAGCACCTGCTTCCTGAGTATCCCCGGCCTGAATCAAAGCCGACTTAAGACTCTTACGCGGGGTCTTGCCGACGGAATAGACTATGAAGGTCGCCTCGCAGTGTGCGGCTAAACTCAAGCTGTCGGCACTGGCAGATATGGCTGGGCCGTCTAAAATAACACAATCAAATCTTTTCTTAAACTCCTCTATCACTAAATTCGTATTCTCGGACTTAAGCAGTCCGCCGGGATCAGAAACTGGCGAACCGGCAGTAACCAGTTTTAATCGGTCCAGGCCTTTAAACTTCAAGGCTGCCTCTAACCCGATATTACCGAGCAGAATGTCGGTTACGTCTCTTATAGCCGCTTTAAAATCGGTCCCTTTATTTAATAAATCAGTAAATCCGGACATCCGGCTCTCAATACCAAAAACACGGTGCACCGAAGGGTTAATAAAATTAGCGTCAACCAGTAAAACTCTCCTCCCCATCTTAGCCATAACCAGAGCCAGGTTAGAAGCGATTATGGTCTTGCTTTCTCCGGCAGTAGAACTGGTCAGAAGAATCGATTTGTTATCCATTTGACCCTGGAAAATATCGGAAAGTATATTATTATAAAGCGTCCGGTAGGGCTCGATCACCTCGGAATTATCTTCCCAGCCCAGGATTAAACTGCTTTTCTCTTTTATCTTGGTACTTTTCAGCAGCCGGGGTTTAAGATAAGGTACAGCCCCCAATACCGGAAGGTGGGTAAACGTATAAACTTGTTCCGGGGTTAACAAAGAGGTATCCAGAAACACCACTGCGGCCAGCGAGCCTAAACCGGCCAAAAAAGAAACGGTAATCCCCAGGATAAAAATTAAATTTCTGCGGGTTAAATCTACCGGGTAAGCTTCTTCTTCGGCGTCAGAAATCACGGCCGACTTAACCTTCAGACCCTTAAGCTCCTCTATCCTTTTGAGGCTGGCTTCATCCCACTTATCCTTAAGCGCGGAGTACACTTTCTGGTGGTCGCTGAGCTCCCGTTCCAGCTGAATCCTGCCTTTAGGCTCTAAGGGAAGTAAATCCATCTGTTTTTTTAGATTATCGATTTCGGAATTGACCCGAACCACATCCGGATGGACCTCGGTGTAAATCCTGAGTAGCTCCGCACGCTCAATCTCCAGCTCCATCAAACGGGACTTAACGGTCACGGCTTTACCGATGTCCTTTTCTTCGGCCAGCCTTACCGCCTCTATTCTCTGCTCATAATCTTCCAGTTTTTTCTTGGCGTCCAGAAGCTTATCCTTAAGGCTTGCCTTATACTCCTCTAACTCCGATTCTCTCTTGCCAATCAGTCTTTTATTTATCCTTTCCACCTTAAGATTCACCTCGGCCACATAAATCTTAGACACCTCATTAACCAGCCGGGACATCTTCTTGGGATTGTGGCCGGTAATCATAATTTCCAGGATGCCGGCGGGCTGGTCCCAAACCAAAGTTATCTTCTGCCTGAGCCAGGATATGGAATCAAGGGGCCTGTTGCTGTTTAAAAGGCCTGCTTTACTTAAAGCCCGGGACAGGATTTCGTTGTCGATCGGTTCCACCCCGAATGAGTCTTCGATTTTAATTTTTGTTTTCAGCTGGTGGAGAGGCTTTTTGCTCACGCCGTAAATTATAGTTATAACTAAAATCGCCGCGAAGGGGATAATGAAAAATAATTTCTTCTGCCTGGCTTTGGCTGCTAAATCCTTGACCTTATTAGCTATAATCATTCGCTACTATACCTCCATTTCCCGGCTCCCCACCTCTTCCAGGTATCGCCGTAATAATCTTGAGCGTAGCCGACAACAGGCCCAAAGACATTACTCATGAATTGTTTAAAAGTGGCGATATTGGCCATGGGTACATAAATAATATCACCCGGCATTATCGATATATTCTCGCGGAGATTGCCTTTCTTTAAAATACTGCTTACATTCACCATAATAATCGTCGGTTCGTCTTTATAAACCTCTCGGATAACAAATATTTTATCCATGTTGGCCCGGTTAATGGACCAGCCGCCGGCTAAGGCTATCGCTTCCATGATCGTTATCGGGGCATTGAACCGGATTATCCCCCGGGAAGAAACCTCCCCCATAACTACGGCCCGTTTTCCTCCGAATTCGGATATGGTTACCGAAACCTGCGGGGTGCGGATATAAAGCTTTATTTTCTCGACGATGTCTTTTCGCAATTGTTCTATGGTTTTACCCTGAGCCGGAATCTCTCCTATCAAAGGAAAGGAAATCATTCCGTCAGGCCTGACCACGACATCCTTTTGAAGCTCCTCTATCTGCCAGACCGAAATTTCCAGCACATCCTCTATCTCGATAAAATAATTGTCCACGGCCCAGACGTCTTGTTCGAAATCCGAAGCCTGAATGAATTTCACCTTGGGACGCCTGGCTTTTTCCCGCTCCAGACTCTTGCTCGGCCGATAGCGGTGTTCCCGCTTCCCGACGCAGCCGGAAATAACCGTTAAACCGAGCACTCCCAAAATACCTAAATATAAAAATAAGCTATTTTTCTTCATCGTGATATCCGTATTTAGATTTCCCGTAGTAACCGTATTTATAATAGTAGTAATAGCCGCTTTTGTCTGTCTTTACTCCGTTGATTATCCCGCCGATCACATTTACACCGGCATTTTTAAGCATCACTGATGCCCGGATGCCGGCTGTCTTAGCCGTTTTGTCGGCCAGGAAAACCAAAACTACGCCTTCTGTTTTGGCAGCCAAAATTACACTGTCACTTACCGAAAGCAACGGCGGCGAATCGATAATGACTACGTCTGCCTCCTTGCCGAATGCGGAAATTAATTCCTCGGTCTTCTTGGCCCCTAAAAGCTCGTTGGGATTAGGGGGCAGCGGTCCGGACGGTACCACGCTTAAATTTTCAACATCAGTAGCATACCGGTCAAACTCTAAATCCTGTTTGCCCGCCAAAATAGTGCTTAACCCCACGGAATTATCAAGATTAAAATATTTATGCATCATCGGCCTTCTTAAATCCCCGTCGATCAATATCACTTTATCCCCGGATTTAGCCATAGTTACGGCTAAATTGGACGAGATAAACGACTTACCTTCCTTGGGGCCGGGGCTGGTAATCACAAAAGACTTTAAAGGCCGGTCTGTATTTACAAACTTTATATTGGTGCGCAGGGTACGAAAAGCTTCGCTGAGCATCGACTTAGGTTCATGAACCGCAATCAGGCCTAAAATGAGCCGACTTCTCTTGCTTTGCTTTTCGAGGACTTCGGCTTTCGGGGTATAAAACGGCAAAATCGAAAGCACGGTAAGCCCCAGATTATCTTCCACCTCGTCGACGCTGCCGATGCTTATGTCCATGTTTTCCGTTAGAGCCACGGATGTAAAGCCGACAATTACGGCAAATATTAAAGACAAAAATATGTTCCGGGAACGATTGTTTATCGGCCGGCCGGGCATATAGGGCTCTTTAAGCACTTTCACAAAAGGGATGTTGCCCAAATTCTGGGTTACATCCAGAAGCTGAACCTGGTTTATAAAACCATTGTAAATCTTCTTTTTTACCCCGACCTCCCTCTTAAGAGCGGAGTATCTAACCATTTTTTCGCTTAAGCCCTCTTCGATCAGGGAACGTAACTTATCTTCTTCTCTTTTTAAGGTGCGGACATTCAGCTCCACGCGCTGAATAGCCCGGTCCAGTTCTAAACTTATTTTTTTTCTGGCTTCTTCAACTTCGCCTCTGGCCTCAATCACATCGGGATGTAAATCACTCTGGGTCAAAAGGAATTTGGAAAGCTGTTTTTCTTTAAGGTAGAGCTCTCTCCTTAATGCTGCATAATCCACTAATCCTTTCTCCCGGGCGTGCACAATGCCTAAAGCGATAAGCTCACTCTCCTGCCGGTTCTTTTTTATCTCCCCCAGAAAAGCTTCTTGATTTATGCGTTGGGATTTCAAATTTAAATACTTCTCGTTTATATCCGGTTCACCGCGCACAGTCCTTCTTATCTGTCTTGCGTTTTCGCCGACCTCAATCCCCCGGGCCAGAATATCATGCTCCAATACGAATTTGGTCAGAGCCCTCTCGGCATCTTCTATCTCTTCATGCTTGGCCAGAAGCTCCCGGCTTAAGGCTTCATAAGTTTCCCGAATCGCCTTTTCTCGGCGTTTCTGGCCTTCGTCAATATAAGCGGCGATTAACCCCTTAACCAGACGAAATACCATCTTGGGGTCACTCCCCACCGCCGAAACCACAACCACCTGGGCGCGGGGGTGACGTTCCACCTGAACTGAACCCCGTACGCCGCCGGATGAAATATCCAAAGGTTCTTCGGGATCATTTTTAAGCAACTCCGAAACCTTTTGGGACATAAAATCGCTCTGCATCAACTCTATCTCGTTAATGATATCGTATCTTTCTCTGACCTGCATGCCCCGCTCGGAGGCAACCTGAACCACCGGCGGGCCGATCATCAGTTCGGCCGCGGAGCGGTACTGCGATTCCGACAAAAAAAGACTATGAAAAATGCTTATTCCCCAAACGCCTAAAAAAGCGATCAGAAAAATCCAGCGCCGTTTATACAACACCTGCCAGTAGTCGCGGAAGCTTAATCCTTTCTCTTCTTTATCCGGCAAACCCTTCTTACCCATAATTCTTACGCCTCGTTTTTCTCGGCATTATCGGCGAATTCAACGATTTCCTTTCTTTCTGTTTCGTCTATATTCAAAAACTCAATACCCACCTCGTGCCTCTGGCTGCTCCATACCCTTTCGGTCCATTTTACTTTAGCCACAGCCTTGATCACCTTTTTAAAAACGGGCATGTTGATCTCGACGTCGAGCAGAACCCCCACCGGCAGGGTCTCATCGGTTTTAAACATGATTCCGCCGCCGCCGATATTTCTTAAAGAGGTAACTGTCTTGCTGTAAACCCTCTCCCGGGAAGACAGACGGTACTTTATAAGACAATAGTATTTGATCCTTTTGTGCTTCCGTTTTTCTTTTCCTTTCTTTCTGGCGGTCATCGCGGCTCCCGGATTAAATTCTTGTAAGCTAAAATCCTGGCAATATCCGCGTCGGTAAAAATACGAAAATCATTGCGGTCCCGGGATACATCCCTGACCTTCTTATCCCGAAACCAATTGTAAAGGGTGGCCCGGGAAATCCCCACTATTCGGAGCACTTCTTTTGTGCGGTAGATCTTATCTGACTTCATCAGCTTTTTAACGGGGTGAATGTCTGATTAAATTCTTATAAGCTAAAATCCTGGCAATATCCGCGTCGGTAAAAATACGAAAATCATTGCGGTCCCGGGATACATCCCTGACCTTCTTATCCCGAAACCAATTGTAAAGGGTGGCCCGGGAAATCCCCACTATTCGGAGCACTTCTTTTGTGCGGTAGATCTTATCTTTCACCGGAATTTACCCCTCTAAACAGTATGCTACCCAGCTATAACCAATATTGGCAAGCTGTATTAAAGTATGTTAATCTATAATAAAGTATAGTACAGATGTCTAATATTGTCAAGACTTTTTTTAACCCGGCTCAAATACCGCAAAATTACCCTGCTAAGACAATGCTGCTCATGGCTTACCCCATTCAAAAGCTGGGGGGATAGGGGAACCTTCTCACCCCTTCCTTCTTCCCGAAAAGGTCGCTGGTTCTGGGGAAATATTGGAATGCTACTTAAGTAGTATAAAGTATAGTAATGTATGTTCGAGTATACTTTTGGGCTAATATTTTATGAGCCGAATTCAGGCCGATAAGACCCGGAAAAATCTGGTGAGGGCCTTAAAAATCCGGGACAAATAAGAACGGCTTTTTATAAGCTGTTTAGGCGGGAATAAAGTCTTTATATAATCCCGGAGCGAACGGGATTCGATCAGCCGAAACAATACGAACCTGAAAAGCCGGACGATAACTTTTTGCCTCTTTAACTCTCTCCCCAAAATAATCTTTTTAGCGGTAACTGCTCTGATCAAAATCAGCTTTAAGGAGCCGGGTCTTAATTTACCCGGGACTCCGGACGGCAGATCAGAAGAAAAAAGCTTCCCGGAAAGCTTAAGAGCGGCATATAGGGAACTGGATAGCCTCCACTCCCGGGCCTTAACCATTAAGCTGGGCCAATTAAGCCGGCCGCGGTATTTATCTAAAAATGCCTTTATATCGCCAATATCCCGTAAGCGCCCAAAACAGCTGCTGCTGGCCAGGTGTGCGGAAAGATAAAGTAATAGCTCTTCCTCCTTAAACTCATAATACTTCACCCCTTCCTCCTCCACCAGCCGCCGGGATTTTAAAAACCCGGCGAGCCTTTCAGAGGGGCAATAAAACGGCGTCAACATACTCCAGTGTAAATCAATTATTTCTGAATTGGACCGGCTAAAAATCGCCGATCCCAATAATTCCTCCCGGGGGTGAGAGGAAAGCGAAAACCCTTCCTTCTCCAGCAAAGCCTGCACCCGACCCCGGTCTTTTGCCGCGATAAAGAAATCAAAATCAACACTTAAACCGCGGGCGCTAACTTCTCCGTAAAGCCGCCGGGATAGAATTGTCCCCTTTAGCGGCACAACAGCGATATCGTGCCCATAAAATAATTTTAAAATCTCTTTGAGCTTTTGGTGATGCAGAGTTATCTTGTAAGCCAGGAAGAGATTAGCTGACCTTAAACGGCTAAGCACGGCTGGGGGGATATTGGCCGACCGGCCGCAAAACTCCAGCAAGTTATAAGCCGAGCCGACAATTTTATTTTCGAGTATAAAATTGCTGAAGTAAGCCCAGTCTACGCCGGCTTTGATCAAATTGACGGCCCGCTCCGACAGCCGGCTATCCGATTTATGCCGGGCCGAAATCAAAATCAATTCTTCGGTATTGACGGCAATAGCTTTAGCCTTAAAAAACATTTTTAAACCCGGTTTTTATTCCGGGGAAAAACAAGGTTTTTCACCCCGTAACCGGCAAGGATAGCGTAAAAAGGTATCGCCGGAAGGCGGTACCGGCTGTTAGCGCTTATGGCCACGATTATAGTGGCCGAAAAATAAATAATCCCCAAAGCAGCTACCAGTAATTCCCGCCTTTTTCTAAATTTAAAGGCAAAAAACACCCCCAGTAATGCAAACAGGTATGTAATTAATAAAATACCCAAAAATAAGAATTCAAGCACAGCGAACTTACGGGAAAAATTAAAAATTCTCAGGTAATCACTTATAAGCGGCCCCTTAAAAATGTTATGTCTTTTCGAACCCGCCTTTTTTAAAAACTGCTCTTTGTGGCGCTGGTAGTATTCCTGTAGATTATCGCCGGGGTCAAACATCCGGTAAAAGGTTATTGTGCCCGTACCGAAAACATAAGCAACAGTTCGATTCATCAAGGCTGAAGGATGATCGCGAAGCTGCCCCTGCGTGCGGTTAACCTTTTCAAGAATAGCCGACTTCCGGGGAGCAATAAACCCGCCGGTGGTGACAAAGCGAACCTTATTCCAAATCCTATAATTTCTCACCAGCCAGGGGGAAATAGCCAGCCCCGTCAGAATCAGGGTAAGGCCGGAAGCTAAAACGGCTTTACGCATATTTTTTTTCCAATAGGAAAGAATAAATAAAACGATCAGGAAGGGGAAATAAAATACTACCGGCTTGGTCAATATGCCTAAGGCCAGGGTGATGTTGGCTAAGATAAGGTAGCGGTAATAAACCTTACCGCGGGGATTCTGGTTCAGGAATTTTATTAAAAAATAAAGGCTTAAAGGCAACAGCAGACCAATACATATATCCGGAATGGGTATAATGGAATAAATAAGTACCACGGGCTCAAGGGTAAAAAAAAGAACACCGATTAAGCCGGTTGTCTCATCAAAAAGCAAACGGCCTAATTTAAAAATAACCATACAGGCAGTTATGTAAAAAATAATGTTCAGATAAACGGCTAAAATCGGTTTATAGCCGCAGAAACGGTATATTGCCGCCAGGAGGCCCGGATATACCGGGGGGTATACCGCGGTGGGTTCAGGCTTAAGGGTTTGCGGCGAATCCTGAGAGTAAATTCCTTTAAAAGCTATATTCTGAGCAATATGATCATACTTCTTTAAATCGGGAATTACCCGGGAATAAGGTACGGATGAAAAAAATACCACCCCCGACCGAAGCAGTACCCCCGCAAAAACGATCAGCAGTAAAATGTTTTTTTTTCTCATGAAAGGATTATATCACTTAAAGGGGAGGATGTTAATCCCTTGACAGTACAAATGCTGTAGCGTAACATAATTTTACAGGCGAATTATATTCATTATTTTATGAAAGCTTTTTTATATAATGACAAAGCTAAAAAACTTATCTTGCTGCTTATCCTGCTCTGGCTGGGATTTCGAATCGTGGCCCTTAATACCTACGGTTTCTGGATCGACGAAGCCCGCCAATTCTGGATTGCCAAAGGGATAACGCCGTCTTACAACGGCCCGCTTGACTTCATACATCAAGATACGCAGCTAAAATCCCTGCTTTACAATACTTCCCGATGGCTCCTGGGGTCTCCTCTCTTTACCTTAATAATACATTACTGGTCAAAAATATCCAACAGCACATTGTGGTTAAGGTTGATTCCTTTGCTGTTTAACTTAGGAGCCATATACCTCATGTATTTTATGGCCAAAGTGTGCGGGTTTTCAAAAAAATGGCGGATTGCTTTTGTCCTCTTTTGCGCTTTAAATGCTACCTGGTTCTACTATTCGATCGAATTACGATCCTACTCACTGGAAATATTCTGCTCGGCGCTAACTCTTTTGTTGCTACTTAAAATCATAAAGGCCAAAGGCAAAAGAGATAAATACTACCTCTGGATGCTTTTAAGTTTTTTACTCGGGCTGTCTTCCGGATACGGCTACGGCATTTTCTTTCCTTTCACCGTTGCCGTATTAGTCATCCATACCATAAAAAGCAAGGTTGACTCCGCATCGGTAAAGATTCTTAAAACAGCCTTATTGCTAACCCCCCTGATTATTGCGGCCTTATATGTTGTTTCTATATTTAACATTCATATTTTTAGCCGCGGCCTTGAGTTTAAGGATATATTTACCAAGTACAGCTTTACCAATTATCTCTTCTATCTAAAGTACACCTTCCACCATAGCTTAAAATATTACTCTTTGGAAATTATGAGTTTCCTGCCTTCGATGATATCCTGGCAGCTGTTTAATGCCGGAAGAATATATTTAATAATTCCCCAGTTCAGCCTCGGTTCTCCGCTTTTAATAATCGCGGGGGGGGTTCTGATCTATTCATTCCTTGCCTTGGGAGTGTTTATCCGCCGCAAAGATACCTTAAACAGCGTGGTCTTAGGGGTGATGCTCTATTCGATAACTGCCTGTGTAGTCTTATCAACGCTGGGAATATATCCGGTCGGGCCGCTACGCCACAACCTCTTTATAAGCCCGGTTTTATTCACCTCTTTTTTTATCGTCGTAAAGCACTTCTACACTTGCATCGTAACCAAAAGAGATAAAAGAAAGGAGAATAAATTCCTGATCCTGCTGATGGTTTTTTTACTCCTGCCCAATATATACCGTACGGGAAGAATACTGCTTTACGGACAAAATATGGAATCAATGCGCGGACTGCTGAAAAGAATCCAGAAAGAAACAACGGCCGGCGATAAAGTATCCCTGGTCATGAACCGGCGTTCTTTCCTGGTTTTCGAGCATGAACGCCGGTTCTCGGCTATCCCCTGGATAAAAAAGGTAAAAAATGAAGATATTTCTTTCGACTGGCTGGCTAAAACCGGCGTCGAACCCGGATACGACTATGCCTGGTATATAATTTCCGAAAGGCGCTGGCGCCGGAAATTGAAAAAAATCAAAGCGCAATTTGAAAAGCGGGCCGATATTAACGTGGAAAAGTTCTATTCCGGGCCGCCGGGCATCTGGGCCATGAAACTTAAAAAGCGTTAATCCTTAAATCTTCCAGATATCACTGCTGCTTTGGCCGAGAAAATTTCTGGCGGCATGTATGCCGGTTAGGAGGGCGTGGTCGGAATTATCGTAGCGGAAAAGGCCGGCCCGGCCGATAGTCTGAAGGTTGGAAAACTTAGCTAAGTATTTTCGGATAACTTCAACATTTTTTTGATACCCGCGTAAATAAACCGGGTAAGTATCGGCGTGGCGGGAGACAAATCCATCCCGGAAGTATTTACCGGAAACGATACCTAAACTCTCCAGTTCGCCTAACGCGTAAGCAATCAACTCCTTATCGTTCATGGCCCAGACCGAATCACCTTGGCTGCAGAAATATTCGAGCCCCAGAGAAGTTTTTTTAAAATCAGCGCTCATACCTAAGCTCCAATTCTTATAATTTTGAATCCGGCCCAGCCGCACCCGGGGAGAATTAACGTATATCCACTGATCCGGAAAAATACGCTCTTTATCGAAAATAGCGTTTACGGTCAAGAAACTGCGGAACCGCAAATTTTCGGCCGCGGATACAACCTCTGCCGGCGGCAAGGGCTTAAAGCTTTTCACCAGAAACGATAAAGGCATACTGGAAAAAAGATAGTTTACTTCAAAATTCTCTTCTTTACTTTCGTTGCCATCGTATAAATTAATACTTACGATTTTATTGCCCTCGTGCCAGACGGAAGTTACCTTTTTCGAAAATGAGAATTTGCCGCCCCTTCTGCCGATAGCAGCTTCCAGACGGCGGTAAAACTGGCCCGGGCCGAAACGGGGGTAAAAAAACTCAGCGCATAATGTCTTGGGGCCGGAATTTTTATTACCGGATAAAGCTTTCTGAACCGCTACTCTCAGCGAAAGCCCCTGCATCCTCTGCCGGGCCCACTCCGAAGAAATATCCTCGCAAGGCAGGCCCCAGATTTTCTCCGTAAAATCCTTAAAAAAAATATTAAACAATCTGGAACCGAAACGATTGACGGTCCATCCGGCGAAGGTATTATCATCCGCGGGGCGTAAAAACCGGGATTGTAAATAGTTGGTAGCGCAGCATAAACTTTCCGCCCAGCCTAAGTTCTTAAAAGTATTGGCGAAAGAAAGCGGATAATCGAAATATTTATCGCGATAATATATGCGCGATAACCTTCGGACCCGGAGTAAATCCGCACCCAGAATATCCTTCCAGAGCCGGTTAACCTCCGGGGAAGCAGAAAAAAAGCGGTGCCCGCCGATGTCGAAGCGAAAATCTTTAAAATCAAGTGTGCGGCAAAGGCCGCCGCCAACCCTTTCCTTATCGGCTACTAACGGTATTACCCCGGCTTCGGCTAAAGCGTAAGCACAGCCCATCCCCGCGGGGCCTGCTCCAATGATCAAAGTTTTAGACTCGGCTTTCATTTTCCCATTAAAAAGGCTAAAGCTCCGCAAATAATCCCCAAAGCCATAATCAGATTATCCAGGAAAGTGACTAAAACGGCAAAAGCCGCAAAGGCCAGGCCTTTCTCCCGGCCCAAAAAACGAAAAAAAGGGTAATTTAACAAAAACCAGATCAAAAGAAAAGACGATCCGAAATAAAAATGGAAACTGCCGGCTAAAGCCAAAACAAGCAGGCCGGTGATTAAAGGGGCCAGACTTACGCTGATCAATTGGGCCTTGGAAGCGTGGGCAAATCCGGTTTTATTCCTCCCTAACTGCTTAAACCCCTTAAAGCTTAAGAATATTTTCGCCCAGTCAAAAGGAATTTGGAAATCATTCTGTACTAAAGAGAAAAAATTGTATTTCTTTAAATGGATTACCTCCAAACCTTTGACCAAAGCTATTTCTTTCCCCCCGGCCACCAGGCTCTGGCCTAAAGCCGTATCGTCGGCTATTTTAATCCTGGCGTTATAGGGCTGGACATCTTCCCTCCTTAAGGCATGCAAGGAGCCGTAGAGGAAATTGACTCTTTCCGGAAGGCGGTAAAACCGGTAATGCATATAAAGATTCTTGTACTGGCTGAAAAAATCTAAATGCGGGTGCTCCCTGGCTAAAATTCCGTTTAAAGCGCTGATTTGCGGGTATGCCGAAAAATAATTCGCTATCTTTTGCAGCGTATCCGGCTCTACAACTATATCGGCATCAATATTAACTACTATTCTTCCGCTGGCGGCGGCAACGCCTTGATTACGATTGTGGCTGCGGCCAAAATTAGCCCCGACGGCGATAACCCGGTCGGCATATTCTTTAGCCACCAAACGGGTACTATCGGTACTCTTGCCGTCAACAACAATAAGCTCATAGTCTTTAAAGGTAGATTCCCGTATGGCTTTAAGGCATTTTTCTAAAGTCTGCTGACTATTATAAGCCGGGATGACTACAGAAAGACAGGGCATGGCTTGTTTTTCCTGATTATCCCTTGCGATGGATGGCTACTCTAAAGGGGAGTGAAAAGGTCCACCACAAAAAGGATGCAAATACCGGGCCTTGATATAAACTAAAGGCCCAAAGCTTATTATTTAAGGCCGATCGCGAACGGTTTAGAAGCTCAAATTTAGAGAGCCGGCTCTTGTGCTTTATGTATTTCCCGGATGCTTCAAGGTACCGGGAAAGCTCTAAGAAATCCCGGCGGCAATTGAGGATATCCAGGACTAAATCTAAAACATTCAAGGCTATCCGGAACAACCGCTCTTTCCGGCGCCGGGTGAAAAACTGCTCCCAGTCTACATCTCGGCCGAAAGCGCTTAGCATCATGTAAGTATCCAGAATCGATTTTAAAGAGAGGTTACCGATCTGGATATCGGCAAACAAGCTCAAAATTCTAAAAACTAATTTGTACTCATCGCCTAAAACGTAAAAAACCCTCCCCTTAAACATAAAGGGTTGTTTTTTATCCCATATTTCCGGATAGTTTAAATTAAAAGAAAAGTGGCTGGTCAAAGCCCAGTGAAGGTCTAAGGGTAAATCTTCCTTCCAGTATTCAAAATGATGGGTAAAGTAGGTGGTTAAGTTTTTATTAAACAGCGTGGCTGAATCCCTCCGGAAACCCCGGGCGCTTAATATTCTATCGGCCTTATCGATATCCTTTTTTCTGACTAAAATATCGATATCCCTGATCACCCGGCGGTCGATATCTCCGTAAAAACGCTGGACAAAAAAAGGTCCTTTTAAAAATAAAACCTCCAGGCTTTTCCTTTCAAACTCCCGGCCTAAATCTTCGATTTCTCTAAGCAACACCTCGTTTTTAAGCCACTGCTCAGTGTAGAGGAATTTAAAATGCTCGATCAGCTCGGCGGGAAAAAGTCCTTTCAGGGAAGAGTGGCCTAGACTTACGTATAAATTTCCGGATAACTGATGGATGTCCACAAAATCTTTAAAATGTTTAAAATCTATTTGTTTTATCCCCAGGCAGCGTTCGATGCCGGCGCTGTTTTCTCCGGCAATAAGGCCGAGCAGTTCCAGATTGTGAAGAATCTTATTATCCATATTGGGCTACGGGTACTCCGGGCTCATCTAAAATAGCTTCTGCCTCCTTAAGCCATGAAGCCGGGTAAGACCCGAAAAGCAGGCTTAACTCTTTGATCCGGGGGTAATATTTTGCGGACAGATGTTTTTTAAGTTCGGGCGGAATATCACGTTGCGGGCTGGAGGCAACCTTCTGCCGGATATGGCCGGGAAAATATTCGCGGGATACCCGGACACCGAGGAACTTATATATTCTTAACA
Organism: uncultured Planctomycetia bacterium; assembly: GCA_964420965.1. GTDB lineage: Bacteria > Omnitrophota > Gorgyraeia > Duberdicusellales > 4484-171 > CAYQUQ01. The sequence goes on along the minus strand of CAYQUQ010000004.1, from coordinate 5,254 downwards.
GAAAATCCCCGGGGTCGTTTTTCACTTCCTCAAAAAAACCGATAAAAAACTGCTGTTCAGGAAAAAAAGTAAGCCAATTTTTAAAAGTTCGCGCATAATTCGACATTAAAGCTACCCCGCTAAGGCCCGCTCTCTTTAATGCCTCTTCCAGAGAAATCGCGCTTACGGGGTTACCGAGCAGGTTACAAAAAGTAAGCTTGATGAAGGACCAGACCATATCTACCGGATTGCGCATCAAAAAAATAATCTTAATCTCGGGCATGATATCATGAATGTGTTTTATATCTTTAAGCCCGAGCATTGAGTAGGAAGGCGTTATTTCTCCGGTTACCTTGCCTCGACCGGCAGCAAATAAAGAAGCATACCAGGCGTCATTGTAGGCGCCAAAAAAATATTTAAGGTCCCAGAGGAACCGCTGCCGGTCGAAATCCGACCTGAGCTTACCCCATTCTTTCCTGATCCAGCGCCGCCACATCCGGCTATGTTTAGGCCGCCCAAAAAGCTTCTGAAAAACGTTGCCGGAACACCCTTTGGCCAGGCGGTCAAAATAGTGAATTTCTTTAGTGGCCGGCATCCAGATATCGGGATGCCAGCGCAGGTTTTCCCACAACCAGCTTGTGCCGCAGCGGGGCGCGCCGATGCCTAAAAAATCCGGAAACATACTTTGTGCCTCAAAATAAATAGTTGGTTTTATCTTGGCCGTGGCTAAATGGACGATGGCAGGCTGCCGGCGCAGATTTACCTGTCTTTAATTAATCCCTTGGCGCTCAAGTCCTTAAATAATTCCAGTATGTCCTTTTTTAACTGCCCCTCGGAAATCCGGTATTCTTTTTTAAAAAAGTCCAGTATTTCGCCGAAACTTCTGTCTTTGTTTACCGCCTCCCAGATTAAAGTAGCTGTTCTGTTCAGGCTGTAATAGAAACCATCTTCCAAATTAAGGATCACCGCCTCTCCGTCAATAATCCGGTGAACCACGGTATCTTTGTCCACTGTGTATTTTTGTGCTGCCGGCATAGCTTAAGCCTCCTTTCAAAATATAGTATACCACTGCTCATTATATGTCAATAAGTTAAAGGTGAATCTTAAACTCTTATCAGGGGAAGTTAAAGGCCGATCCTTGGGAGAAACTAAAAGTTTCCCTAACGGCTTTTCTTGCGGGGAGCTCTTTCAACCGGGCAAAGCTGGGTTATACGCCGCAAATTGCCCTGCCGTTTTATCTGAGGTTTAATATACTTTTTGGCTGTAGTCACTGAACCTCCTTATTTCTAAATAAAGTATACAAATATATCCGCTAAATGTCAATAAGATAATCTCATCCGGTTAATCTAAGTATCTTTTTTACATGCTCTTCCCAGGAGTATTTTTGCTCACAAGCTTTCCGGGCGGCTTCTCCCATCTTTACCCTTAATTCATTATCAAAAATAATTCTTTTTATTTTCCCGGATAAATCCTCTACTTGATCGGGATCTGCTAAATAGCCGGTTTCACCGTCACGGATAATCTCCTCGGTCGCGACCACCACTCTGGGGTAATCGGATCTTAACCCCACACAGGGTAACCCCGAAGCCATCGCCTCCAGATATACATGGCCAAACCCCTCATAAACCGAAGGTAGAACAAATATGTCGGCGATATTATAAAATTTTTCCGGATCTCGGCGGTGTCCGGTAAATATTACCTTCCCCCCTATCTTAAGTTCCCGGGAAAGACTCTTTAGATGCTCCTTCTCTTGGCCTTCACCGACGATAACCAGGTAAATACCGTAAGTATCTATCCGGGCGAAAGCACGCAGCAACATGACGATATTTTTTTCCGGAGATAGCCGGCAGACCGATAAAATAATTTTTGAACCTTCGGGAATGCTCAGCTCGGCTAAGGCAGAACTATCTTTCTCCCGGGCCTTAAATCTTTCCAAATCCACTCCCGGCGGAATGGATATGATTTTATCCGGCGGTAAACGGTAAAATTCACTGATTTCCTTTTTCATAATCGTACTTAGCGCGACAACCTTATTGCTCATTGCAATTGCCTTTTTTTCGATATAATAATTCTGGAAGCTGTGCAGCTTAAAAGAAATCTTTCTACGCCAGCTCCCCGGAGCTATTGAGTTCAATCTCTTTAAAGCCTTCGGCCAGGCACCGGCCTGAATATAAATAAGCGGCTTATCCGGAAAGGCTTTCGCGCAAGCATAAGCACAATAAGGATGCCGGGCCCAAATCGCATCGGCATCCCTTGAGCGCCGGCGGATAAAATCGGTCAGTTTCCTCTGGTAGGTAAATACAGATAAAAACGAAAGCCGGGCCGAATAAAGCAACTTTGCCGGTGCGTAATCAGGGTATCGGACTATCTTGATCCCTTCGTACACTTCATCCCCGGCTAAATTTTTCCGGTGCCGGCCGCAAAGTACACTCGGCTCATGATTCAATTTAAGCAGCGTTTTCGAAACATAATATAAATAATTTCCGATACCGCTGCCCCAGGGAGAAAAGAGTATATTTTGCAATTGAATCTTCACTTTTTACCCCGCCATAAACATGATAGAATAAACCATATAAAAGTATAGGTATAAGTCTCTAGTATGTCAATGAAAGACTCTGCTCAAGACTCGATCGCACTCTGCATGATAGTAAAAAATGAAGCGCGATTTATCGCCCGGGCTATCCGGTCGGTGCAACCGGCAGTATCCGAAATCATAGTAGTCGACACCGGTTCGTCTGACAACACCACCAAAATAGCCAGAAGGCTGGGGGCCAAAATCTTTCCCTGCAGGACAGCCGGAAACCTGGGCCGGGCGCGGAATACCTATTTAAAAAAGGCCGGCTCGAAGTGGATATTAGTTCTGGACGCTGATGAAACTGTAGCCAGGGGTGACCTGGCGAAACTAAAAAAGCTGGTCAAAAGTAAAAAGGCCTGGGGTTATATTCTCACCCGGCGGGACTACACCCAAAGTTACGACCTCCTACGCCAGTGGCGCCCCAATAACGGGAAATATCTTAAAGAAGAAAAACTTTCCGGATGCGCCGGATACTCCACCACCCGCTACCTAAGGCTTTTTCAAAAAGAAAAAGCAACCTATAAAGAAGAAAGGTATTCCGCCCACAAAGATGCTCCCGGCTTTACTAAAAGGAATAAAGCCACGATTAAGGATTGCGATGTCGTAATACACCATTTTCAATTCCTGAAGGGAGAAAAATATTTCATCAAAAAACAGAAAAAGTACTTTCGTGACGAGCTTAAATACCTGGTAGCTTCCCCGGACGACCCTTTAAGCTATCTCAATGTGGGTATAACCTACTTTAGCTTTTTAAAAGAAGATGACAAAGCAATCCAATATTTAAAAAAAGCCATAAAATTAAATGGCAAACTAAAAAATGCCTACTTTGTTCTCGGGGCAGTCTATAAGGAACAAAGAAATTACCAAGCTGCTGTCTTCAATCTAAAAAAGTCGCTCCGGCTCGACCCGGAATACGCCGATGCTTTAACTGTTCTGGGTATGGTTTATAGCGACCAAAATAAGTTCAAAGAAGCCGAAAAAACACTTAAAAAAGCCATCCGGGTCAATCCGGACCACCTCTTGGCCCGCAATAATCTGGGGATAGCCTATGAACACCAGGGCCGGTTAAAACAGGCCGAAGAAGAATACCAGAAAGCCTGTAAACTCCACCCTCAATTCCCGGAAAGTCACTATAACCTGGCCGGGCTCTACAAAATCCGGGGTAACTTAAAAGCGGCCCAAAAATATTACCGGATGGCCTTAAAGATCAATCCCCGGGATAAAGACAGCCGGGCGGCGCTAAAAAGGAATCAGGAAGGACAGGAATGGATTACCTTAAAATCCCGGTAAAAACGTCCGGTTTCAAGGTAAGGCTCACCGTCAAGCGTAAGCCAGCTATGCCCCTTTAAAATATCCTCTTCTTTTTTTATGCCGAAGTTAATCTTTACGCCTACGCCTTTACGTCTTAAAAAATAACATGAACTACGATTCTGCTCATGACCTCTATAT
>CAYQUQ010000004.1:894-1241 GCA_964420965.1 uncultured Planctomycetia bacterium | reverse complement strand
TAATATAAAATTGTTGATCGGACCAGGCAGGGATTCTTTACATTCTTCCAGGGGCTGTAACTCATGATCAGATTGGTATACAGAATAACCCAATCTTGATAGCGAGGCTGAAGCGCTCTCTTTTTATAAGGAGGAAAGTTCAGAATTTTAAGCAACTTTTTAAGTTCAACAATGCGCATCAATAAAAGCAGAACGCTGGAAAAAATTAAAATCCTGGTAAAAAGAAAGTGCTTTTGCAGAAACCGCGGGCTGCCTTTGTGTTTATACCGCCATTTGAATTTAAACGGCCAGATGAATTTAAATTCTTTTTTCTCCCGGATGCTGTGTTCAATATTCCTCTTAGCCCT
>CAYQUQ010000004.1:0-840 GCA_964420965.1 uncultured Planctomycetia bacterium | reverse complement strand
TAATAAATCTATTAATTTCGCAAAAATCCGGGGGTATTTTTTAAAAAATATTAGTTTACTTAAAAATACGATAAGCTTATCGGGGAACGTAGGCCTTAAACCTAAGGTGTTACCGGAAATGCAGAAGCGGTCGGAAACAAGAAAGTAAAGGTAATTTAAGAACTTATCTTTCCCGCCGGCGGGGTGTTTAAGTATAAATTGCCGCATACCCCGGCTGGAATCTCCTTCGATTTCGTTCTCAGAGATTAAACCGTCGGCTAAAGCTTTCTTGGTAATATCCGTATCCGGGTAAAAATTTAGGGAAAATACATTAAGATTTAAGGGACGGGGTAACTTGAGCAAAAAATTTAAAGCTTTAAGCTTATCCTGGTAAGTCTCATAAGGGTTATCGGTAATAATTTCATAGTGGACTCCGAGATCATACTTCTTAAGCAACTTTACCTTTTCTAAAAGCAAGGCATCGGAAGTATTGCGCTTAAAAAGAGATGTACGGATCCGCTGTGAACCGGACTGGATGCCGAGCATGGTGTATTTTAATCCGGCCGCGCAAAGCTTTGCAATCAGCTCCTCGTCCATGAGCTCGGGGTGTATCTCACAGTAAAAGGGCAGGCATACTGCGGATTGGTATAGTTCGCAAAATCGCGATATCCAGCCGGGATCATCGGCAAAGCAGCTATCCTGAAACAAGATTTTTTTAGCGCCGAGGCAATCCCTGGCCTGTTTAAGCTCATTGACCACCGATTCCGCGCTTCTTCTGCGGACAAAAGAACTACGGCCCTGGTGAACGCCTCTTAAGGCCTGATTTAAACAATAGCTGCAAGCATAAGGGCAGTTACGGGT
>CAYQUQ010000003.1:47934-75638 GCA_964420965.1 uncultured Planctomycetia bacterium | reverse complement strand
GATAATCTAGAGTTTTCACCAACTGTCATTGAACAATTATCGTATCATCTCCTTAAACGTTCACTTTGCTGCCGCGCTATAATTTAGCGCAACACTTCCAGCATCTTTTTATGAATCCGGCCGTTGGAGGCCACGATATAGGCAGTCCTTAATCTTACCGGCTCTCCCTTTAGCCCGGTAACCCGGCCTCCGGCCTCCTCGATGAGGAGCTTTCCGGCCGCAAAATCCCAGGGGCTTAACTTAAACTCCCAGAAACCGGTGGCCCGGCCGCAGGCAACATAACACAAATCCAGGGCCGCCGCACCCAGGCGGCGCAACCCCACTATTCTCTGCTTAAAGAATTTACGTATCTTATTCAGGTTATCCAGGGTCCGGTTGCCCCGGTCATAATAGAATCCGGTGATGAGCAGAGATTGATCAAGACGTTTGGCCGCACTCACCTTAATCCGCTCGCCGTTAAGATAAGCGCCTTTACCCTTTTCAGCCCAGAATAATTCTTTGCGCGTGGCATCGTAGATTACTCCCGTAATTATTTCACTATCCCGGGCCAGGGCAATCGAAACGCAAAAGATGGGCAGGCGGAAGGTAAAGTTATTAGTCCCGTCGAGAGGGTCAATTATCCAGCAGTAGGGCGAACTTGTCTTTTTATACTTTTTTTCCTCGGCGAAAATATTGTGCCCGGGAAAGTACCTCCGGATAGCGGCTACAGCTTTTGTTTCGGCTTCGGTATCGGCTACAGTCAAGAAATCAAAGGATGATGATTTTTGCTTAACTCTGAAATTCCTGCGGAAATATTTAAGGTGCACCTTAGCGGCCTCGCGCGCCGCTAAAATGGCTACATCTTTAAAAGAATTCTTAGGCATATTTTTAAGGAATGACAAAAGTATCTAAAGCCTGCCAGCGGCCGCTGAGATCATCAAAAGTAATCATTTCAAACTTAACCCTGGTTTGGCCAACGGTTATTTTGCAGTAATGAAAAGAACCACCGGCATTTTTATATAAATCGCCGGGTTTGCGGGCCACCGTATGTAAAGGTGCACCCCCGCCGCCGGATACCACATAATTTACATCCTGATGCCGGTACCTTTCATAATTGTGGACGTGAGCCGAAAAAACGATATCCGGACGGGCCATATCTTTTCTAACATGCTGCTCAAATATATCAGCCAGAAATCTCTCGGAATTACGCCGGGAATAATCCTGGTGCCGGGTATAAGGTGGGTGGTGAAAGGAAACAAATAAAAACCGGGAAGAGTCCTCCCGGAGCTGTTTTGTCAGCCAGGCGTGCTGGAAACTCCCCGGAGAATAATCGCTGTTACTATCCAAAAATAAAAACCGGCTGTTTCCGTAGCGAAAAGAATACCAGCGCCGGTTCCCGAGAAACTTAAAGCGCTTAAAATAAAGCCGTAACTTCGCCCCGGGATCGGCAAGAGAATCGTCACCCGCTAAATGATATTCGTGATTTCCCAAAACCGGGTATATCGGGATTACGCTTCTGGTTATCTTACCCTCGAATATATCGAACAGATTCCATTGGTGCTCCTCCGCCTGATAAACCATATCCCCCAAATGGATTACAAACTCCGGCCGCTCACTGATAATGCGGTCAATCAACAGCTCCTTCTGCCGGGTGGCTATTTCCCGGCTGTCTCCGTAGACAATAAAAGTAAAGGGGTATTTAATGTTTGATTTGCAAAAAATCGGAGATTGGTCCTGCTCCGGGGCCGGGTAGAAGTAAGGCATCTCTGGTTTGGAGACTTTTCGGATTGCCTTTTTAACTAAATTTATCCCGGGGACCTTCTGATAGATACGGGAGCGGTAAAAAAACACTCCGGCCGCGAAAGAAATAAACGCAATCAGAAAAAAAGCTGTTAAGGAAAACCTATTTTTCTGCCGATTCCTTAATTTCATGAGCGCTCTGATAATATTCTATAAGCTTATTTAAGAATCTGCAAGCTATTTAGCGTGGAAAAATAAAAGTAAAAGGGCCAGGCGCTTAGGCCTGGCCCTTTTAATCTCGATGCTTATTTAGAAAGTAGAAACGCTCCTTTTGTCAGTGTCGACTGTAATGATAGCTCCTCTCGCCGGGATGTTTATAACTCCAATACCCTCCCCTCTTCACCTTATACTTAATGTAATGGCCTTCAACGATAATTTTCCCCAGCTCGGGATCATACTCTTTATGGGTGGGAATCCACTTCTTCTTCCAGATTTTTTTTACCGGAACCCAGACCCGCCGGGGAGCTTCCTCGTAAACATGAATATACTCTCTCTCCCGGTACCGCGGACGCCGGCTTTTATTTATGCCGGTAAACGTGCCGATTAAATCCACTTTCCCGCCGGTAATAATTCTTAACCCCTCAATTCCGGTAAGGATTTTTCCGGCCTTATCCCAGTCACTGGCCTCGGCAGACAGCGACGACCCCGCTAACAGCAACCCCACAAGTACGATTACTATTTTTGTTTTCATTTTTGCCCCCCTGCTTCAAGATGTAACCGCATTACCAATGTTTCTTAAACTTTCTCCCCGACTTATTCTTCATCCACTCTTTCTTACGGGACTCTTTCTTTTCCTGTAACTTCTGGTATTGCTCGGGAGTTAAAATCTCTTTCATCTCCAGAATGCGATCTACTCTGTACTCAATCATTTGTCCCTCTAAAGCCTTTATCTCTTCGACGATAAGGCTTATTTTACCCTCATCCGAAGCCGGCTTATCCAGCTCTACTTTAAGCTGATCGCGCTTGGCCTTTAACTGCTGATGCAATTCTTTAACCGCACCCTTATTTTCCTCGCGGTGCTGCTTGATTTGTTCCTTTTGCTCGGCTGACAACCCCAGCTCCTCGCCAAAAACATCCTTATGCTTTCCTTCTCCCCGGGCACACTCTCCATGCCCCCCCAAAGATTCGGCGTAAGCTAAAGGTATTGCCAGCAAGGACACTACCGCTAAAACCACTACCTTTTTTCCTATCTTTCTCATCTTGGCCACCTCCTCTGATTTCTTAGACAAAAAACACCTAAAAAAAGTTCCCTACAGAAAATATTCCTCGATGTAAGTACCTAAACCCGTATCGGTATAAACACTCTCCCCGTTACCGTTGCCGTCCAGAAAGGCTAAAAACTCCATGTTTTCCTCTAAATAGTCATTGACCGGCCGGTAGGCACTGGCTATTTTTTGACCGCCGGCGGGCCCCCTCAAAAGGTTAAGCCCAAAAACAACTGCAATCAAAACAGCCAGGGTAGCATAGATCAGCGCCGGCCGCAGCGGATAACTTTTAACTTTAAGCCGGTCAATTATGGCGGCGAGAGCCGACTTCTTAGGCGGCTCGGCGGCCAGCGAATCCTTTATCCGGTGCCAGAGGTAATCCGGCGGATTGATCAGCCCAGAATCCCTAAACGGCTTCACGGCAGCTTTCTCGACCCCCAGCTTAAACTCCCGGCATTCGCGGCAAACCTTCAAATGGACTTCGATGTCTTCTTTTCTTGGAGGCTTAAGCTCTCCGTCGATATAATCGGTCATCAGCAATTCCTGTATTCTTTTACAATCCACTTTTTACCACCTCGCTCTTTTGCCGGGACAAAAGCAAACTCCGGGCTCGTTTAAGCCGCGAGCGAACAGTATTGATGTTAATTTTTAAAACCGCGGCGATTTCTTTATAGCTTAATCCCTCCACTTCCCTTAAAAGAATACAGACCCTCTGGTCGGGATTGAGCACCGTTAACAAAACGGAGAATTTCTCCCGATTCTCCTCTTTCTCCATACCGGACTGGACGGTAGAAGCGGCGGGATAGATTCTAGCCACCTTATCGAAATCAACCCGGCGGCCCATCTCTTTAGAGGTCTTGCGGTAAGTATTGATGGCGGTATTTACCGCTACTCTATATACCCAGGTTTTGAAAGCAGAGCGAAACTTAAACCGGCTTAAATTGCGGTGTACTTTCATAAATACCTCTTGGACAACGTCTTCTGCCTCAGAGCTATTGCGGGTAACTCTTAAGGCCAGGCTATAGACAAAACTGCAAGCGGTTTTATAGATCTCCTCAAAAGCCGCGATATCTCCTCGGGAAGCCCTGATGATAATATCTCTGGGGATATCCTTCATCTTTCCTCTCAATTTCTTAGACAAAAGAAACCTTTAAAAAGTTCCCTTATTCTTCCGGGAAATCAGCACCGATCATGCTCATGCCGGGATTTTACGAATAAAAGGGGGAATACGATATCGCTGATACAGCAGGGCAGCCATACGGCCAGAAAAAGAAAAATAAACACCGCCAGGTAGGTGAGCCAGCCCGCACCCGCCCCCATGGCCATCAACACATGAAACAGGGAAGCCCAGGTGCTGATCAGAACATGGCCGGCGTGGGGAAATTTCGTGGACGGGTTAAAATAGGCGATAATAATGCCGACCACCGCTACGGCGCTGATCAACCACCACTTTTCAATAAAACCGATATGGACCTGCCGATGCGGCATATCTAGCAGCACCTCTCCTAAATAAGGCATTAGGGAGTCGCTTAACGTTGCTATCCCGATAGAACCCACACAGCCAATAGCCAGCAAAAGGGGCAGATTGCACTTACCCTTATTTTGAGGACAGGTATGCAGCCGGTAGAGCGATGCGGTGGCCAAAGCGCTCAGTAATACATGGAGGGGGTGAAATACGTAAAACAACTCATGCGCCGTTTTATCCGGGATATTACGAAAAATGAACATAAAAATAATCCCGCTCAAAGCGCCTAAGGTCGTAAAAGGAGCGTGTTCCCGCAATTCGGCAAAGATATGTTTAGTCATCACTCCCCCTTTTCGTCAATGGCTCGGCTTGATTCCTTCAAGATGCGTATCTCTTCTTTTAGGCCCAAACCGATAGCCTGATAATCATCGGCTTGACTTTCTAACTTTTTGCCCCTGGCCCTCAGCTCGGTAAAGGAGCAGGCCGGGCCGAATATAACTTTTATCGGATGCGGTTTAGGGAACCTCCGGGTAGCTTTCCAGGCCGCGAAAGCTCCCGCGATATATACCGGCACTACCTTTACGTTTAATTCCTGAGCCAGGATCCCCGCTCCGCCCTTAAATTCCTTAATCTCTCCGTCAATACTGCGGCTGCCCTCAGGAAAAATACATAAATTTTTATTTCCTCTTAAAATTAAGGCAGCGGCTTTTAAGGCTTCGACGACATTGCCGGAAAGATCTACCGGGACTACCCGCATGTATTTAACCAGGCCCTTTATAACCGGGAGCTCAAAATACTGGCTTAACCCCAGAAAAAACAGCTTATACTTGAGCTTAAGCGGCAAAGCCGAAAACACGATAAAACCGTCCAGGTAACTGGTGTGGTTGGGGCAAAGGATAAAACGTTCCCGGGGAAGACCGCAAGAACCGGAAACTTTCAATCTAAAAAAAAGCCTGAATACTCCGTCCATAAACAAAGCCCCCAGCAAAGTAAACAGCTTTGATCCCGGGTTTAACTTCAACTCAATTCTTTTTATCAACCCCTCTGAAGGTAAAGAACTGAGGATTTTTTTCCAGAATAAAGAATCTCGTTCTTCCGGTACACCCTCTTTCTTGACAGACAGCCTTTCGATATTGGCGATAAGTTCGCGCACGGTAAAAACCTGAGAAAAGTCCTCCTCTTTTATGGTAATACCTAAAGCCTTCTCCAAAGCCATGATGACTTCTATTCTTTCCAGAGAATCCAGCCCTAAATCCAGATCCAGATGGTCATCCAGGGATATTCTTTTTAAATTACCAGCTTTTTTAAGAACGCCGACCACCTTTAAGCCGGCGGGAGAAAGGGCTTTTAAATCAAGGTCTTTTTTTGGAGGCTTGCGGCGATAATTTTCTTTATAAATCCGGCTGACCTTAAACCGCTGGACCTTTCCCAGGCGAGTCCGGGGTAAATCCGCATTTACTAAAATAAAATCGCGCACCCGTTTATAAGGGGGCATTTTCTGGGCCAGGTAACCTAAGTTCCATTTCACTACGTCCTGAACATTGGCCTGTTTGGTCTGCTTAAAATGCGCCAGATCGGGAACAACCACGGCCGCTAAACTCTCCTCTTTCGGACCCGGCAAAACACAGATTTCTTTGATGAACGGGCTTTTTAAATAATTTTGCTCTACTTCCTGCGGGGATATATTTTTCCCGGATTTTAAAACAATAACCTCTTTGATCCGGTCTTTAATAAAGATATAACCCTGTTTGTCAATATAGCCAAGATCGCCGCTGTAAAGCCAGCCGCCTTTTAAAGTTTCTTGGGTTTCCTGCGGCCGCTGGTAATACCCCGGCATTACGTTCGCACCCTTAACCAGAATTTCTCCGATTCCCTCCGGGTCAGGATTTAAAATCTTAACCTCTACCCCCGGCAAAGCCCGTCCCACTGAGCCTATTTTAGGCGCTCCCGGAGGATTAAAGCTTACTGTGGGTGAGGCTTCAGTAAGGCCGTAACCTTCCAGAATTTTAAACCCTATTTTCGATAAATAAACAGCAACTTCCCGTTCTAACTTTGCCCCTCCACAGACAAAAAATCTCAGCTTAGCCCCGAAATGAGCACGAATTTTAGCAAACAACAGCCGGTTTAAGGGAAATATCTTAAGAAAGAAAGGGGTAGTTTCTAATTTTTCCCTTATCCGGCGATAAAAAAGGGAAAGAATCTGGGGAACGACTACCATGATGGTTATTTCTTCTTCCTTTAACGCTCTTAATATCTCGCCGGCCTCAAGGGCTTCGATATAAATAATCTCTGCCCCGGAAAATAAAGGAGAGATCAAAGTAGCCACAAAAGCGTAGGAGTGGTGCAGGGGAAGAACGGAAAGCACCCGGTCGCTAGATTTTATTAAATTAAGCCTGCGGGTACTTAAATAATTGGCGTAAAAATTCTGATGGGTGAGCATGACCCCCTTGGGGGTAGCCGTAGTTCCGGAAGTGTAAATAATCGAAGCTAAATCCTGCGGGCTCTGGGCCGGTAAATCAGCGGGAGAAAAGGTAGAAAGAATCTCTGATAAACTTATGCCTTTTGATGCATAAGCCGGCTCCACCACCACCACCTTTTCCAGGAAATCAAGTTGCTCTAAGTTTTTAAGATAAGAAAGCGCTCCAGAAACAAATACCACCTTGGCTTGTGAATCCTTTAAGCAGTAAGCTGCTTCCTCAAAGCTTAATTGATTATCTACAGGCACAGCCACTGCGCCGGACGAAATTATCCCCAAATAACTTATCGGCCACTGAGGACGATTTTCTAAAATAAGACCGACTCGATCACCCTTTTTTACGCCTATGCTGGAAAGCCAGGCGGCTATTTTAAGAGTAGAGTCGTAAACCTCCTGATAAGTATATTGGCTAACCTTGGTCTTAGTCTTAAAGCGAATACAAACCTTTTCCGAAAAATCCTTAACCGCCCTCTCTAACCCCTGTCTTAAAATTAATTTCATTCTCCCCCGAGTTTAAGTATCGCCCCGAACAATCCCCGCACCACCTCAGCCATGTTCGGATAATCCAGCTTTTCGTAAGTATCGGCCTGGCTGTGATAATGAGGGTATCTTAAAAACGCCGTATCCGTAACCATTACCGCCGGGAAACCTTCCTGCCAGAATGACCAGTGGTCGGAAAAGGTCACTCCGGGGACAAAAGAAGGGCCGGTAAAAGACTCTATGGGAAACCGAGAAACTTTCTTAAAAGCGGAAACTACTCTTTTGACCAGCTTACCGGATGTAAAATTGCCCACCACACAGATAAAATTGGCTTTATTAGGATAAAATAAACCTAAAAACGGCGGGTACCTCTGGGAGTTGGGCTCATCGGAGTAATAACCAAGCGATTCTAAAATAACCGCACCCTGGATATTCTCCTTCCGTTTTTTGGCCGCGCGGGCATAAATCCAACTTCCCATTTTCTCGCTCTTAAAAAAAGGCGGTTCTTCATTGACAAAAGTAATAAACTTTATGGTCCGGCTGGTTTCCCGGGGGGAAATAAATTTTGCTATCTCCAGAAGTCCGGCTACCGCCGAGGCGTTATCGTCGGCGCCGGGATTAAAACAGGTGTCATAATGGGCGCCGACGATTATTACTTCTTCGGGCCTGGTCTCTCCTTTTTTGGTGGCAATGATATTTTTAACTTTTACTCCCTTAACCGAATACTCCTGAAATTCTACCCGGTAGCCGGCGGCTTTAAATTCTTGGGTAATGTAATCAGCGGCCGCGGTCAATTGAGCATACTCAAAAATACTGCGGTCTCCGATTTCCGCGGAAAGTTTATATACATGAGCTTTTAAGCGCTCGACTAATTCCGGATTTTTTTCTGCGGATTCCATAGGCGACTTACTCCAGAACTTAAGGCCGAACCGGGAACCAAACAGCAAAATTAAAATTACGCCGTAAAAAAATATTCTTTTGGCGATAGCGTAAAAAAGGCGCCGCTTATTCACTTAAACGCCTTTGCGGGCAATCGATTAAGAAAAACAAAGCCCGCCGCTATAAATAAAATCAAACTGATGAAACTCAAGCGGTATCCCCAAATCCCCAAAAACGAAAGGGCTAAGCGTAAACCCGACCAGGATAAGGGTCCGATGGCGGCTAAGTATCCGACCATGTTAAATAAACCAAAAGCCTCCCCGATTTTTTCCCGGGGGACGAGCTTGATCACTACGGCCCGGCAAATTACCCAGGTAGCGCCTAAGGTGGTACCGCCCAAAGCTCCGACCAACCAATGGTAAGGAGGCCTTAACAACCCTCCGAGCAAAAAACACACCCCCCAGAGGATAAATACACCTTTAAGCGAACGCCGGTAGCCGATAAGATCGCTGATAAAACCGCTTAAAAAGCTGGAGATAATCGCAAAAACAGCGGCAAAAATAATCAGGTTTATCTTTTGCTCTTCGTTTAAACCGAATACTTTGCTCACATACACCGACATAAAAAGAATGACCGTGTTAACCGCGCATAAACCAAAAAATGCGGCTTTTAAGAAATTCTTAAACTCCTGGCTCTGCTGGCTGAACAGGGTCTGTTTTAACTGCTTAAAAATCTGGCCCAGCTTCCTTACCGACAGGAAGCTAACCAGAGGAACCTTTTTCGGAGCCGGTTTATCTTTTACAAAAATCATGCAGGGCAGAGCAAAAATCAAAAACAGTATTCCGCTGATCAAAAAAACCGCTTTGTAGCCGAACTTAAGTACTATCGGCTTAGTGAGAATTAAAGCGATAACCGCGCCGGTATAGCCAAACATCCTCCCCACCCCGGAGACAAGGCCGATTTTCCCCGGGGGGGCGATATTAACCAATAGAGAGTTATAAAAAATTACGGCTTCCTGGCAGCCAAAATTAGCCAGGGCAAAAAATACCAGGGCCAGGAAAACGTTAGGTGAGAAACCTAAAACCGCGGTAAAAACGATCGAAAGGAGGGTGAAAAAAATCAAAAAGCCCTTATGCCGTTTCCGCGCGTCCGAAATTGCGCCCAGAATCGGGGCGCAAACCGCGATCAAAAGCATGGAGACCACAAAAGCAATGCTGTATAAAATCTCCGGATATTTCTTTTCAATGGTCAGCCAGGAGGGAAAATATAAAGAAATTACGTTCAAGGCAAAAAACTGGTTGGCCAGATCATAAAGGGACCAGGATAAGATTAGAAATACTCTTTTCATGGCTTAAGGTAGGGGCCGCAAATTTGCGGCCCCTACATAATATTATATCACATTATTTCTCCTGACCGTCCTCTAATGACCTTAACAATTCGGCCGGTACTTTGAAGCCCAGCTCCAGGGCCCGGCGGCAATGTTTACGGGCCAGCCTGCGCTTTTTCTGCTGCTGGTAAATTTCGGCTAGCTTGTACTCGGCGGCGGCATATTCCGGGAAGATAGCGATGGCTTTTTGGTAGGCGGCAATGGCTTCCTTATAATTCTCTAACCGGGTGTAGGTAAGCCCTAGATTATAGTGTACATCCCGGTAATCCGGGCTGATTTCTAAAGCTTTCCGGTAGTGTTTTATGGCTTGACCATATTGTTGCCAGTTGTAATAAGTGGTGCCGATATTATGGTAAGCCCGGGCATGGCCGGGGTCTATTTTTACTGCCTTCTGGTATAGGGACAGGGCTGCCCGGTGATTCTGGTAGGCGCTGTGAACCGTACCCAAGTTATAATAGGCATCGGCGTAGCCGGAGTTAATCTTAATCGCCTGTTGATAGTAGAATACAGCCTCTTTGCCCTGGTTAAGAAAATAATGGGTCGTACCCAGGTTATTATAAGCGGCGGCAAAATCAGGATTTAAATTTATGGCTCGTTTATAAAACTTAATGGCCTGGGAGTATTCTCCCAAAGCGTGATAGGCCCCGGCCAGGTTATTGCAGGCTTCCGGATAGAGGGGGTTTAGCGCGATAGCCTTTTTATACAAAGCTATGGCTTGCGGATACTCCTGAGAATCGTTATAGACAGTAGCCAGGTTATTATAAGACTCCGGATATTGGGGATCGACTGCGATCGCCTTCTTGTAGGTGTTAATCGCCTCGAGCCTCCGCCCGGAATGCCTGTAGGCGTTACCTAAATTAAGATAGGGGTAGATAAATTCAGGTTTAATGGCTATAGCCCGCTTAAATAAATCAACCGCTTCCGTATGCCGCCCCAAAGAATGATAAATAATACCTAAATTGGTCAGAATCCTTGCGCTTTCCGGAGCGTATTTTAAAGTCTGTTCATAGAGCCGGATGTTACTGCGCCAGTGGCGGTTATGTTTAACCGTAAAATAAGTATAAAAAAATAACATGGCGGCAAAAAGGACATTAACCAGAATTTTTAGATTATATCTTCTGGCCAGGCGGTTCAGGCCGGCGGCGAGCAGTAAAAAGAAACCCACTGAAGGTAGATACAACCAGTGCTCGGCCATATAAGCAGTCAGAGGGTAAAGATTCGACAGGGGCAGTAAAGCAATCAGAAACCAGCCCAGAGAAAAAAATACTACCCCCCTGCTCTTGGCGTTCAATAGAATAAATATCAATACCGAGAGTAGAATAAGGCCGCCGATTAAAACCCGGGGGTCAGAGAAGGAAAATAAACGATTGCCGTATTCCATATGCATATGTAAAGGTAAGAATAAAAGCCTGATATATTCAGTAAGGGCCACTAAAAATCCGGGTAGGCGCTGGTGCATGGTTGTAGTCAACAGCCGGTGCGGCAGTTCCACTTTTAAAACCATAAACCGGAGTAGGCCGTATATAGCGGGTATGATCAGAAAGGGTAAATATTTACCCCAGCTTACTCTCTGTCGAAAAGTATAGTGATAAAGAAGGATCAATGCCGGCAGGATAAGCGCACTCTCCCGGCTTAAAACGGCCAGCAAAAAGCTGAAGCCGGAGAGGAAGCAAAAACTTATCTTTTTCGAATGGAGAGACTTTATATAAAAAATGAAAGCTAACAGCAGGCCGGCTAAGGCCAGGGAATCAGCCCGCCCGGAGACACAAATAACCACTACGGCATGCAGGGGGCAGACCACGAACAGAGCGCTGGCCAGAAAGACAAGGCGTTTATCGGCATAGAGAAGGTTAAGTAACCAGTATAAAGCCGCCGCGGCTAAAACATGGAGCAAAATATTAGTCAAATGGTACCCGAAGGGCTTTAACCGCCAAAAGAAATAATCAACCATGTAAGTTAAGGTCTGGACCGGCCGGAAAGAAGAAATTTTTTTCCCCGCACCGCCGCCGATGCTGGTAGTAAAAATTCGGGGCAGATAAGAAATATTTTTTATGTACACATTATTTTCGATGAGAATAGAATCGTCCCAGACAAATTGGTTTTGCAAGGAACTCCCGTAGGCCAGAAATCCCAGAACCGCCAAGATTAAAACCGGCAGTATCTTATTCTTCATTTTGGCCTGATCTTTAAGGTTTTTAAGAATTCGGCCGGTACTTTGAAGCCCAGCTCCAGGGCCCGGCGGCAATGTTTACGGGCCAGCCTGCGCTTTTTCTGCTGCTGGTAAATTTCGGCTAGCTTGTACTCGGCGGCGGCATATTCCGGGAAGATAGCGATGGCTTTTTGGTAGGCGGCAATGGCTTCCTTATAATTCTCTAACCGGGTGTAGGTAAGCCCTAGATTATAGTGTACATCCCGGTAATCAGGGCTGACTTCTAAAGCTTTCCGGTAGTGTTTTATGGCTTGATCATATTGTTGCCAGTTGTAGTAAGTGGTACCGAGGTTATTGTAAGCCCTTGCATGCCTGGGGTTTATCTCTACTACCTTCTGATACAGGGGAAGAGCCTGGCTGTGGCTACCGCCAAGGCTGTAGATCGATCCCAGATTATAATAAGCATCAGCATAACGGGGGTTAGCTTGAATTGCTCTCTGGTAAGATAATACAGCCTGGTCGTAACTTTTGAGCAGATAATAGGCGGTGCCGAGATTATTATGAGCTTCGAAGTAGCCGGGTTTAATCTTTATCGCCTGCTGGTATAACCCTGTTGATTCCGCGAATCTCCCCAGCTCGACATAAGTGTTACCGAGATTATTGCAGGCGCTCGACTGCTCCGGGTCGATTGCGATCGCTTGTTTGTAGGCATCGATAGCCTTTTTGCGGTCGCCGATTGCATTGTAAGCGTTGCCGAGATTATTATGGGCCCGGGCGTAATGGGGACGGATTTCAATCGCCTGTTTATAAAGCGCGATCGCCTCCTTGGGCCTGTTCAAAGCGATGTATATCGTGCCGAGATTATTGTAAGGGGCCGGGTAATCAGGCTTAATTTCGATAGCCTTGCGGTATAAGGCCACTGCCCTTTGGGGAGCACCGATTTCGGTAAAGGCATTGCCGAGATTATTGATCGCGGCTACATAGTCGGGCTTAATCTTTAGAGCCCGGCTAAAATTGGCGACTGCCCCCGCATAGTTTCCGGTTTCGCGCAGAGCATTGCCTAACCCGTTATAGGCCCGGGCGCTATGCGGAGAAGCCTTTAATGTCCGGGACCAAAAATAAAGGGGGCTCTGCCAGTCAAAATTGCGCCAGAAAGCGGTAAACGAATATAAAAGCAGTAAAAAAATAAAAAAAGTTACCGCCAAATATTTGAGTATCCGGCCGGAAATTGACCTTTTTTCTGAAGCCGTAAATCTTCTCACCATCAGGGCCAGAAGAATACAAAAACCCAAAGAAGGTATATACAGGCGCTGCTCGGCAATCGGCCGGCGGGCTAAAAAGATAATATTGGAAACCGGAAGCAGGGTTAAAAAAATCCACAAGATCCCCAACAAAAACAGCTTTAGGTGCGCGGTATCCCGCTTAAACCCCGGAGATTTAAGCCGAAAATAACCCCGGGCTAAAATTAGCGGTAAAACACAAAGCAACAGGGCCGGGAGGAAAACCGCCGGGGTAAAAAAAGACTTAGGGATCGTAAAGGCATGGTCGGCGCAAAGGTTAAACGGAGCAATCAGCAAATAAAGATAGTAGCCGATAGTCTTAATCACAACTAAAATATGGGGGTAGATATCGATTTTGTAGGCGTGTTCCGCGGAAATCAATGCCCCCAGGATGTATTTTTTAAACAGAAGGTAAAAACCGGCTAAGGCCAAAAAAGGTAATATTTTAACAAAACCGGCTTTGTATTCTGAAGGGGAATAAAATAAAAGCGTGTAAGCGCCTAAAATCAGAGGCAAAGATATGGCCATCTCCTTAGAATACAAAGCCAGCAGGAAAGAAAAAAGCGCTAAAAAATATAAAATAATACCCGATCCGACCTTACGGCTTAATCGGGATTTGATGAAAAAAAGGAGTGCGGAAAGAAAAAATAAACAGGCTAAGAGGTCCTGACGGTTCTTAATCCATGTAACCGACTCGGTGTGGATGGGGTGGACCGCAAAAAATAAAGCCGTTAAAAAGGAAATACTCTCGGAGGCCGTGAGCTTAAAAATGAGAAAATAAATCAGAATCACATTCAGGATGTGCAGTAAGAGGTTGGTCAGATGAAACCCGGCCGGATTCAACTTCCAGAGGTAAAAATCCCCGGCAAAACTCAATGACCTTAAGGGACGGTACTGTCCGCTGGTCTCGACCCCAAAGTTCTTCCAGTAATCAATGCTGAAAAAATAAGGGATATTTTTAAAACTCTTAATGTATACATTGTCGACAATTAAATATTGGTCATCCCAGATAAAGGGATTTTCGAAGGTGTTGGAAAAAACCAGGATGGCGGCGATAATCAGCAAAAGTACGCTGGCCAAAAGCGGCTTAGGGTAACTTTTGTGCAAAGCTATTTTCATTCAAGGTTAATTGTTTTCTGATAGGAATCTGTCTTTGCGGCCTTATCGTGGTAGGCCACGAAATTTTTATCTTCCTTAGATACCCGCTCTTGCTTAAAGACCATGTCCAGGAAACTGAAAAATTTCCTTTTGAATTCCGCCAGCGACTTAACGCTCAAGACCGATTTTAACAAAAAGGCCGGCCGCGAGTGATAACTGATATAAGCCCGTTTAGCCAGCCGGTCTATTTCTTGGTTGCTTAATTCCGTCCAGGGCCGGGGTAAGGGCCGGTCCGTCTCCTGGCCCAAGATCCACTCCTTCCAGTAATCCTTGCCTTCCTCGGCTACCATCTGCTTCCATAAAGGGGTTAAAGGCTTGGCCAGACACTTGGAAAACTGCACGTATTCAAAGTTCAACTTTTTGGCAAATTTAAGGGTCTGTTTAATGGTGTGTTTCGTCTCTCCGGGAGCGCCGATCAAAAAGAATCCTAAGGCTTTTATCCCCAGGGCTTTAGTGTTTCTTACTGTTTCTTTAATCTGACTTAAGGTTATACCTTTATTGACCTTATCTAAAATCGCCTGACATCCCGACTCTACTCCGTAGTATATCCGACCGCAGCCGGCCGCTTTCATCTCGGCCAGCAATTCCCGGTCAATATCAATCCGGGAGCGGCAGGCCCAGAGGATATCCAGCTTTCGCCTTTTTATCTCCCGGCAAATGGCGATGGCGCGCTTCTTATCCACGGTAAAGTCGTAATCGAAGATATCGATTTCCCGGATTCCGTATTTATGGTAACACTCCTCGATTTCATCAACAACCGTTAGGGGAGTTCGGGGATTATAGGCCGTGCTTCCGGCTTCGCAAAACCCACAGCCGTAGGGGCAGCCTAAACTGGTAACCATAACCGTAAAGTTCTTTCGCTCCGTAGGAAATTCGGCATAGAGTTCGTTGGGTAAAAGATCCCGGGCCGGACGGGGAAAATCTTCAAACCGTATCGGCTGCGGCGGATTTAACTTAACTTCGCCCTTATCTTTATAGACCAAGCCGACCACATCTTCCAGCCTTCGCTTGCCCTCTAAAGCTTCAAAAAGCTGGGGTATAGTATCTAACCCTTGCTCAATAACCCCGTAGTCTATCTCCGGGTGGCTTACTGACTCTTTAGGGTAAACCCGCAGGTTATAGCCGCCGACCACTACCGGTATCTTTAAGGCTTTTTTAAGATATCTGATCCATTCCAGGGTATCCACAAACATATAGGTGGTCATCATAAAACCGAGGATATCCGGTTTGAATTCTTTCAGCCGTTTTAAAGTTTCCTGTGGGGTGAGGTTTAAAGTGCGGGCATCGACGATGGTAACCTGGTGGCCGGCGCTTCTGGCAATGGCGGCAGTCCAGGCCAAGCTTAAAGGAGGAAACATCCCGAAGTATTTCTGAACGATGCGCAGGTTTTCCTCATGGATTTTATATTTAAAAGGGTTAAAAACCAGAGCGAATCTCAATTTTTTTTGCCTCTTTCCTTAAAAAGCCCTTAACTTTGCCGTAAATATCTTCGGCTTTAATGCTCTTTAGACAGATATTATTGCGGCAAGGGGAGCGGCGGTGATTATAGACATTAAGACAGGGGCTGCAGGCTAAACCCGCAGATACAGCCTCAAAGTTTTTACCGCATCCCCCGTAAAGCAAGGGAGTCTCCGGGCCAAAAAGAGCAATACACTTTATCGGGGTTAAACCGGAAAAGTGGGCCGGGCCGCTGTCGCTGGTTACCAAAACATCCCCCAGGTAATAAAGCGTAAGCAATTCCCGCAAGCTGGTCTGCCCGGCTAAAGAAACCGCGCCCTTTATCCGGGAAGCCATCCGGCGGGCATCCTCCCTTTCGGCCTCAACGCCGGTGATTACTATGGCCGCTTGGGGAAAATCGTTTAAAATTAACCCGGCTAAGGCGATGAAGCTTTCTTCCGGCCACCTGCGGATGGCTAAAATATCTTTGGTGTTGGGATTAAAAATGACTACCGGTCTGCCTAAGGCGCCCGGCTTTAATTCCTCCACTTTTTTGATCAGTAATTTTTTATCGGCATCAGCGGGAATAAACTGGGGAAAATTATTATTTCGCGCGGGCTTTTTGAAAATCAAAGGCCCCGGGCCGCCGGGATCAGAACTCAAAGCTGCGGTTAAAGTTACGAATAGATCACGGACGTGCAAATGGGGGTTATAACTAAGCTTATGGGTAAATAAATCTCCCCGGTAAGGCCCCTCACCGCTAAAGCGATGAAACCCGACCCTTCTCTTGGCCCGGCTTAAATAGGCCAGAATAGCTGAGGCCCGGGAAAAAAACTCCATATCGATTACGGCGTCGATACCTTCATTACGCATCTTGGCCAAAGCATTGAAAGCCGAGCGGATAAAGGCTCTAAAGTTACTGCCATCTACTTCGATGATATTGGCCGGGGAAACGACATCTAATATATCCAGGATCGGACGGTTTTCCTTAAACACCAAAAAATAAACGTTTTCTCTTCCCACCCGGGATGCGGCCGCTTTTAAGGCCGGGTCAGCTAAAACGGTTGACCCCTGCTCGATAAGTTTGAGGAAAAGAATTTTGGCCGGCTTCTTCTTAAGATCTGAATTACGGCCTAAAAGGGAGCACCACTTCCGGTGCAGGGTGAGTAAAAAACAGATCGGCCGGCCTAAATTTTTATCAAGCCAGTAAATAGTTTTTGGGCTCATCGCTTGCTTTAAAGGGAAAGTTTAAGATACCGGGAGCCGTCATCGAGGGTTACGCTGTCCGGGGTTATTTCGATAACCACATTCTTGCCGATGGTGTCGCCGACCCTTATTATCTGGTTATTGATAACCGCCCGGGGGCTTTTCTCGTCCCAGATGATACCGCTTAAGGCCGGGCCGGAAGACTCTATGGTCTGTTTAGTAGATACCCGGCCGCGGGTAAAAGGGTCCCGGTTCAGAGCCAGGTCTTTGGTTTTCTCTTCCAGCTGCCGGTAGAGGCCTTCGGTAACCTCCTCCTTACCGGGAAGCTCTTCGATTTTGGACAAGAGGTCTTTTTCTTCAGAACCTTTTTTTTCCTTTAAAACCTTGGAATGCAGAGTCTTCTTGCGGCGCTGCTTCACTTTTTTAACCGCCTGGCGGGAATTATTGACCACAAAAATCAGTATCAGCACTAACCCGGCGGTAACTGCCAGCTTCATCTTTTGGTCTTTGGGAAGCATTCTCCTCCTCTAAATTTATTCCCCGGCGTTAAGACACCAAATAGAAATTAAATCCTAAGTTAATACTTAAACCTTCTGACCTTTTCGTGCGATCAATTACGATGTCTAATTTTTCCACGGTCACCAGAGAGGGCAACTCTGCTTTTAAAAGTTTTATATATTCCACCAGGTCTTCATAACGGCACTTGATTCTTATGGAGACAAAAAGATTCTGGCAGGCCTTACCCTCCAGCGATAAGCTGTCATTATCCGCACTGACAAAAGCCTTTTTAGGTTTAGGCCGTATGGCCAGAAGCTCTATATTTAGCTGCCGGCTGAATTCAGAAATTTTCTCCAGGCTCTCTTCCTCTTTAGCCGGAAATTTAGCGTCCAGCTCCTCAAATCTTTCCCGAGACATGGTTATGCTCTCCTCTAAAGACCGGTCTTCCCCGACGATAACCTTTATTTCGTCAATCTGGCGCTGGATACCGGCCAGTTCTTCCTTGATCTCGGAAACAGTCTCTTTGCTGGGCAGGTAGACAAAAATCCAGAAAATTACGCAGGCCGCGGCGACGATGAAGCCCGATATTAATATTCTTTTTTGAACTGCGGTTACATTTGTCATATTAACCTCTAAAAAGCCAAATCACACTGTATCTCAAATAGTTGAGCCCTGTGCTCTTTCCGGGACGATACCAGCCTGGCCTCGGAAAAAAAGGACGTGGCCTCGAGATTGGTCATGAACTCAACTAAGGCGGCCTCGGCAATTTTTCCGCTGCTAAAAACATACCCCCGCAAAGTCAAGAGATGCTTATCCTGATTAAGCATAAATTTATCCAGAACAATCTCGTTGGGAATAATAGTGCTCAATAAAACAAGCAGTCGGTCCACAGGAACACGCCCCTTTTGGATCTTGTTTATAAGGCCTTCCCGGGCGGCGATGCTATCCTGCAAAACCTTAATCTCTTTTATGGTTTCTAAATGATTCTTGGCCAGCCTAAGCCGGTTACGGTAATCGCGAATCTGCAGTTTAACGATTAAAAAAGAGACTAAAAAGATTAATCCGACCGTAACCGCAAGAACCCTTAAAGAAACCTTCTGGATCAGCTCCGCTTTCTGGGCTTTAATCCGATGGGGGGCTAAATTAATGGCCTTAGAATCGGATAAAACCGCTCCCAGCACATTAAATAATTGCGGGCCGGCATTGTTAAGGCGCTTTTCATCGATATTTGCGGTATCGATATATTCGGAACGAGACAGCGCCTTTACCTCTATGTCCAGTTCCTGACTTAAAAACTGTTTTAGATTTTTCAGCTTGCTTCCCCCGCCGACGATAAAAATACTTTGGGGAATTTCGACTTCAAGCTTTGAGCCTAAGTAATCGAGGGTGCGCTTAAGCTCCCTGGCCAACATTTCTAAAGAGGGGCGGATCAGTGAAATAACCTGAATTCCCTTAAGGTCCTTAGTTAAAAGCTGATTGGGATCCTGGGGGAAACCGAACTTCTCCTTTACTTCGTTGGCCTCTTGGTAAGACAGTTGCAGGGTCCCCTTGTCGGAGGTCACAGTCTCGGTTAAAGCCTGGGTTATCCGCTCGGAAGAGAAGGACAGTTTTCGGATAAATTGGAGTTTATTATTTAAATACATATAAAGGGTTGTTTCATCGTAACCTAAATCCACCACCAGTTGAACCCCTCCCGGATTATCCTGGAATTTTAATATGTTGGCGTAGTTAAAGGGGGCGTAGGAAATGACTGTCGGAGTAAGTTGGCATTTGCCGAGCAGGGATACATATTTTTCTACCCCCTCAGTACTGGCGACCGCAAACACTATATCGTTTTTTTTCGCCCCCCCGCGGTCCGCATATTCCTTGACGATCTGAGAGTCGATAATCGCGCCTTCCAGCTTAAAAGCCAGGTCTTCTTTTAATTGCCATTTTGCCGACCTTAAGGTTTCTTCCTTGGAAAGTACGGGAAGGGTAAGATGTTTTACAGCCACGGAAGCGGGGTCAGAAATGGTTAAATACACGTAAGCATCTTCCAGGGAATACTTGTTAAGAAAGGTACGGATAAAATTTATTATTCGCTCTGCGTTCTCTTTTTTAAAAGTTATTTTATCCAGGGCGTAATCAACCAGTTTAAATCCCGGCTTAGCCGGCTTAAGATAGGCGATTTTTAAACAGGCCTGGCCGAACTCAATAGAGATTACCGCTTTGGGTTTCTTCTGGAAAAAACCGGTGAGTTTCCCGCTCTGTCTGGCGAATATCTCTTTTATGGCTTTAACTTTGATCATAACCTAATACACTTCTTCCCAGGACCCGCTGGTAACTAAAATCGGCGGGTCATATCCCGGAAAATACATTGGGGGATTGATCATGATATCGGGGTCATAGTTAATAACACTGTAGTTATCACCGGACCGGGTAAGGATATTATTATCGGAAAGCATTGTGCCGTTAATAGTGGTATTTGCAAGGCTGTCAAAATCAATATTGTTATCGGCGACGATCAATCCGCTGATCGTGGAATTGGTCAAGCCGTTGCCGTGGACATTATTATCGGCAATCAAGGCCGGATATCCCGAAGCGGCATCGATAGTAACGCCACTGGACTGAATAAAAATATTATTGTCGGCGATAACCGAGCCGTAAATAGTTACGTTATCGGGGATGGTAACGTTACCTTCAATGTAATAAACCAATTCATTGCCCGGTGAACCGTAGGTAACACCGGAAGTAAACAAGAAGCCGTCGCTTTCGATAGTATCGGCAATGGATCTATAGCCGGCCATATCCACGGAAAAAGGAGCGGAAACCGAAGAATTTTCAGTTATATCGCCATTTATGGTAGGATCACCGGAATCCTGAACCTGATTTGTGGCGGCGACATTACCGTTTACGGTTATATTAGAATCTTTAAACTTGGTATGATTGCCGAAAGAATGCATTGCGTATTCAAAAGCTTCGGGCACGCCGCCGGGATAGGCATCGGCCCCGGTTGCCGGTTCGACGTCAACCTCCCGGTCCACCACCCGGGTGGCAATATTGGTGGTGGCGGTGGAAACCAAAGTATAGGTAGTGTCGGCTTTGCTTACGGCTACCGAAAACGAACCCCCGCTTAAATCGCCGGTTACCGTGGTCGGACTGGCCCGGTAACTGGAATCGCTGTGCAGCTTTTCGATAACGTACTCGATGCCGGCTTCAGCCACAAAAAAAGCTTTTTGGGAATGCATGTAGTGAAGCGCACTTGAGGAATCGGTGCCGTAAAGGGAGACGACTACCACGCCCATTATCCCCACCATGACCATAATGAAAACAGCAGCAATAATCCCTATGGCCTTTCTGTGGTTTTTATCCTTCATTTTTATAAGTTAAGCATCCGCGGCGAAACCTGCGACTCTATATTAAGCTGGGTGGCGCCCAGAGAAAAAGTCAGACTGACCTTAACCCGCCTGATATCGGTTGCCGAAGGGCTCACCGCCGGAGTAGCAATAACTGAACCGCTGGAGTCGTAATAGGTAAACGCAAGCGCGCTCACGTCTTCCGCCAAATCATTAACTGTCCCGCCAAGATTACGCCGTAAAGTCGTCCCGGAGCGGCCAAAAGTAATTGTGTCCGTACTCGAATCTCCGTCGATATCCTGGGCGATAAAACTGAACGTAGTGCCGTTAGCGGTCAAAACACTGGTGGTATTGTTGGTCATCCTTATTTCTCGGATTATACGGTCTAAAGCTACTCTGGCTACCTCGGACATCTCGTTTCTCTGGATGGCCAGCACCCAGGCCTCATTGGCCGCAAGAAGCAGGGGGACCCCGATGCCGGCGATAATAGCTAAAAGGACAATGGCCATGATCAATTCGATGAAGGTAACGCTTTTTTTCGTATCTCGTCTTTTTAACATGGTTAATAATGAGTGCGTAAAAAGGTCAGGGAAACATGACCGACAGCCGCATGATGGACTCTGACCTCAACTACCTTATAATCACTCATATCGGCATCGCTGCCTAAACTCGGTGCAGCACTGTCTAAGCTGTCCACCCGCACCTCCCAACTGTAGTTGGAAAAATTACCGCTATAGCTGGCCGGACTGCCCCGATTCTCATCAACCACATTGGCAAAGCTAAGCCCCATCACTCGCTCGGCTTCGCCTTCGGCTAAAGCCGTGGCCGTGGTCAAGGTATGAGGCCTGTGCACGTCAATTAGAACCTGGTGAATAACCCCGACCAGGCCTAAGGAAGCTATGCCAATCACGATGATTACGGCCACGATTTCGATCAGAGTAAAACCTTTCTTAGTCATAAGTTTTAAGTTGTAAGTTATAGGTTATAGGTTTTGCCGCCGAGTTTTTTAAAAAATGAATAAATCATACGGCTAAGCTCTACCCCTTTTTCCTCTAGCTTCTCTATAGTAACACCTTCCCTGACTAAATTTAATTTTTTCACTAATTCTATACATGTTAAAACTTCATTAATTGAACGGTATGCATAACTTATAAATAAAGAAAACTCTTTATTGGAACTCGAGCCAGCACCTTCAGATATATTTAACGGTATTGAACTTCCTGCCCTTCTTATCTGAGAAATAAGTCCGTACTTCTCGCTAGAAGGCATTTTTACAGAGAATTTATAAATATCTGCACAATAATCTATAGCTCTATTATAAATATCTAATTTTCTAAAATCTTGCACAAATCCAACTTATGACTTATAACTTATGACTTATGACTACTGTTACCGGCTAATGGTCACTTCGCCGGTAACCGGCTCAACATTTATAACTACCGTATGGGGGTTACAAGCACATCCCCAGATATCACCATCCAGCCCAACCGTGCCGGTGCTGGATAAGGCTGTGGTTGCCTTAGTGCTCCAGATAAAATCGTGAGGCTTACCAGCCGGGTTAAAAGCTAAGTCAGCACGGCCGTCAAAATCAGTATTCCCGATGTTAACTCCCAGAAAATGACGAGCATCTAAATCGACATCAAAATCCTGCTTGGTTAAAGGGTCCTTGATCAGGGTCCAGGTTCCGGCCGGATCCTCAACATATATTCTATATCTTTCCTCACTGATGGTAAACCGGATACCAGTCCAATGTTGAGTGGCCAGGGCATAACTCTGGGCATACCGGATATCGGACTGAATTTTCTGAGCGGCCTGGTTGGTGCGATAATCATGAAGGCCGCCGCTGGGGTTGATCGAAATCAGGGCCAGAATCCCTAAGATGATCATAACCATGACCAGCTCGATCAAGGTAAACCCCGGTAGAAGACGACATTTACTACAGGAATGGGACCTTATATATCTCATGCCTCCATATACAAAACCGGAGGCCACGAGAAAATCTTTTATCTCTCTGCCTCCGGTTGTATCTATCTAGAAATACCCCTTCCTCTATTTTAATGCTTAGAGTGTAATCACTTGCCGTCAAGACGCTAAATGCGCCTGATCCCGATCCTAAGCCTTAACTGCCTTCAAAACTTCCGTCGGAAGCGTCGTAGCTGTAAGTAAGGCCGGTAGAGGTATCCGGGCCGGTATAGGAAAAAGTTGCGGCTTTGGCCCAATCGGTAGTTACGGTTTGCGACAAGATAGTGCCGAAACAAGGATTTGTGGACGAACAGGCCGCGGCTGTAGCGGCGTCCAAGCTGGCCGGAAAGGCACAGGACGCGGTAGCGCACTGATTGGCATAATAAGTAGAGATTCCGGCCCTTACTCCCCCGACAATGCCTTCCTCGGCAGATTGCTGGGCTTGCTGTTGGAGATCAAAGTATCTGGGAATAGCCACTGCGGCCAGAATGCCCAGGATGACAATGATCATGACTAACTCGATCAAGGTAAAACCCTTACGCATCTCTCCCCTCCTCTTCTTTTTGGGTTAATACGTTAATTCCTTCCTATCATATATATTATATGCGTAGAATTAACCCTGTCAACAAAATAAGCCAACTTTTCTTTTTAGCCCTTAAACAAGGCCATCAAATTCCACATCGGCAGGAATATCCCTAAAGCCATGAATAAAACAGCACAGCCCAGCACCAAGAGCAACATCGGTTCGATCAAAGAAGTAAAATTTTCAATAGTATACTCTACCTGGGCGTCATAATAATCAGCCACAAACAAGAGCAGTTCATCCACCTTCCCGGTATCTTCGCCGACCGAAACCATCTGAATCACGATCGGGGGAAACAGCCGGCTGGACCGCATCGGTATAACCATACCTTCACCCTCGTTTACTCCTTCCCGGATGCTGTCTATGGTTTGGGATATGACTACATTACCCACCCCGGTCGCGGCCAATTCTAAAATCCGTAAAATCGGCACACCACTGTGCATCAGGGTCCCGGTAACCCGGCTGAAACGGGACATGTAAATTTTAGTCAGCAGGGGCCCGAAAACCGGAAACTTCAATTTCAATCTATCCCAGGTAAATCTACCCTTATCGGTACTGATAAATTTCCGGAAAGCCACTATGACTGCGGCCAAGGCCAAAAGCACAATATACCAGTATTTAGTTATGGCGTAATTCAACCAGATTAACATCCGGGTCGGTAAGGGTAAATCCACCCCGGCGTCGGTATAGACTTTGGCAAAACGAGGCACAACCAGGAGGATTAAAATAATAAAAGCGATTACTATGGCCGAAACCACCATTAGCGGATAGCGGGTGGCGGCCTTAATACTCCTGTGTATTTTCTCTTCGTGTGTGCCTAAGTCGGCCAGCTGCTCCAGGGATTCGTTTAAAATACCCCCCTCTTCTCCGGACTTGACCATATTTACATAAAGCGGCCCGAATATCCCGGGAAATTTTTCGAAAGCCTGGGAGAGACTTGATCCTCCTTTAACGTCTCTGGCGATTTCCCCTAAGGCGTCTTTAAAAATCTTGTTACTCGACTGTTCAATCAAAGCGCTCAGAGAGGCCAACACCGGGACTCCGGCCCGCTGTAAAGTGGCCAGCTGGCGCGTAAACATGTTTAATTCGGAAAGTTTAACTTTTTTAAAGCGGAGCAAAAGCTTACTGATGAAACCTTCTTTCTCCCGGGCTTCTTCCACCGAGATCGGAATGTGTTCGCTTTCTTTTAGTTTCTCCGCTACCGCGGCCTCGGACTCGGCTTCCATAATCCCGCTGATGAGCTTGCCGCTTTCATCCCGGGCTTTATACTGGTATTTAGCCATAACTACTCGGTCTTAGTGACCCTTAAAACCTCCTCGATGGTGGTGACTCCCTTTTTCACTTTATCCATCCCGTCGGACTTTAAAACCTGCATCAGGCCCAGCTCCAGGGCTTTGGCTTTAATCTTGTCCGACGACTGTTTCTCATTAACCATATTCCGTATCTCTTCATTTACCGCCAACAATTCAAATATACCGATTCGGCCCTTAAATCCCGACTCCTCACAATGCTTACACCCCTTGCCGCGGTAAAATTCTAACTTTTCCTTAATTCCCAAACCTTTCAACACTACGTCCGGGACGGCATACTTCTCCTTACATTTATGGCAAATTACTCTCACCAGCCTTTGGGCCAGTATGCCGATAACCGAGCTGGAAATCAGAAAAGGCTCTACCCCCATATCAATCAGGCGGGTCAAAGAGGAAGGCGCATCGTTAGTATGTAGAGTCGAAAATACTAAATGGCCGGTTAAAGATGCCCGGATGGCGATATCAGCCGTCTCCTTATCCCGGATTTCTCCGACCATTATCACATCTGGATCCTGGCGTAGTATTGCCCGCAGGGCGACGGCAAAGGTAAGGTTGATTTTAGAATTTACCTGGGTTTGCCGAATCAACGGCAATTCATACTCTACCGGATCCTCGACGGTGATGATGTTTTTATCGATAGAATTAATCGTGGTTAAAGCCGCGTAAAGAGTGGTTGTTTTCCCCGAACCGGTCGGCCCGGTTACCATGATTATCCCGTTCGGCCGCCGGATGAGCTGATCGAAAATAGCCAGTCCTTCCCGGGATAAGCCTAATTCTTTTAAGCCCAGTATTACCGCCGTCTTATCCAGCAGCCTCATAACCACATTCTCGCCGTGGACAGTGGGAAAGGTAGAAACCCTTACGTCTAAATCTTTATCCTCGACTCTGATCCGGATCCGGCCGTCCTGGGGCCTTCTGCTTTCGGCGATATCCATCTCCGACAGAATCTTAATTCGGGAGGCAACCGCGCGCTGTAAATTCTTAGGCAGGCTGTAGGCCTCCCGGAGCACTCCGTCCACCCGGTTACGCACCCTTAAAATTTTCTCTCCCGGCTCAATATGAATGTCCGAAGCCCGGTCCTTAACCGCCTTCATGAATACAAGATTGACCAGCTTAACTATCGGAGCCTCCTCGGCTACTTCGGCTAAATCCTTTTCTTCCTCAAGGGCCATCTTTTCGGCATCGATAGAATCGACTATCTCATCTACCGTCCCGGCCGCTCCGTAAAAGGAATTCAATACCTTTTGCAGTCCGGTTTCGGAAGCTAATACGATTTCGATATTCTCGATCTTACTGATTTTGCGGATTTGATCCAAAGACACTATGTCCTGAGGGTTTACCATGGCCACGGTCAAACTGTCTCCGACTTTAAAGAGGGGGACTGTTTTGTACTTTCGCGCTGCCTTTTCCGGAATTGACTTGGTTAGCTCCGCATCAATAATATAGTCCGCCAGATTGATGTAGGGTACGCCAAAACTCTGAGCCAGCACTTTAGCGATATCCTCCTCGGTGATAAACTCAAGCTTCTCCAAGGCCTTAACCAGGGTAAGGCCGGTGCGCTTTACCTCATCCTTGGCCCGGACGACCTGCTCTTCGTTGATTAACCCCTCTTTGAGCAACAGGTCAATTATTTCCTCTTTTTTAGCCACAAACAGCTTCCTCCTTAAATAAGGCGGCAATAAATCTATTTAATCAGTTCTTTAATTTTTAACAGCAAGACCTCGGGGTCAAAGGGTTTGGCAATATAAACATTGGCACCCACTTCCTGCCCCAGCTTTCGATCCGATTCTTGAGCCCGGGCCGTGAACATGATTACGGGTATCGAACTTAAATTCTCATCAAATTTTAAAATCCGGCAGACCTTAAAACCGTCCAGCTTAGGCAGCATTAAATCCAGAATTACTAAATCCGGAATCTTTTCCCGGACCATATCCACGCCGGCAATGCCGTCGCGGGCCGTGATCACCTTAAAACCCTCTGACTCCAGAAAGACAGTAAGGGTCTTTAAAATATCCGGTTCATCCTCGACGATCAATATTGTCTTCGGATCCATGGTCACGTTTTCTCCATAATTTTCTCTTTTCATCCCCGGGCCTTAATCCGGAAGGCAGGGTAAAGGTAAATTTAGTCCCTTTGCCGATAGTACTTTCAACCGAAATTTTACCCCCATGAGACTCGATGATTTTCTTGGTTATTACTAAACCTAAGCCGGTTCCTTCTTTTCGGCGTTCCAGGACCCTTTCTAAACGCACGAATTTATCAAATATTTTATCCAAATCCTCTTGGGGTATCCCGGCACCCGTATCCTCGATTACCGATTCTATTTTGTTCTGAACTACCCTTATGCGCAAAAAAATCCTACCTCTTTCTCCCGTGTACTTTAACGCATTCTGTAAAAGATTAGTGTAAACTCCGGCGATCTGATCTTCGGAAGCGTAAATTTTAGGCAGATTTTTGGAGATATCGACGCTGAAATCGATATTATTTATATCGGCCTCTATTTTTAGAGACTTTAAGACTCCCTGGGCGACCTTGCCCACATTGATCAAGGAACGCTCAGCGCTTCCCCCGCCCTTCTCTATTTTGGCCAGATCGAGAAGGGAGCTGATCAGACGGGACTGCCGGTCGATATTGGAAGAAATAATATCGATCAGCTCATCGTAGGATATGGAGATTTTATTCTGGTCGCTCAGCTTCTTCCTGAATAAAGAAACCGCGTTCTTGATCGAGGTCAAAGGGGTACGCAATTCGTGGGATACATTAGCCACAAATTCCGACTTCAACCGGTCTAAATCCTTTAACCTTTCGTTGACTATTTTAAGATGATTGCGCATGGTCATCTCCCTCCTGTATAAATAATAAGCGAATATGGTAACCAAAGTCAAAGAAAAAATTCTTAAGAATGCCGCCGGAAACATCAACCCCTTACCGCTGCTGATACTGATCCTCCAGAAACCCTCACCCAGGAAAAATGTGCACACTGCCACCAGGATAATCACCGAACTACGGGGATCGACCACCAGGAGCACGGCCATGGAAATGGCGATCAAAGCCGGTAAATAGTAGTAGAGCGCCGCCCGGGCCGTTCCGACCGTAAGCAAAAGTAAAGATAAAG
>CAYQUQ010000003.1:0-47924 GCA_964420965.1 uncultured Planctomycetia bacterium | reverse complement strand
TCTTTTGTGACGTCTCAATTTGATCCAAACCCGGGCCAGAATGATAATCAGAAAAGCCACCAGGAGTACCATCATCAGGGAAATATCGGCTTTAAACAGGACCTGGGAAGAAAGATTGATGAAGATGGCCATGGAGATAGTCATTATCCAGAAAATTACTTCAATCCTGGGGAAAGGAACTTTTTGGCGGGTTTTCTTTCTTTTTTGTTCCATTACCTGACTTTATCCCTAGCCATTTTTTACCTTACAGTTCAAGCTCAAGTTCGATGTTATTAACCCCGTCGTTCAAGATAACTTTGTCCGGCTTTATATCCACTATTTTATTTGGTCCGATACTGTCTCCTACCCCTAAAATCTCTCCGCCTATTACTGCCTTGGGCTCCCGGCTGTCCCAGATGATACCGTCTAAAACAGTTTGTTTTGCTTCCTTACCCGCGAGCGGCTGAAACAAAAAGGGATTCCGGCCCCAGGAAGCAAAGGTGGTTCTCTTTTTGGCTCTTACTTCCGAAACAAATTCTCCTGATGCGGGTTTACCCTGACTCACCGAAACAATTGGACTATCTGAAGATGATCTGTACCTACTTTTTGGCGGCGCAACCAGGCCGTAGATTAAACTCACTACCGCTAATACCGCTAACACAATTAACACTAATAGTTTCTTATCCTTCATTTCAATTGGAAAGGTGAACATTTACCGTTAACTTGGTTCTTAGCTCATCCTTACCTCTGCTAATAAGAGCGGCGCTAAAGCTCTCTACCGTAATTACGCTCTGGGTAAACTTATCTAAAGAACCTAAGAAGATACCCAATTGTTTATAGGTCGAAGTCACCGCCATTTCGATAGGAAGAACTTTATAGCCGGCCATCTCTTTTATCTGGCTATTCTTAGGAATTACCGAGAGGCAATTAATACTCTTCTGTTTAGCTAATTTAGTCAACTCATCCATAGCTAACGAAGCGTCGGATTCAGCCACCAGATCGCGTTTTGCTTTAGATACTTTAGCTAATTTAATCATGTTCCGGGCCTGGTTTGCCTCAGACTCTATTGCTCTGCATTTTGCACCCTCTTTACCTAATCTGCTGATAAGAGGAGCATATAAAACCAGCAGTCCCATCAATATTGCTCCTGCTGCTCCTGCGATAATAGATGTCTGTTTCGACAACCTCATCATACTAACTACTAACTACTATTTCAATCCAGCCCGCACTCTAATTCAAATTCGTTGGCCGCTCTGGTAGTTAAATCCCGGCTGGAAATCAGCTTTACGTGGTTAAATACTCCTTTTTCTAAACCAAACATAAACTTAGAAATTATCTCCCCTTCTTCTTTTGATTCCACTACTCCTTTGAGTTTAAGACGACTGCCCTGCTTACTTAAATGGGTAAGATAAATTTCATCGGGTATAATATTGCTAACCTCGATAAACACATCCTCCCAGAAAGGCTCACTGGCCAATAGGGAGTTAGCTAAGCTCTGCTTTTTGGCCTCGGCCAGCCCAAACCTTAACCCCCCTAATTCCAGGGTAGCTGCCTTGATTCGCTTCTGAAAATTACCCAGCTGTATCTTCATTCCGATATAGATAAAACTTAGAATAAGAACCGTACTTATAATTATACTCCTTAGAGTGGTGCGTTTAAACATTCTTTTAGTCTCGTGTTTTACCTCCGGGGGGAGTAAATTAATGCCCTTAGCCTGGCTTAGGGCAGCACCAATGGCTAAGTTCAGACGGGAAAGTTCAACCTCCTTAAGGCTTGCTGTCTCAGGTTCTTTTTTAAAACCTCCCAGGGGATTGCCGGCCTTAACTTCTAAAGATAATTCCTGGGAGATAAACTTATCCAGACCCTTGAGCAGAGCTCCTCCGCCAAAAAGGACCAGGGAAGCAACCTCCCTGCCCTTAGTTTCTTCCCGGTAATAATCAAAACAACGGTCTATTTCGTTAACTAATTGTTCTGCCGGCGTACGCAGCAGAGCCATAATCTGGGTTGTGGATATTTTATCTTCTACCATTTTCGGCTCGCCTGCCAAAGGTAATCCTACTTCCCGCTTAATCTTCTCTGCCTCCTCTATGGTAAGTTGAGTCTTACCTTTATCGGATACCAAGACTCCGGTCATGGCCTCGGTAAAATCATCTCCGGCTACGGGAATCTTGCGGGAAAATACCAGCTCTTTCCCCGAAAAAATGGCTAACTCCGAAAATTGCTTTCCGATATCCAGGAAAGCTTTCACCTCCTCTTCACCGGAGGCAGTATTCTCAACTGTTTTTTTCAGGGCCAAACAGGTGGTAATGAATGCCGCTGGTTTTATGCCCACTCCATCCAGCAAAGAAAGGGATCTAGCTACGGTTTTTTTAGGGGAAGTGGCCACTAACACCTTATATTTCTTAATTCCTTTCTCTACCATTGTGTCTAATATTTCAAAATCTAAAAAAGCTTCATCTACAGAAAAGGGAAAGTAATTTTTTGCCTCTAAAGTTATCGCGGTTTTTAACTCGGCCCGGGGCATAAAGGGAGTAGTTATAGACCTTAAGGCAGTGTTTCCGCAATTAATGGCTACCACAAATTTCGATTTTTTAAAATCAACTCCGCGCAATAAATTCTTAAGGGGGATTATAACCCCTTTTCCACGCCAGGCCTCATCTTTTACCTGAGCAATCTCTTCTAAACCGGCCTTGATTAAATGTAGTCCATCTTCCCTTTTTATAAACTGAACTATCTTTACCGAACTGCTTCCTACATCCAAGCCAACCACAAAATCCTTCTTAAAAATTGCCTGAAGTTTCTTCACAATTACCGGAATTTTTCCCTTAATAGCTGCCAAATTCATAACTTATAACTTATGACTTATGACTTTTTTAGCTTGCCGGAACAACCTCGTTCCAATCATCTTGCGCTACAGTGGTCGTCTCTGTGCCACCGGTAAATGAGATGCCCCCCGGAAACGGCGAAAATATACCGGCATCGTAAGTAACGGTAAAATCACTGCTGTATTTCATATTAATATTGTTGCCGGCTAATACTGTGCCGGTAATTGTGACGTTATTTTTCATATAATCCAGCGTAACATCACTATCAGCCCAAATAAGGCCGCTGATTGTGCTATTCTGCAGCCCGATTCTTTGCGCCGGAGAACCGGTAGCATTGGTGTTGATGGTCCCGCCTGAGAGAAGCGCCGGATAATTAGTCACAGAAGACGGAGCCACAGTCACACTGTCTGCCCTGTCCGTGAAATCGATATTTCCTTCGGCAATTATTGAGCCCTGGATATTGGCATTATCCCCTATGGTGACTGCGTGCGTCGAATACCATACTCCGGTGTAGGTGGCGTTTTCGAACGTAAAACCCGGGCC
The DNA here is from genome assembly GCA_964420965.1 of uncultured Planctomycetia bacterium. Lineage (GTDB taxonomy): Bacteria > Omnitrophota > Gorgyraeia > Duberdicusellales > 4484-171 > CAYQUQ01. Next base: position 44,577 of record CAYQUQ010000003.1, on the reverse strand, counting down.
GGTTATAACCTGGCCTGCATCCTCGGCAAGGGCTTCGTAATAAGCCCAGCTTACGACCGGAAAAATTTTTGGGCGGTAAGCTTCAGTTACTTCTCCGGTGATCGTCATACCTTCCTCGTTGTCCACCGCGACATAACAACTTACGTGTCCATCCACGGTGCCGGTCGAATTGCTGAAATCCACGTGGGATGCGTCGGCGTGTATGGTACGGTCTAAGGCGCCCGATGTTATAACTGCTGACTGGGTTATTTTCCGGCTGAAACTATCAACAGTTCCGGTTGAAGTAAGCGAATAAGTATCCAGCTCATTCACCACTGCATAAGTGGCTGTTACAGTGTAATTTCCGTCTCCCAGGCTGGCGCTTAAATCCGGATAAGTTGTCCGATAACTGGCATCATTATTAATAAGATACATATACCTCTGTAGTCCGGCTTCGGCAAGCCACAAGGCCTTAGCATTGTTTATGTCGTGGCCGACGCTCTTGGTTTGAGCCGATATCATAAACAAAAAGCCTATAGTTATAGAGATAAGGATTGTCATTATTACAAAGGTAAGTATCAATATCGACCCCTTCCTTTTTCTTGCTGATAGCTGATAGCTGATAGCTGATAGCTTCTTCATAAGTTCCTTGGCCTCACCTGCGTCCTTGACCTTATGGTCTCATCACCTCTGGTAATACTTAGGTCAATAGTTATCAGATTACTGCCCAGAGATAAATCCGATGTCGTTGGCGGCAATAAATCAGTTAGCATCAACCTCCCGTTTCCGTAGGTAAAGGTCCCGTTTATGCCACCGGTTAAAGCTGCCCTTCTTAACTCATAGCTACTCTGATTGAAAGCCGGGGGCGGAACGTAAGAATCACTGGAATTATAAAAGTAATAGATATAAAAGGCGCTATTATCCAGGGTGAATCGTATCTCATCATATCCGGTTACTGACTGAACCTGCTTGGCTTCCCTTAAATCCCTTACTATTTCTTCCATCCTCCAGTCAAGATTGATGTTGATTCCGGATCTATCTTCCTGGGAAGACCAGCTTAACAATACGGCACGAAAAACATAAAAGGTTGAGGCAGCCAAAGCAACAAACATCACGATAGTAATCATAAGCTCGATTAAAGTTAACCCCTTTTTCATCTTCGCGCTTCTTAACTGCTAATTGGCCAGTGCTGTTATGTCGGCCACGAGCGTCGTCAACATGATGCTCGGTTGTCCCCCTTTAGCATTCCAGGCTACTGTAACCTCTACCTGCATGGGATTAGTGCCTTCGGCCACACCTACGGTGACATTGAAATCAGAAAAATTAGGGTCCGCGGTGGGGCCGCTGTCGGCTAAACTGGCGAAAGCCGTATTCTTAACCTCCTCCATCTTAGCCTGGGCAATATTTAAGGCCAAATCCACATTCTCCACATCCGTTGATGAAAGTATCCCCGCACTAAAAGCCCCTGAAATAGCAACTACTCCGGTAACAAGCACAATTAAAGCAACAAGAACCTCTAGTAGACTAAATCCCTGCTTATTATTTGTTACCGTTACCACGCCTCTCCTGTAACTTAAAACTTATAACTTAAAACTTATAACTATTTTACGGTTGAGTATCCTCACCCATATTGGAAACATAGATGCAGCTTGCACCGTTTGTTGTCTCGCTAACCGCGTCGCTCACGATAGCTGCGACGCCATCTCCATCCGGACCGGCAGAATATACAATCCAATACTTGCTGTTAGTCCCGCCCATAACATAAACATAATCAGCGCCAGTGGAACTGAATGGATCTGTGGGTACGTAAGTTATAATGCTGGGCGTTGCCGAAGCCAAAGCAGTCTGAAGGGCAGCGGCCCCGGTAGCCGGGTAAGCATTGTTATTATGGATATAGTAACTCTCAATGGCAGTCTGAAGGGTCCTTAGCTCACCCTTGGCCTTGGCAATGTTTCCTTCATCCTGCATACCCTTAAACCGCGGCAGAGCAATGCCGATTAGGATAGAAATTACCGCGATGACGATTAACAACTCAATCAACGTAAACCCTTTTCTCATCCCAAACCTCCTTTTCTAACTGTAAGTTTTTTACCCTATATTTTATTCCCTATCGAACTTACAACTTAAAACTTACAACTTATAACTTCCTCAATGTCTCAATACCTTCATCATATCAAACATCGGCAAAAGCAAAGAGGCCATAATAAAACCTACCATAGCCCCTATTATAATCAAAAACAACGGCTCTATTATGGTAGTCAACTTCTTTACCGCGTATCCGATATAAGTATCATAAAAGTCAGCGATTCTGTCCAGCATACCGGCCAGGTCTCCGGTTTCCTCTCCGGCGGAAATCATCTGAATTGCATCCGGAGGGAACTCTTCGCTTACCCTTAAAGACTCCGATATGCTTTCGCCTTTCTCCACTGAAACCCTCACGTTAGCAATAACATTAGCCATAACCTTATTGCCAACCACCCCCTTTACTATATCCAAAGCTTCCAGTATATGAACCCCGCTGGCTAAAAGTGTGCCCAGGGTGCGGGAGAACCCTGAGACCACTACTTTACGGTGCAAGGAACCAAATACCGGCATCTTCAATTTAAATCTGTCGAAATTAAGCCTTCCTCTCTCTGTTTTTAGATAAAGCTTTATGGCCAGGGCTAAGATGCCTACCAATAAAGCCCCTAAATACCAGTATTGCTTAATGCCGGTACCGATTTTATACAGAACCTGAGTAACCAGGGGCAGTTTTATCCCCACCTTTAGAAAAATTTCCGCAAATTGGGGGATGATAAAGGTAACTACGAAAAGGGTAACTGCTACTCCAGCCGCCAAGAGTATCATCGGATAAAACAGGGCGCCTTTTATCTTTTGTTTTAAGTCATATTGCTGTTCGGCAAATTTAGCGTACCTTACCAGCACTCGGTCTAATTTTCCGCTGGCCTCTCCTACTTTCATCATACTTACCAAAAGGAAAGGAAAAATCTTAGGATACCGGGCCAGGCTTTGGGAAAAACTGTCTCCGGCCTCAATATTCCTGGCCACATCGCCTATGGTCTCTCTTAACTTCTTGTTTTCAATCTGCTTAGAGAGCGAGTTTAAACTGGATAGAATGCTTATCCCGGCACTGATCATATTAGCCAGCTGGATGTTAAATATAATCATATCTTCAGTGCTCACCCTTTTTAGCTTCTCCAGTGTTGATTCTAACTTAATTCCGGAAATGGCCTCATTGACCTGGGTTATCATATAACCCATCTTGTTCAGCTTATCGATCAGCTCCTCCCGGCCAGCCGCTTCCATAGTGCCCTTGACCGCCTTTCCACTTGCATCCCGCGCCTTGTAAAGATAAACAGCCATCATTCCTCCTGAAAGCCTTCAGCTATCAGCTTTCAGCTTTCAGCTTTTTCTTAAAACCTGCTATCATAGCTGCTAATTCATCAGAATTTTTAAATATATTTCTTGATTCTTCCTCTGAACAATAACTTAATCTTACTGCTATTTCTATACCACACATAAGTTCATAATTAGATTTTATAGCAATTGATAAAAACCTGCTAAATTCCCTGTCTGATTCGGCTCCGCTACCTTCAGCGATATTTAACGCTATGGATGTTGCTGCCCTGCGTAACTGACTCGTAAGTCCGTATAATTCCTTTCCAGGAAATTTATTGGTAATTTTATAAATTTCTTCTATAAAATCTATCGCCTTTTCCCAAATCTTTAGTTTTCTGAACCTCTGATTTTTCATAGCTGACGGCTGATGGCTGAAAGCTGATAGCTAACTTACTGTTCCTCCGTTACCCTCAACACTTCTTCCATGGTAGTTAAGCCTTCTTTGACTTTGGCCATTCCGTCATCTTTTAAGGTAACCATACCCGCAGCTATGGCTTGCTTTCTAATTTCCTCTTGAGGAGCCTTGTTGACAATTAGATTGCGTATTTTCTCATCAACTTCCATAAATTCAAAAATCCCGATTCTGCCCTTATAGCCGATATCCATACACTTACGGCAGCCTTTTCCCTGGCAATCTTTGCACATAGTCCGGACTAACCTTTGAGCTAAAACCCCGCTTAAAGCCGAAGAGATTAAAAACGACTCTACCCCCATATCCAGCAATCTGGCCACCGCGCCGGCAGCATCATTAGTATGCAGGGTAGAAAAAACCAGGTGGCCGGTTAAAGCGGCGTTAATGGCAATTTCCGCGGTCTCAAAATCTCTGATCTCACCGACCATTATAATGTCCGGGTCCTGGCGCAATATCGACCTTAGACCATTGGCAAAAGTCAAATTTACCTTGGAATTCACCTGGGTCTGTCTGATGCCGGAGAGCTTATACTCTACCGGATCCTCAATGGTAATGATATTTTTCCCTTTGGTATTGATTTTATCCAATGAGGCGTAAAGGGCGGTGGTCTTTCCGGAACCGGTAGGTCCGGTAACTAAAACCATCCCATGGGACCTTAGAATAAGTTTCTGGTATTTTTCTAAAATGCCCTGGGAAAACCCTAAATCCTTAAGGCTTAAAAGTGTACTGGATACATCTAAAAGGCGAAGCACCACATTCTCTCCGTATATCGTGGGCATGCAGGAGACGCGGATATCGACCTCTTTACCCTCCATTTTTAAGGTGAATCTTCCGTCCTGGGGAACCCTTCTTTCGGCAATATCTAAATTGGCCTTTATTTTTATCCGGGAAATTATAGCCGACTGAAGATGCTTAGGCAAATCCGGCTCCTCATATAATATCCCGTCAACCCTGAACCGCATCTTAAGAGCTTCTTCTTCCGGCTCGATATGGATATCGGATGCTCTCATCTTTATGGCCTTCATAACTATCAGGTTAACTAATTTTATGACTACCGGCTCATCGGCAATTCCCTCTAATTTTTTAAGGTCGATTTCTTTCCCGTCCTCTATCCCCAGTTTTTCTTCATCAATGGATTTAATTATCTCCTCTACCGACCCCTTGGCGCCATAGTGCTCATTTAAGGCTTTATCAATTTCCGGCTCCGTGGCTAGAGCCGGCTCAATTACTAAATTTGTCTTAGCCCGTACCTCATCTAAAGCAAATATATTCCAGGGGTCAACCATAGCACAGGTAAGGCGATTACCGATCTTTAACACCGGGATAAGCTTATGCTTTCTGGCTAACTTTTCCGGAACTAACTCAATCATCTTTGAATCTATCAGATAATTATTTAATTCAATCCGGGGCAGGTTCAATTTACTGCTTAAAAATTCGACCAGATCCTCTTCGGCAATAAAACCCATTTTAACCAAAGCCTGCCTTAAATGCAGGCCTGAACGTTTTCCTTCGGCCTCGGCTTGATTAAGCTGCTGGGCGGTTATAATCCCATCTTCAACCAAGCTCTCGCCCAATGACTTTTTATGTCTGGCCATGCTATCTTCGCGTTCTCAAGTTCTTGGGAAGGGTTACGGTGAATTTCGTACCCTTGCCGACTTGCGACTCAACGCTTATCCGGCCGCCGTGTTTCTCCACAATTTCTCTGGTAATCCATAACCCCAAGCCGCTTCCTTTGGCTTTCTCCTTAAAATCGGATTCTATCCGACGAAACCTATCGAAAATTTTATCTAAATCCCCTTCGGGAATACCCACGCCGGTATCAGAAACAGAAATTATAACCTCCCTATCGATATCTTCTAAATTAACCGTGACTCTCCCTTTTTGCCGGTTATACTTTATGGCATTATCGATGAAATTGGTAAAAACCTGGGTCAGTTTATCCTCATCCCCCCAAATCTCTATTTTTTTATGAAGGAAGGAGCTCTTAATCTCAACTCCTTTTTGCTTAGCTAAAGGAGTAAGGGTAGTTATGGCCGCTTCGGCGGTTTCCACGATATTAAACAAAGTTCTGCGCATCTGCCTTACTTCTGCCTCGGCCTTGGAGAAATCCAGCAAATCATCAATCAAACGCCCCAGGCGGTCAACATTATTGGTAGCCAGCTTTAAAAGCCTTCTTTGCTTATCGGTTATACTGCCGGCTATTTCTTCCAAAACAATCCCTACTGATTCCTTAAGAGCGGCTAAAGGCGTACGCAGCTCATGAGAAACATTAGCAATAAAATCAGAACGCAGCTTATCCAACTCCCGGGCATCTTCCTTAAGGCTGGCATTAGCAATAGTAACTGCGGTTAAATCAGCTATTGTTTTTAAAGTCTCTAAATCTTCCTCGTTGAACACTTCTTTGGATGTTTTATTATTAACATTGATAACCCCGATAACTTTATCCTCTATTTTTAAAGGCGCACTCAGCAAAGAATCGGTAGTATATTTCTTATTGCGTTTAACAAACCGTGAATCTTTGTTGATGTCCCTAACTAAAAGCGGCTCCCCGGTCTGGGCTACCCAGCCGGAAATCCCTTCCCCTAACTTTACCTTGGCTTTCCCCACAATTTCTTTATCTAACCCTTTGGCAAATTTCATTAATAATTCACTTTTATTCTTACCGATCAACATCAGCGAGATTATTTCTACAGACAGAACTTGAGCAATTCTATCTACGAGAATATTAAGAACATTTTCTAAACCTGAACTGCCCGATGTCTCCCTGCTGATATTATAGGCGGCAGTAAGGTTAAATAACTTTCTCTCTAGGGACTCCCGGCTTAAAACCCGGATATCTTCCCTCAATGCCGTTAAGCTGACGGCCGGGACTTTAAGCTTGGCTTTTTTTCTTAAACCCCTAAGTAGCCGATTGATAATTCTAATCATATTATTCTATTTTAAGGAAAAGGGGACATTTACGCCTAACATCTTTTTCCATTCTTTATTCGCATCTTTGTTAAAAGTATATTTTAGATGCAAATAGACAAATTTTAAATAATCATTCATTGATAAGATTTTCGCACCTGGGATCTTGCCTTTAATAATCGGTATATTTAGTTCTTCCATAAAGTTACTAAACTGCTTTTAATATTTTATTATAAAGTTCTTCTGTGCCATACTTTAGGCACATTTCTTTAAATTCCGCTTTTTTTACATCTACCCCATTAACTTTAATCATATTAATAATATCGGGTAAATCCTTATTTTCTCTAATTGCCGGATTATACTTAATTGCATGCAATTTAAGGGCAATTAAATGCTCTAAAGAAGGGATGGTAAACTTTTGGCCGCCGATGTCGATTTCTTTACCATTTTTGACAATTTTATTCAAGGTTTCTGCATCAACAAACATAAAATCAATATCTAACAAATAATCACCTTTTGTTGTAAGTCGGCTAAACACTTCCTGGACATAATCTTGCTGATACTCTTCCTGTTGTAGTAAAACTAAAATTCTTTCAAAATCACTTTTAGTAATTAAAAAGTCCACATCAACGGTCTGACGCGTTACTTTATAATAGTTAACAGCAAATCCCCCGATTAAAATACAATTAATATTTTTCTCTTTAAACAATGCTGATAAGAGATGAAAAACTGTCTGGTATTTCATTTTTTATAGCCCAAACTGATCACCGATTACCGATCACTAATCACCCAGCAACTCCTTAATCTTAGCTAAAAGTACCTGCGGATCAAAGGGCTTAGTGATATAGGCATCAGCGCCTACTTCCTCCCCTATTTTCTTATCGCTCTCTTGAGCCCGGGCCGTAAACATAATAATGGGAATTTTTTTATATCTAGCATCGGCCTTAAGAAGACCACAAACCTTATACCCATCCATCTTGGGGAGCATAAGATCTAAAATCATAAGATCAGGTTTATCTTTTTTAGCTATATCCAAGCCGACCTGGCCGTCGTGAGCTTTAATTACCTCATAACCATTGGCTTCCAAACGAAAGGTTAAGGTTTCTACTAAATCTACCTCGTCATCAACTACTAAAATTCTTTTCTTGCTCATTATCAATTACCTCCTTTATTTAGATATCTCCAGCAATAACTCTTCTATAACATGTACAAAACGGTCTATGTTACTCATACCCATGTTAAGAATTCTTCTCTGTTTCTCATTTATCTTGCCCGGAATTTCATCTAAGATTAAGGAAACTCCTTCCTTTATCACCGTTATGGGAGTGCGTAATTTATGATTGATTTCAATTGCAAAATCAGTCTTAGCCCTTTCCAGCGTCGCTATGCGCTTCTGCAGGCGTTTTATTTCTTTAATAAGCTCTTGTTTGGTTCTTATTCTGCATTCCTTTTTAGCTTTCATCGGTTAAATTATACCCCAAATGAAAGCCCCCTGCAACCATAATTGAATCTAGCTGGTAAAAAGAAGGGGCGTTTCACCTTGCTACAACTTATTAATAAATGGAGTTATGGCGGGTAATTTTCCGTCTTAATATTTTTTAAAAAATTTGAAAGAATTTTGCTAATCTCTGCGTCTATTATAGTGAGGGGGATAAACAAGATGCCGAAATTGTACAATCGTCAAACAATCAGATTATCTGGGTATGATTATTCAAATAACGGTATGTATTTTGTAACGATTTGCGCAAGAAATCGTGAATGTTTATTTGGTGGAATCAACAATCCCTATGTAGGGGCGGGGCTTGCCCCCGCCCATATAGAATTAACCGCAATTGGCCAAATTATTGATATCCATTGGCAAGATATTCCAAATCAACATAGACATGTCAATATTGATGAATATATAATTATGCCTAACCATATCCACGGAATTTTAATAATTAGGGCGGCCGCAAGGGCCGCCCCTACATTGGGACAGGTTATTGGCGCGTTCAAATCCCGATGCGTAATTGATTATTTAAAATACATTCGACACAATAATTTAAATGAATTGGCAAAAATATGGCAACGTAATTATTACGACCACATCATCCGTAATGATAAATCATTAACCAAAATCCGCCAATATATAATAAACAATCCGGCAACCTGGGCTGATGACCGAGAAAATGTGAACCGACCTCGAGATTAAGACAACCGTCCCCTATTTTATTATTACAAAAGGTTTAAGATAACTCTTACCATCATGTCTTTTTCTCTAGGACGGCTGGAAGCAACCATAAGCGTAAGTCCTACCAAAGCGCTATCGTTAATTATTTTACGGCTGTCTTTACGATACAGGATGCCGCACTTATCAAGAAAACATATAAATAAAGCAGCGGCAATGCGCTTGTTTCCATCCACAAAGCTATGGTTTTTCACCACAAAATATAATAGGTGGGCGGCTTTTTCTTGAATTGTAGGATAAACATCAACTCCGTCAAAAGTCTGGTATATTGCGCCTATCGAGCTCTTAAGACTGCTATCCTTTTCCTGCCCTACGAGATCTGAATCACCAAACTTCTCCTTCACCGCTTCAATAATTGCCCGGGCTTTTTCGTAGGTGAGTGCAAATTTTGCTTTTTTTATACCTTTCGGAACTTTTAAACGCTGATGATCAAAATCATCAAGGATATCCAAAGCACGCGTATAATCAGATATCACCCTAATAATACCCTTGGCTTCGGTTGATAAATCGGCAAGCGATTCGACATTTTTAATAAGGGCTATAGCTTTTTGCAGTTCTTCATATTTAGCTGTATTCCTGGCAAGGCGTTTTTCATTAAGTGTATAGCCGTCAACAAGGTGTTTACGCAATACGTTGGTAGCCCAGATTCGGAATTGCGTACCCTGTTTAGAACTAACCCTATAACCCACAGAAATAATCATATCCAAATTATAGAACTGGGTTTTATAAGTTTTGCCGTCCGAGGCAGTATGTGCAAATTTTGCACATACTGAATTCTTATGTAATTCCTGGGTTTTAAATATATTACGGATATGCTTGGTGATGACGCTTCGCTCAGTATCGAATAAATCAGCCATATGTTTTTGAGCAAGCCAGACAGTTTCGGCTTCCAGCCGAACCTCCACTTTATTCTTATAAACAATTACTTGTCCCTTAGGGCTCTCTATCTGCTTCATCGTAACATCCTCCTTAACATATACTCAAATTACTATATTAAATTATAGTCAAACCTATCCCTAACCGCACCCTATCCCCTGCGGGGATAATTCGACTACATACTTTCTTCGAAAGTATAAGTCTCATTAAATACAAAAACCTTCGCTCTCTATGCGAAGGTTTTACTTTCCCTCACCATTATAGGTTTGGGACCAGCCTTAGGCTGGTTTTAACGTCCAGGTTCCCCCTTTGAACACAGGACTTTTGTCTACTTATAATATTATTATATCTCTATATGTTTTGAGATTGTCAAGCATTACACAACTTATAAGTTGTATGTAAGCATTTTATTTCCTCGTAATCGTCTATAGATAAAGGAGTTATGACTGGTCATCTTCCGCAATCAACTCTTCGATCTTTGCCTTAATTACCTCGCGGACTTGACGAAAAAAATCCTTGTCTTTCCCCTTAGGATCCTCTATCTCCCACTGGATATGCTTCTCGGCCGGAACAAAAGGACAGGTATCTTTACAGCCTAAAGTAACCGCAAAAATCAAAATCTTCAATCGGCAAATCAGCAAAGCCCTTCGAGGTTGCCTGGCTGATATCTATACCTGCCTCTTTCATGACTTCGATTGCAATTGGATTGACTTTTCCCGATGGCCGCGAACCGGCACTATAGGCTTCAATGGTATCTTTACCCAGTGCTCGGGCGAACCCCTCAGCCATTTGGCTGCGGCAGGAATTCTCCACGCAGACGAATAATATGCGCTTTGCCATTAGCTTAGTTATTCTTCTTTAAACCGTTCGTCAAAGTAGTCAAGGTCGGTTAAAGGTAATATCACTGAGGTGGCTATATTGGTAAGATGTGAAGATATGCGCTTAAAATACCGGGCCATGAGGGTAAAGCAAACGGCCTCATTCACCGAAAGGGTGGTCTCGGCCAGATTTTTGATTATGCCGTCGCATCTTTTCTTGATATCCTTCTGGAAATCCCAGGTCTTAGCCGCCTTATCCTCATCGGATTCAATAAAAGCTTTTTTAGTCTGTTCAAACAGCTCGGATATCTCTCCTTCGATATTATTGAACAGATTAACGTAAGCGCCTTTATCGATTGGTTTCTCCAGAAGATTGCTCACTTCGAATAGATTTTTGGCATAGTCACCCAGCCGTTCAGCATCCTTTACTACACTCATAAGCAGCAGAGAAGTAGTGACATCAACTGACGGCTGTATGGAAAGATGCTCGATAATTCTTTTGCGGATATCTTTTTGAAGGTCATTGACTTTTTTATCTATGTCGTAAATTTTATTCTTTAAGCCTGGCTCATCTTTATTTTCAATTAGTCTTCGACAGACAGAGTTAAACATTATCTGGCTGTCATCAAGCATATTCTTAAACTCTTCAAGCACCTGACTCAAGAAATCCTTTCCCTTCCAGAATTGTAACAGATTTTTAAACATCTTACGCCTCCTTTTACTTCAATATTTTTGGTATAAGAATTATCAGCCCGGGAATAATAAAAAATACAATTAAGGTATAAAGCAGAGCGTACCTGCGTTTCTTATAGGAAAGATTACCTAAACTCCTGGCCAGAAATATAGGTATCTTTCTTAAGGGTTTTATAGGGTAAATACAACAGACACAAATTATATTAAATATAAAGTGAGTGAAAGCAACAACCAGCGCGGCAATGTTTCCGGTTGCAAATGAAGCTAAAATGGCAGTAACCGTTGTTCCGACATTAGCCCCCATAATTAAAGGGTACATGGTCTCCAGAGTCAAGATGCCGGCAGCAACCAGAGGAATCATTAAAGCAATAGTTATTGATGAACTTTGAATTATGGCGGTAAAGAACAATGCAGCAAAAATACTTAACATACCATGTTTACCAATAACATTGTTAAGAACGATTTCTGCTCGCTTTACCACTACTGAACGCATCAGTTTTACCACAAGGTAAAGGGCGATAAATAAAATCGATAAAGAAATAATCAATAGCAGAATATAGCCGATATTTTCTGACACCGGCAATTTCATAATCATGTTTTTTGTGAAATCTACCACCGGTTTTGTGGCCGTTTTTACCGGGCTATTGAAACTGACCCCTTCGGTGTTTATGAATATATTACTCATCCAGGCAGCTGTTCTTCTTAATAGACCGGTTGCCAGCTCCAGGGGAAAGATGATAACCACACACATAATTTTAAAAAAACCATCGAGAGTGCCGCCGCCTACTGCCCTCTTAAACTCTTCGCGGCGGCTGAAATGCCCCAATGATACCAGTATGCCCGTCACTGTAGTCCCGATATTGGCTCCCATGACTATCGGGATTGCGTTGGCGATGTTTATGACCCCTGAACCCACCATTCCAATAACTATAGAGGTGGTAGTTGATGAGCTTTGAACCAGGCTGGTAGCCAGGATTCCGATAAATAATCCGATGAAGGGGTTGGCGGTGGTTGAGATCAGATTTTCGGCAAAGTCTTTACCGAAACCTTTGAAAGCCGCGCTCAGAAGACCGATGCTCACTAAAAACAGATAAACAAAAAAGAAGACTAAAGTTATTTTGAGTAAGAGTGCAAGTCTGTTGTTGCTCATCCTGCGCCTAACGGCTGGCCGGTTTCAACAATTCCTGAATCTTGGCAATCAAAGCTTCGGGATCAAGGGGTTTAACGATGTAAGCGTCGGCGCCGACCAGCTCGCCGATTTCGAAATCGCGCCTGGCGGCCTTGCCGGTAAATATAATAATGGGCATCTGTTTATAGTTTTCGTCGAATTTAAGCATCCGGCAGACCTTATACCCGTCTATTTTAGGCAGCATCAAGTCTAGTATGATTAAATCCGGATGCTCCTTACGGGCTTTCTCTAGACCCACCTGGCCGTCGCCGGCAGTAATTACGGCGTAACCGCTGGCTTCGAGTTGATGTTTAAGCATATTTACAGTCTGGGCCTCATCATCGATGATTAAGATTTTTTTGGTCATAATTCACCTCAAATAATATACACCAAGAATTAAAAATTTTCCAAAAAAGAAATTAAAACCCGTAACTTGGCCATTATTCTACTCATCGATTCGAGAAAGCTTGCCCATCATCAGACGAGTCTGCGCGTCTAAAGCGGCGATTGCGCTTAAAAATATCCCTACCGGAAGAATGAGTATCAAGGTGAAAAAGTTACTGATTAAGCCCGCTAGACCCTTCTTACCCTCTCTCGGCGGAAGAAACACGAGATTCAAAATAAGACAGAGCAGCAAAATCAGAAACGATAAGGTAAAAATAATCGCGCTGATCCGGGGCGTGCTGTAATAGAGGGAAAGGTCGGCGAATTCCTGATTGCAGAGAAAGACCGAAATCCAGCCGAATACAGTGGCCAGATAGGGCCAGACCGCCCAGGAAACCTGCGCGGTCAGCAATCTAAATCCGTGCTTTAATTTTTTATCCCGCGGGATATCGCGATTGTTCAAAAAAGCTCTCACCACAATGGGAAAATTCTCCACCCCCAGGGCCCAATAGCGTTTGTTCCGGTAAACCCGGGCCATGGCCTTAAACAGGTTTTTGCTCTTGGGGATATTCATGAAACTTTTTGCCGGCAAAGGGACGAGCTTATACTTGCTGTCACAATAGACAAAGGCCTTCCAGAAAACCGCCGTGGAAGAAGAAGCCATATCCGACGGCCAGTAACCAATCTCTTCTAAAATCCGCAGGCTTAGACTCTGGCTGGCAAAGACAACCAGGTTGTCGGGATTGTTTGCCTCCAGCAATTGGAAAAATGAAGTGCTGACGTCGAAAGCGCGCACGATACCCGGTAATTGCCAGATACTGGGGTGGTAAACCGGGACGGCCTGAAAGCTCTTTTCGGTACGATTGGGAGAAACCATATAGTGGTAGGTAAGACAGCTGAAAAAATCGGAACTTATGGCATTATTGCTGTGGCAATGGGAAACAATTACCCTTTCGGAAGGGATATTCTTCTGCTTAAAATACTTACCCCCTTCTTTAACCGCCTGGGTGAGCCGCAGGCTGCTAAAGGCCGGCTGGCGCGGGCCTTCTTTCTGATCGACTAAAATAAGATTGAAAAATTTATCCTTATACTTTTGCCCTAAGCTTTCGATAGCCTCCCGGTCGGATGCGCAAACACCCCCGGCCAGGGACAAAATCAAGAATATCCTTTGCGCGGGGAAATCCTGCCCGGCAATACCGGCCAGTATGGTCTCAAGGTCGCCCTTCTCTTCGCCCACCAGAATTACCACCATATGATATATATTTTTAAGCAGCGGCGGTATGTCCTTGCTTACCTCTAAAGTGCGTAATTCGCTTTTATGGATCGTGAGCGAGAGGTCCTTGCTGCTCTCCGGCTCCAACCCGGATGCGGTAAGTTCCTTCCAGTAGGCGTAAATGCGATTTACGCCTTCAGCCCGTTTAAGCCACTGGGTTTTTTCCTCCAGAGAAAGCCGGCGGTAAGAAAAAATTAAAAAAACTTCCGTGTAAATAATACGCAGCAGCCAGTAAAGATTAAAAGCGATAACGATGGCTGCGGCCGTAAAAGGCTCCCGGAAGGTAATGACGGACAAACCGATCAGGATAGCCCAGCTTAAAAAACCGGGTATTATTTCCAGGAAACGCCCCAGCGTCCGTTCTTTGCCGATTAAACGTTTGTTGGAAAAATCAAATTCCATGGGGAACTACCTTAAGACAATAAAGTTCGCCGGTTCTTTCTCCGAGATAATAAAGTTTGCCGGTATTCTCCGAATAGTGAACAGAAGTTCCTTTGTACACCTTTACTATATTTACCGGCGCCGGCCTTATATTTCTAATAATCTCAAAAAGAAAAACCGAATCTACGTCGCGCACGAGAACATGGGATCCCTGGTAAACCCAAAAAGCCTGTCCGATATCCCGGCCTTCTCCATAGATCCAGAAAATCTCCAGAAGCTTTTCTTGGTCGGGAACCCGAAACAACTCCTCTTTAAAATCGATGATGCCGATATTGCCTTTCACCCAGTATAGTACCCTTCGCGAGGGCCGGTGAAACTTTATCCCTCTTACCCCTCCGGGTATGAAACGATGCGGGGGGACATTGCCGAAAAGCTGGCCCCCCTCTCTTAAGAAAAGAATGATTTCTTCGGTCAAGGGCCTTACCTTGACAAAACCTTTCTGGCCAAAAATAAACCTTCCCATAATGGGATCCTGAATCAGAATTTCTTTACCGACCCTGTTGTAATCAATGCGCACAAAATCAGTAGTGTCGAGGATAGAATAGATCTTTTTATTAAATATACCGTAGCCGCGAATTCGCTCTAAATACCGGGGGTAAAGCATGCCGGTGGCCAGATCCAGGCGGTTTATATAATCACTTTGAAAGGAAAACATACGCCCCGAATCAGCCGGATCCCAGATAACCGTTGCGGGGTCTTCGGGAAAAAGTTCGGTAATATCTTTGACCCGGACATTGCCCCGCACGACTTTAACCCCCAGGAATTTCTTCTGCTCCAAATGCTCGGCCTGGATAACCACGGCTGAACTCCCGGGAACCGTAAAGCAGGAAACCACCTTTAAGCCCATCAAAAGATAATTACCCTGTATGACCGGCTTGAGTATCTGCTCCTGGCAGTCATAGACATAATAATCTTTAAGCAGGGGGCCCTTTTTAACGATAAAGAAATCGCTGGTAGCCACCGGGATTAATCCCTGGAAAAACTCCGGGCTGATCTTTTCTTCTTTCCACCGGTCCGGTATTAATAGAATTTTATCCAGAACCAGTTTTCGGCCGGGAATTGCCTTAAGCCTGCGCTGCCAGAGCCGATACCCCTTTAGATCCAGGGTAATTTCAGAGATGCCGGCAACGATTCCCCGCAGAGAAGCCGGTGTCTTGTGAGTATATTTTTTATCGCCGAGATAAACTGTGGCGCCCCGGGGGGCAGTGGCCAGATAGATTTCACCCCGGCCTTCCCTCTGGCCGGGCCTAAACAGGTCACCGGAGCCGTACATGAGCAGTAAGGGGCACCCTATTATGTAGATACCCGCGAAGGAGAAAAACAATATTTTTCGCAATTTGACCATGAAAAACTTTTCCCCTGATTTTCCCGAATCGGGTTATTATAGCAAAATACAGGGGCTTTTGAAACCAGTATTTAAAAAACAGGAGCGGGTACTACTTTTAATCAGCCCAGAAGCGATATTTACGCCCGGATTGAGAATCGATTACGATATGCCGATCCGGAGAAAGCAAAAGAGCTTCGTGAATTGACTTGTCAAAAGTGTAAAGTTCGACATTCTTGCCGTACCTGTCTTTTATTTTCGTAATAACCTCGGCGAAATCCGAATCCCCGGAAATAAGTGCGGCCGTGTCATATTGATCAGCTACCGCCTTATCGAACATATCCAGGGCAATTTTTATATCCAGGCCTTTCTGAATCCAGCCCCCGTGAAAACGCACCAGCCGGCCCAGCTTGACCTGAAAACAGGAAATGTTTAATTTAAGGTTCTTAAGATATTCGTGCTGCTCATTGTAAGTCTGCAGGTTTTCTTCCTTGCTGAATTCCGCAGAGTAATAATAGCAGCGAATTAACTGCCTTCTTCCGACCACCCAGCGGATAATATTCTTCCAGTGGATATCCTTGCGGCGGACAGCTTTCTTTAGGCCTTTAAGCTCTTTCATCTTCTGGACTACGTATTCGGCATCGATAAACACCATCAGTCGGTTCATTTAGCCCCCTTTTCTATTGATTTAAAACTTGTTCCTCTTGAAACCGCTTTAGAGTGTAACGGCGCATCTCTTCCCGAAATTCAGAAGATGCGTCCATAAAATTAATTCCGGCCATAAACGGCAACTGCGGTCTTCCGGTTTCCTTAAGCCAGACCACTTTACCTTTGAAGATAAGCGGTTTCCGGGATGAAGGAAGGTGAACCTCGCCTTCTAAGGCGATTCCGGAATCCAGCCTCTGGATTATCGGCAGGCGCATCCCCCCTTCGGAAATATCCTCGGTGTAAGATATGACCCGCCGAAAGCTTTTTACCACCTGATAGGCAACTTTCAAACAAACTTTAACTCTGATGCTCAAGCGCTTCTCCTGCATATTGACAACCTAACGCTGGCGCATCTTGGCCAGAAGCCGAAGTATCTCCAGATAAAGCCAGATCAGGGTTACCATTAGCCCGAAAGCACCGTACCACTCCATATGCTTCGGCGCTCCGTGCTCAGCGCCTTTTTCGATGAAATCGAAATCAAGAACCAGATTAAGCGAGGCGATAACCACTACGAACAGGCTGAATCCGATACCGAACGGGCCGCTCTCATGGATGAAAGGAATGGATTTACCGAAAAAACCCATAACTATACTGACCATGTAGAGCAAGGCAATCCCCCCGGTGGCCGCAACCACACCGAGCTTAAAATTCTCAGTTACCTTGATTATCCGGGACTTATAGGCTAAGAGTAAACAGAAAAGTACTCCGAAAGTAAGCCCTACCGCCTGAATTACAATTCCCTGATAGGCGCGTTCGAAAAGAGCAGAAACCGCCCCTAAAAACACCCCTTCCACTAAAGCGTAGATCGGCGCGGTTACCGGAGACCACTCTTTCTTAAATACCGTTACCATAGCCACAATAAGTCCGGCGATTGCTGCTGGCCAGACAAAAGGCATAGCCCGTAAAGGATTACCCCAGGACCAGGACGCCGTAAGAATAGTAAGCAAAAGCAAGGTAAGGGTTTTATTGGTTGTTCCCTGGATAGTCATGGCCGAAGAAGCCCCCTGGGCACTTGCCCGGGTAAACGTATTCCCCCGCAGGGCCGGGTTTCCTGAACGCATCATGACAGTTAACCTCCCTCTTTAGTGAATAGTTGTTAGTGAATAGTGAATAGTTTAATATGGCCGTTCATAATTTCTTAATAAGACTCATTATCATTCTATTCAACCCATTAATCTTATCAGACAAAGTGGCTAGCTCTGATTCGGTAACATAATCTAACCTTTTTGAAATTATTAATTGGGTTTCGACTTCCGCACTGCTAGATAAGGCAATAAATAAAAACTGTTTAAACTCTTTATTATGATGCCTCATGAATCCTTCAGCTATATTAGACGGAATTGATACGGTTGCCCGTTGCATTTGATTCACTAGTCCATACATCTCTTCTCTCGGAAATCCTTTAGTGATTCTATATATTTCTTCAGTAAGCCTTACTGCTTCTTGCCAAATCTTGAGGTCTTTAAAATTTCTTATTCTTTCACTATTCACCATTCACCATTCACTATCTACTATTGAATGCCGCAATAAGGGATTTTAAGATATCTTCAATACGCCAAAAATCCCTTCTTTTTATCCACTCGGGCTTAAAAACACTCCCGCCAAAAGCCACGGCCGAAGCTCGGGAGGAGAAAAATTCGGCGATATTATCGGCATTAACTCCGCCGCAAGCAAGCAACTCGATATCCGCGAAAGGACCCTTTATTTCTTTAATATATTCCGGCCCCAAAAACTTAGCCGGAAATACTTTGACCATAGTCGCGCCTGCCTGCCAGGCTTTATAAATCTCTTGAGGAGTCAGGGCGCCGGGGAATACGGGGATTGATTTTTTTACGCAGAGCTTAACTACCTTATCGACTAAGGTCGGTAAAACAATAAAAGTTGCGCCGGCATCCAGGGCTTTCTTCAAACTGTCCGGGGATAAAACCGTACCCGCACCGATAGTCAAACGGCCCCGGGCTGATTTTACTGCCGCTTTAATCAACCCCGCGGCCCGGGGAGTATTCATGGTAATTTCGATAACTTTAAGGCCGGAGGAAACCACCGCCTCCACCAGAGGCTCAACAGAATCGCGCTTGATACCCCGCAGAATCCCCATCAGCGGCAACTTTTTGAATTGTTTTATATCCATAAACTTAATCGAGGTCTGGGCCGACCAGGCCCTCGTAAAATTCCCGGTAATCTTCTTTTTTATCGCTTTTGCGCAAAGCCATGGCCTGGCGCGGATGCTCATTCATCATCCCGGAAATAGCATAGGGAATAATATACCCCCACTCTATCTTATTCCTCAAAGGGATGAACTCCTGGGAAATCAAATCCAGGATCGGACGGATATCAAACTTGGGATTTTTCAGGAATCCGATTAAAAGCTCTAAGGGACAATTTCCGGCAGCTCTTCCGATGCCGTAAACCGTGCCGTCGAGATAATTGGCGCCGTGAATAATTGCCTCAATAGTATTACCGAAAGCGAGCTGCTGGTGATTGTGGCCGTGAAAACCCACCTCTTTTGTTTTTATAATCGCCTTGAATCGCTTTACTAACCATTCAACCGGCTCCTGATAAAGCGCGCCAAAACTATCCACGATATAAAGCACCTTAATTTTACTCTCTTCTTCAATCTGGTGTAAAGCCTCTTCCAATTCCGGGCCCTGGTCTTTGGAAATAGCCATAATATTAATGGTGGTCTCATAACCCTTGTCAGCGAAATGATTAACCATATATATTGCTTTATCAACATCTTTCACGTAAGAGGCGACCCTGATCATATCTACCGGGCTCTCCGCCGCCGGCTTTACATCCTCAAGCTTGACCCTCCCTACGTCAACCATAACCGAGACCTTGGTCTGAGACTCTACCCCGGCGACCACCTTGCTAATTTCGTCATCATCACAGAATTTCCAGAGCCCATACTCCTTAGGCGAAAAAAGCTCCTTGGAATTTTTATAGCCCAGTTCGATATAGTCAACGCCGGCCGCGGATACTGCCTTATAAACTGTTTTTACGAAGCGGCGGTCGAAATCATGGTTATTGATCAGCCCTCCGTCACGAATGGTACAATCCAAAACTTTAATCTGCGGTCTAAACATTATATAACCTCCAAAAAATCAAATTTCTGTTTCCTTAACTAATTTCCGATAGTATTCCACGCACTCCTCACAGGTTGGTTCTTTATTCTGCCATTGAGGATGGTCTTTCTGGATAAGGCTTAACAAATACTCCTCGGCCTTTATATGTTCCAGAGAATGTTCTTCGTGAATCATCCGGTTGCATAATTGACACTTATACTTCCTACCCTTAGCACATTTATTACAAATTTCCGGGTCGCCGGTCGAAGCCTTAACCTTAAACAGTACTTTCGGTATCTTACTCAAAAGACCGCTTAAAGGGACCTTGCAAATTTTACACTTCATTACTTTGCCTCCTTATTTTTAACGACATTTTAGGTAAGTTACCTCTCTTATTTGCCGGCGCAAGGCGCTTAACTCCGGAAATTCCGCCCGGGGGCGCAAAAGCGCGTAAGGGTCGAAATCAACTCTTTTCTGAAATTGCCCCTTAGAAATTTCGATCCACTCCCCGCCCTGATCGTAACAATCCGGACAGCCTATCTTTTCGGGCAGGGCCTCAAATTTATCCAGGTCGATTAAAGCCAGCAGGCTCTCCCACTCTTTTTGGGTAATCGCTCCCTGCCCTTCTAAATCCGGATACTCCTCCTTCGGAGTGCTGCTGCTCCATAAAGCGGTAATTTTATCTTCAGTTATAGTATATACCAAACTACAATAACCTTTGCACTGGTTGAAGTAGCTTCCGCTTTTAATGCTCAAGGCCGGTTCGCTATCCGGGGACGGAGAAGCGGGAGATTGAGCGTACAAACTTAACGGCAAGGCAAAAATTAAACTAATAAGGTATATTCTTCTCCACACCATCTTTTAAATCGCGTCCAGGATCGCTTTAAGCACCCGGGGCTTGTTAAGCGTAAAAAAGTGCAAGTATTTAATTCCCGCTTTCTTAAGGTCCCGACACTGTTTTATGGTCAACTCGATACCCTGCTTCTGCATATCCTGGGGTTTATGTTTAAAACGCCCTAAAGCTTCCTCGATATCGCGGGGAATTTTAACCCCGCAAATGGACGCGAAATCTTGCATCTTGGCCAGATCGGTCATGGGTAATATTCCCGGTAAAACCGGAACGTCTATACCCTTATCTTTTAGCCTCTCAAGTAAAGAGTAATAATAAGTATTATCAAAAAACATCTGGCTGACTGCAAACTCAGCCCCTTGGTCAATCTTCTGCCGGGTGTAATCTAAATCCGCCTCTAAAGAAGCGGCCTCGATGTGGCCTTCGGGATACACCGCCACCCCGATGCAGAAATGGCCGTATCCTTTTATGAATTTTACCAAATCCCCGGCAAAACTGAAATCTTTTCTTAGACTTCCGGGGTCATCCTCAGGCAAATCGCCCCGTAAAGCCATGATATTTTCTACGCCTCTCTGCCGGTATTGGTCCAAAAGGCTTTTTATCAAATCCTGATTAGCGCCGATGCAGGTAATATGAGGTATGACCTCTACGCCTTTTTCGTCGAGAAGAATATAAACGGCATCTTTGGTCTTATCCTGGCTCGAGCCCCTGGCTCCGCAGGTCATGGAAAAATATAAGGGGTTGTAGGTTTTTAAAACCTTAACGGTTTCAATCAACTTTTCCCTCCCCCGGTTAGTCCGAGGCGGAAAAAACTCAAACGAAAAACCAGTGTCGCGCTGTTTAAGGCTATCAGTTATCCTCATCCAAATTCCTTATAGATTTTACCGAACTTAACGCCGGCGATAACCTTAGACCTGTATTTTTTCTTAAGTCCGGTCCGCGCGGTCTTTAAATCCTGGCTCTGGATTCCGTTTTCTAAAGACATGTAGGCCTCGATGAAGGCCGCCAAATCGTCTACGACCTTGACCAGCTCACCGTCCCGCATCTTTAAATTAGTAAATTCTTCTTCAGTAAACATCCGCATTTGCGCATGCCAGCCGGCCGGCAGTAACTTGTATATTCTTTTCTCCATCTCCTCGCACTCGTATTCCTTGATCAAATCTTTAATCCCCTCTACCGACCTCTTTACGGGGTTAATCACATCCCGGGTGAGCACTTCCGGAAGGTCATGGAACAGGCCGGTAAAATAATTGTTGATGCATCTTTTTTTAGCGGCGCCCATCTCCAGCGAAAAAAGATAAGCGAGCATGGCCACAATCAGCATATGCCCTAAAACCGAAGTCTTGGGAATCCGCTGTAAATGGCTCCAGCGGATTTGAAAGCGCAGCTGGCCGCAGATATTTACAAAATCCTGGAGACCGCGCGACTTAAAGAGATTGCGCATACTCTTTAAATCATGATAACGGGCTTGTTTACTGTGGATATCCTCCCGGATTTCCGCGACCAGATAGCCTTTGGGGTTAGCCCGCTCAATTATATCGAATTCCCATTTAGTGGCGTAAAAATGGGCGGCGCTGATAATCCTGCGGTTTACGTTCCGCTCGGTCGAATGCAGGTATCTTCTGAACCGGCCGCAAAAATCCTGGCCCAGGGGTAAAACAACCGGTTTAATTCTCTTATACACCCATTCATTTAAGGCCCGGTACTTATGCCGGTCCTCTTTGATCCGGTGAAATAAGGGCGGTTTTATGTCCGTAAGTACAATCCGCTGTAAATACTCGAATATACCGGCCTCGATAATCTCGATCCAATCAAGCCCTCTTGTACCCAGGCTTTCTTCGGACTTGCCTAAAATAAAAGCGACCACCATCTTGTGCGCCTGTTTATCCAGCTCCCGGAAATCCACGGTGCGCACCTGGTCGTTCCAGCGCTGCATGCTGGCGGCTTCATAAAGCTTTAACAACAGGGGTTTCTTAATCATCGGATAATTATATCAAACACTTTCTTAAAAGCAAAAAAATCCTTCAGGCCGTATCTTCTCCTTTTTCGCCATTATGATCCCCATTGCCTTTATTCTTGAACGGTGAATTTTCCACGTGTATCCGGGTGGCTTTTAAGCAAAACTTCAGGCAGGTAAAAAATAAAATTAACATACAAAAGAAACCTAACGGAGAATAGGTAAAAATAAAGAAATCGTATAAACCGTGAGCCAGAATGGCGAAGCTTAAGGCCCGGTAAAGATGTTCTTTTTCCTGGGCCGGATTCCGGGCAAACCGGGCCAGGCCTAAATAATAACCCATAATTACCCCGAAAAAGGCGTGGGCCGGAACAGCGAATATAGCCCGCATAATACCCACATTCATCATTCCGAAAGCCCCCAGTTTAAACTTGGCCAGCATCAAATAGTTGATATTTTCTAAAGTGGCAAAACCTAAGGAAATCATCACCCCGTACATGATGCCGTCATAGGGCTCATCAAATTCGTTATGGTTATAGATGAGATACCTAAAGGCTAAGAATTTAAACCCTTCCTCCACTAACCCGGCCACCATAAAGGCAATTAAGAATATGCGGAGCATAAATATCGGAAGGGGCAAAATAAGGGTCAGGAGTATCCTTTCCACGATCAAGATCGGTATAATTGTAACCATTCCGGCCAGGAAGGCTTTAAGGAGCAGAGTCAAAGGTTCCTTCTCGTATTTATCCTTATGGTAGAAAAAAAGGAATAAGGCCACCGTCGGTGCAATAGCGATTATAAATAGCACGTTTTCCCCCTCTTTTTTCCCATTAATTTTATCATAGAAACGAGAGATTAGAAAATAAATCTGGCCGGTTTTAGAGGAATGAACTCTTGAACTTTTTTATCTCCTGATCGATCTCGGCCAGCCTTTTTTCGATTACCTTAAGACGCCGGCCGTATTCAACAATCATCTCTTTATTGTGGTAACTGCGGGGGTTGGACAGGATGCGTGCTTTTACGTTCCGGTCAAGTAGAAGAGCCTCTTTTTCCTGGCGCAGGTTTCGAATCTTATTGGCAGTCTGGGCATTATGGGTTTTTATTCTTTTTTTCTCCTCCCGTTCTAACTGGCCTTTCTTCTTTTCTTTTGGCTTGATCGTATCTTTAGCTGTGGCTGGCGATTTAATTTTTTCCCTGTCTTTTTCAGAAAAGGCGAATTCTTTAGCTCTTTGCCAGTAGTAATCAAAATTTCCCGGGAATTTTCTTACCTGTCCCTGCTTAATCTCAAAAACGGTATTGGCCACCGACCGCACAAAATGGATATCGTGGCTGATAAAAGCCAGGGTTCCTGCGTATTTAGTCAGGGCTTGAATTAAAGCCTCCACGGCATCCACATCTAAATGGGTGGTCGGTTCATCTAAAAGCAGAAAATTAGGCGGGTTAATCAAAAGCTTGGCCAGAATAAGCCGGCTCTTCTCTCCCCCGGAAAGAATACTCACCTTTTTATCCACGTCGTCACCGGTAAATAAAAAGGCCGCTAAAACAGTGCGGATCTCCTCGCCGCTTAAGCGGCCGCCGGAAACCGAATAGGCTTCTTCAAAAACAGTATGGTGCAGGTTCAAAACGTCCAGGCGGGTCTGGGAAAAATAACCGATATCGGTATTGTGGCCGGTTACCCTCTGACCCTGGTCAATATCGATTACTCCGGCTAATATTTTAAGCAGGGTGGATTTGCCGGCGCCGTTGGGGCCGACGAACACCGCCCTTTCCCCTTTAGTTATTTCGAGATCGAAATCTTTATAGACCTGTATCTTTTCGTAAGATTTAGAAATTCCTTTTAATTCCATCACCCGGTAGCCGCTTCCCCGGGCCGGGGGGAAATTAAATTTTCGGATGCTTTCCCGGCGGTCTTCGGGAACAACGATTAACTCCATTCTCTCCAGTGCTCTTTTCTTGGCCCGGACCTGGGAAGCTTTGTTAGGCTGGGCATGAAAACGGCTGATAAACTCTTGAAGCTGCTTTATCTTTTTCTCCTGCTCTCTAAATTGTTTCCAAAGATGCTGGCGTTCCTTAAGGCGCCTTTGCTCATAATCGTCATAATTACCCTTGACTTTACTGATTGCCCCGTTTTCTAAAATCAAAGTATAGTTGGTAACTTCGGTTAAGAAATCGCGATCATGGGCGATTACGATAAAAGTTCCTTTGAAACCGTGCAAATAATCCTTAAACCACAAGGCGGCTTCTAAATCCAAAAAGTTAGTCGGCTCATCCAAAAGCAGGATGTCGTAAGGGAAGGTAAGCAGCTTGGCTAATAGAACCCGCATTTTAAACCCGCCGCTTAAGTGATTCACCGGCCGCATTAATTCTTCCGGCTTAAACCCTAACCCGGCCAGAATTTTTTTAGCTTTGTGCTCTAAATTAAAATATCCTAAGAATTCTAAATCCTCCAAGACTTTGCCGTAACGGTTTGAACCGGCCTTATTTTCCTGCTCCAACCGCTCCTTTTCTGATTTAAGACGGGCAACAGAGTCATCTCCCTCCATAAGCTCTGATAAAACAGTGGCCTGGGAGCTAAAACTGGCTTCCTGGGGAAGATAGCCGATACGAACCCCCTTATTGATACGGATACTCCCCGCGGAAGGCTCCAGTTTTTTAAGGATCAAATGAAAAAGGGTGGATTTGCCGGCACCGTTAGGGCCCACTAAGCCAATTTTTTCTTGGCGGTCAATAGTCAAGGAAAGGTTTTTAAACAGCGTCCTGGACCCGTAAGTTTTGGAGAGATTATTTATAAAGATCATGAATATGTTTTTTTAAGAACTTCTCTGTAGCCCTTACAGCCTCGTCCTTGGCGCCGCGAGGACTCGATGCTATCCAGACAGTAAAATTATATAGTTCCTGTGTATCAACCTTTATCCATTTTTTATTCAGATGAAGAAAAACAAAAAGGGAAGTCATGGCAATTCTTTTATTTCCATTCTGGAAAGGATGATTTTTAATTATAAGATAGAAAAGTATGCTTGCTTTCGAAATAAGCGTAGGGTAAAGAGATTTTCTAGAAAAGCTTTGAAAAGGAACAGCCAAGCAGCTTTCCAGAATATTAGGAAAACGAGTGGAAAAATCTGGTATAGGCTCATTGAAGGACAAAGTCTCTCTAGCCAGCCTGAAGGCAATATATTCTACCTCTTTTAAAGAAATACTGCGCATTTATTCCCTTCCCAAAAGCCTAAGAACCTCTCCATACTCGCGAATTGTTTTCTTTATAGCGGCATCAATTTCTTTTCTAGTTTCAGCACTTAATTCTTTGCCTAAAAAATCTAACCCATACTTTTTGGGAATAGCATAGGCCCTTCCAATCCGAATCGCCTTTATTTGACCCTTCTTAACTTTCTTGTATACGGCAATTCGGCTAATCCCCAAAATTTTCGCTAGCTGAGAGATAGTAAGATATTTATTTTCTTTCATAACTCACCTCACCATAAGTAGATAGACATTGTTAACTAAATCCATAAGGTTAACATATGTTAATCAGCTATATAAAGGTTAACATAAAAATATCAATAAGTCAAGGGATTATCTCTGAAATGGATTTTGTCAGGATTTTTCGTGCTTTTTGGCCACCGTGGCGTGGCCGGAGAAAAAAACAGTGATATCATCGACGATGGCATAGAGACAGGGTAAAACCACCAGGGTTAAGGCCGTAGCACAGATAATTCCCCAGACTATAGTCAAAGCCATCGGTTTTAGAAAAGGGTCTCCGCCCCAGATGCCGTAAGCGGTGGGAGTAAGCCCTAAGGCAGTGGTAACCGTAGTAAGGATAACCGGCCGCAATCGGAGCTGGCCGGCCTGGACTAATGAATGCCTTCTGTCCACTCCCTTGCGGCGCAGATTATTGACAAACTCAACTAAAACTATAGAATCATTAACCACAATTCCGGTAAGGCCTATGGCGCCCATAAACATAAAAAAACCTATCGGAAAACCGTGGAAGAAAAAGGCCCAGATAACTCCGATGAATCCGAAAGGAATGGCAGTCATAACTATCAGCGGCTGGACCAGAGAATTAAAGTTAGCAGCCAAAATCAGAAAGATTAAAAATAAAGCTAAAATAAAAGCTTTGCCGAAGTCTCCCATTGACCGCATGTTCTCGCGCTGCTCTCCTCCATAGACGATGCTGTAGCCCGGGAATTTAACTCCTATATCCTTGAACCTTTCCCTGAGGCGTTGGTTGGCCTTTTGCGAAGTGATACTTTTATTATCGACGCTGGCCCGAACCGAAATTACTCTCTTTCCGTCCAGGTGTTGAATTCTGGCCATGGACACCCCTTCTTCTATGTGGGCTATCTTATTTAAAGGAATAAGATTGCCAAACTTATTGGGGACTAGAATTTTTTCTAAGGTCTTTCGCTTTGAACGGTACTCCTCCGGAAACCTGACCAAAACGTCAATTTCCTCTTCGGCCTTAACTGGTTTAATGGAAGTAGCCACGCTTCCCCGAAAAGCCATGCGAATACTGGAAGCTATTTCATCTACGGATAGATAAGTTCTGGCGGCTTTATCCTCGTCAATTACCACCCTGACTTCTCCTCTTCCCACCTCATAGTCAGAGGTTATATCCGAAACTCCCTTGATCTCTCCCAAGAATTGGTTTATCTGGCCGGATATTTCCTCCAAAACCGTAAAGCTTTCTCCGCGGATCCTAACTGCCACCGCTGCTCCCACCGGCGGGCCGGCATGGGGCTTCTCAAAATAAACCTTATCCAAGCCTGGTGCATCTTCGATCTTAGCCCTTAACTCTTCGATAATTTTACTTACCTTCTTCTTGCGCACGGTATAAGGCGTAAGGTGAACTGTTACCTGAGCCACATGGGTTCCGGACTTACCGTAAGGATCAAAATGCCAGGTCTCCCCGATTGATCCGACCTGAGTAGTATAGGCTTCGAGCTGATCCGGGGGTAATTTAGCTACCTCCTCTTCGATGGCTGCCATTAATTCATTGGTAGTATATAAGTTAGTTCCCACCGGAACTTCGGCACGAATAGTAAATTCTTCAATACCTTCTTCGGAGGCGAACATAATCCGGGGCATACACCAGGCTAAAATTCCGGTAATAATCAATACTAAAACCAATCCGCCCAATACCCAGTAACGCCGGTTCAAAGCTTTATTCACGATCCGGGTATAGAAAGCCAATAACTTTTTAAACCAGGGGAGTTCCTTGCGGGACTTAAATTTTTTACCCCGGCGGATGAAATCGGCAAAATGGGAAGGTAAAATCACTAAAGCTTCAAATAGTGAAGCTAAAAGAGCGATGACCACTACCACGGGGATCCCCCAGATAAATTTGCCCATCATCCCACCCATAAACATAAGGGGGCTAAAGGCAGCTATGGTAGTAATAATGGTGGTAGTTACCGGTTTTACTACCTCTTGAGTTCCGGTTATGGCCGCTTCCCGGGGAGTGAACCCTCCCTCTAAGTAGCGCGAACAATTCTCCGCCACAATAATCCCGTCATCAACCAGCATTCCCAGAACCACGATCAGGCCAAACATGGTAACCAGATTAACGCTCAAACCGGTAAAATTCATTACCGCTAAAGTGGCACCAAAAGCAATGGGCAATCCTAAGGCAGTTAAAAAAGCAATGCGGAATTGTAAGAAAAATATCAATACCACGCAGACTAAAATGATACCGAGAATCCCGTTATTCTTAAGCACTCCCAGGCGGCGCTGGATATAGTAAGATATGTCGTTGATATAAGAGGCTTTAAGGCGCTTATCCTTACTGTGTTCCAAGAAATTATCACTTACTTTTTTTACTTCTCGGACCAGGGTTATGGCGTCGCCGGTTGAACGCTTGATCACGGTCAGGTTTATGGACCTGGTTCCGAAGCTCTTATTAATGATGTCTTCGTCCTCAAAGGAAAACTGCACCCTGGCCACATCCTTTATCTTTAACCAGTTACCGACCTCGTTAGCCCGGATAATTACATTTTCAATTTCTTCCTGGGTGTAAAACTCACCCGTGGTACGAATACTAAACTCCTCCTGGCCCCGGATTTTTCCTCCGGGAATACTCTTGTTTTTTCGGCGCAAAGCTTCGCTTACCTCTTCTAAGCTTAAGTGCAGTTCGGCTAATTTATCAGGATCAACCTCAACCCAGACTTCCCGGTTGCGGTAACCGACTCGCGAGATTTTGGAAACTCCCGCTATATCCTCCAGGATATCCTCCAAGCCCTCGGCGTGCTCCTGAAGTTCTCTTTCCGACATGTCTCCGCTTAGAGCTACCTGAATTACCGGGAATTCTCCAGAGGTAACTTCATTTACCATCGGGTCATCGGCAACGCCCTGTGGCAGGTCCTTTACCCGGTCCACTGCCTTCTGGATGTCATTAACCACTTTGCGCTTATTTTTTACGTCCTGGCTTATTTCTATGGAGATGGTTGAGGAATTCTCACGGGAAGTGGACTTCATCTCCTCTATCCCGTCTACTCCCTTTAGCTCCTTCTCAACAGGCACAGTAACTAATTTCTCAACTTCCTCAGGCGCAGCTCCGGGATAAGCTGTACTTACGATTACTTTATCGTAGGACACCTCCGGAAAGGCTTCCCTTCTGATCTTAAACACAAAAATAGTTAAGCATCCGGCGATCAGGATAAAGACTGAAATCAGGTTTATTAATAGCGAGTGTTCTACTGAAAATTTAGCTATCTTCATAAGGGATCCTGCCAGTATTTATCCAGTAAAATGTTCTGGGTTACCTCGAGTTCGATAAGGCCGACTCTGTATTTGAATAGAGACTGAGCCAGGGAACGTTTGGCCTTAAGCAAATCCTCCTCGTATTGAATGAGGGTATCTGAATTTGAACGCCCGTAATGAAGGCGCTTTACCTGCTCTTTGAGTTTCTGTTTATGGAGCTTGACCGTAGTTTCAAAAAGCTTTACCTGATTTTGCATGGTATTTACCTGATTGACCTTATTGTTAATCTCCTGCAGAATGAGCCGCTCGATACGTTTAAATTCCAGTAAGTATTTAGACTTCTCCAATCTTGTCTTCTCCAGCTCTGAACGCTCTTCTCTGCGCTCTAAAGGTAACTTAAAACTCAACTTAAACAATACCTCATCATTACTCTCGCCGGTTAAATCATCCCAGGCCCCGCCGCGGCTGGAATCAAGGTTATTACGGGAAAAAGTTGCTTCTAAATCTATCTGGGGCCAAAGGGCATTCTTCTTAACCACCAGGTCAATATCATTTCTTTTAAGGTCATTTTTCTTGCGCTTATAATCCCGGCGGCTCTTAACCGCCTCAGTTAAGGCCTGGTATAAATCTATAATTTTAGCTCCGCAAACTAAACTATCCTCAGGGATGATTTCCTGGCTAAAATCTCCTTTATTAATTAGAAAAAGTAAATCATTCTTGGCTGTATCTCGCCCTAGAAGAGCGATAGCCACGTCACTTTGGCGGGTTTTAACCAGGGCTTCTAAGCTTAAGAGATCACTCTTTTCCACTAATCCCAATGATTTCTTTTCTTGATAAATCTTAAATAATTTTTTAGCCTCTTTAAGCATATTTCTGGCGATAGAAAGCTCCTCTTCCTTTAAAACCAGGTTCCAGTAAGACTCCTGGACACTATAGAGGGCCCCTTCGATATCATCTAAAGAAGTAAAATCGGAATTCTCAATATCGAGTTTAGTAATTTTAATATCGGCCCGGTCAGCCAGGCCAAAGAAGTTTTTCCCTAATTCTTGAGTCAGGGAAAATTCCAGCTCGGCTTCATTGTAAGGGTTTAAACTGGTGTAGCCGCTATTAGTTCGGCTCTTGGTAGTAGCGGCATCTAAAGAAAGGGTGGTTCCGGTAGGCAGCTTCTTCTCCAGCCCTAAGGCAAATTTATGTTCTTTGGTATCGGTACCGGCCAGACTACTGGCCTGTTCTTTCTTATCCCGGTTATAGCTGGCTTCGGCGGTAAAAATAGTATCAAATACAGATTCGGCGTTTTGCAAAGAAGTCCTCTCCATATAAGCATCAAACTTGGCAATCTGGATATCTAAGGAATTATGCAGGGCAATTTCGGTTACCTCCTCAAGAGATAACTTTAAAGCCGCAAGGGACTCTTCCTGCTGCGAGTATCCCCGCTCCGGCGGGAAGCTTAAAATAAAGACTACCCCGATAATAAAGGAAATGAATTTATTCTTTTTTACTCTTTTCATGTAAATCCCGTTAGAAAATTTATCCCTGTTAGAAACTTTTTCTAACGGGATAAATTATTTTTTACCTTACGGATAATCTTCAGGTAATCCTGCCTTTCTTTATCGGAAAGCCCGCTGAACATATCCTCGATAATTTTTCTCCGGGCTGCCTTTGTGCTATCAGTGGTTTTCCTGCCCTCCGGGGTAAGAACGATGAATATTACCCGGCGGTCACTTTTGTCGTAGGTTCTTTTTACCAGCTTCATTCTTACCAGCCGGTTTATAAGACCGCTGGCCGCCGGAAGGCTGATGTTTAAAGCTTTGGCAATATCGTTCATTTTCAGACTTCCCCGGTTGCTGAGCAATTCCAGGCTAAGATACTGGGGCATAGTCACCTTCCCCTGGATCAAAGCATCAGAGCGTTTTTTTAACCGGGCCCGGGCCATCCGCTGGATAAAGGATATGCTTTCGGCCAGCTCCTGGGAAAACTGCTGAATGTTTAAATTCTTGGCCATATTTAACCTCCCTAATCATTAACTATGTTAACTATTCGTCACCTGAAGTATACCCTATATTTCGGCCTCTGTCAAACCAATTTGGAAAAAAAAGGGAGCTAAACAGCCTTGCCTAAAGGCAGCAATGAGGGTAAAATAGGGGTAGATGTACAAAAAAACCCTTATTTATATTGGCCTTATTTTAATACTCCTCCTCGGCGGCCGGCTAATCCTGGCTTGGGGTCAAAATAACGAAACTCCTGGCGGATTCAAAAAAGCCCTGTATTGGGAAAGTTTAGAAAATAACCGTGCTCGATGCAATTTATGCCCGCGCCGGTGCGTTTTATCCCCGAATCAAAAAGGTTACTGCCGGGCCAGAAAAAATATCGGGGGTAAACTCTATACCCTTACTTACGGCCAGCCGGTAGCTATTCATGTTGACCCTATTGAGAAAAAACCCCTGGCCCATGTCTATCCAGGGTCAAAATCCTTTTCTATTGCTACCGCCGGCTGCAACCTAAAATGCAAATTCTGCCAGAACTGGGAAATTTCCCAGCTAGATGCCGAAAGAGTAAAGGTAAAGTATGTGCCTCCGGAAAAGATTGTAGCCCTGGCTAAGGAAACCGGCTCTAGAACCATTGCTTTTACTTATACCGAGCCGGTAATATTTTATGAATATATGCTGGACATCGCCAAGCTGGCTAGGGAAGAAGGAATTGACTGTGTTATGCATTCGGCCGGGTTCATCAATGAAGAGCCTCTGCGCGAAATCACTCCATACCTTACTGCGGCCAATATTGACCTTAAAGGTTTTAAGGAAAAATTTTACGCCGCCTTTTGCGAAGGCACCTTAAAAGACACCCTCAATACCCTGAAGATACTAAAAGAAGAAGGGGTGTGGATTGAAATTACCAATCTGCTTATTCCCGGAGCCAACGACAGCGAGGAAGATATCCTGAATTTATGCCGGTGGGTTAAAGAAAATTTAGGAGAAGACACCCCCATTCACTTCTCCCGCTTCTATCCGATGTATAAGCTGACTAATCTCTCCCCTACTCCTATCTCAAGCCTTGTCCGGGCCCGGGATATTGCCGTAAAAGAAGGGCTAAAATTCATCTACATCGGTAATATCCCCCAACATATCGGCGAGGATACCCATTGCCCGGCCTGCGGCAAGCTTCTGGTCAAGCGTATCGGCTATACCATCCTTAAAAATCTCCTTAAAAAAGGGAAGTGTTCCTTTTGCGGAGAGAAAATACCCGGGGTCTGGGACTAGCCAAAAACATTTTTTATCGCCCAGAGCGAAAGAAGAAAAGCCAGAATAAGTATACTGGAATTTACCCCTAAAAACGGGATAAACAGGATAGAAAAAGTGAGGGTGCCGAGGAAAGCGCCGGTTAAATCAGCAGCGTAAATATGAGCGGCTACTACCTTGGGATCAGTTTTATAGCTGCCAAGCCGTTTGGTAAATAAAGGGTAGCCGCATCCGGTAAGAACCCCGCCCAGAAGCGAATAACCATAAAAAATAAACTCTTGATAAAAAATCTGGTTTAAATATTTCAACCCTAAAAATAAGCTGAATAGAAAACCGGCCCAGAGAAAATAAAAACAAACCAATGCCGTTTTCTTTAAACTTACCTTATCCGCGATTAAATTTATTAAATGCGTGCCCGAACTTAAACCTACCATAAATAACCCTACTAAAATTCCCATCTTCCAAAATAGAGCCCCGGAATAAAGCTGAAATAGAATAAACAGGAGGGCAGTTAATCCTATGGATGAAAAACCAATAACCACGGTATTAAAAAATACGGAGATTTTTTTCTTAACCAGGCTTAAAAGACTTAAAACCAAAAAAATTGCGATCAAGATACGGGGGCCAAAATATTTTATTTTTTTTACATCCAGCGAAAAATTAGGGTAAAACTTAGCCTGCTCCAGCAGGGAAAAGTAAAGGAATCCCCGGGGGTTAAGATCGGTGTTAATACCGACCTTTTTATTCAACATATTTTCTAAATAACTTCTGCGTCCGGGATCAAGATAATCGATTAAATGGTAAATAGTAAAATAGTCGGTCTTAATATTATGGCGAGAAAAATTATCAATTAAATCCTTAGGGGCAATATCCCCCTTTTTAGCCAGCACAATCATCGAATCCAAAGGAATCAGCAGGCGCTTAAGAAACACCTTGTCCAGGGTGTTGATAATACAAGAGTTAAACTTTACAAATAGGGGGCTTAAAATATCCCGTTTGGAAGGGATATGAAACGAAAATACACCCTCACTTTTAAGCCGCCGCTTTACCAGCTCAAAGAATTCACCGGAAAAATAACGGTTTACGGCTAAATTGGCCGGAGCGGGCATACTCATAATTATGCCATCATATTTCTCCTCAACGGTCCTAAGATAAGAACGGGGATCATCAACAATGAAATTTACCCTTCCTTTTAAATCTTGGCTTATCCTCTCCCGGCTTAAAGCCGAAAGAACCGGGTTTATATCTAAACAATCAAGCCGTTCAATATTGTATTTTAATATCTCCTGGACCTGCCCGCTGAAGAAAGTGCCGATATAAAGAATCTTCTTCGGCCGGCTTAAAGCCGAAAGGCTGGTGTGAATAAATTCTTCATTCCAGGCTTTATCCTCGCTGCTGGCCGCTAAAGAACCGTTAACATATAGGGATTCGACTCCCGATTGGCGGGCCAGGATAATCGGGCCGTAAGGTGAACCCTTGCGCATTAAAATCTCGGCCTGCTTAAGTTCCTTCTTAAGTATCGGCTTAAAACCGGTAAAAAAAGTCAGGCTGACCACAGTTATAGCCAGAGCCAAGGAGAATCGCTTAACTGCCCCTGAAGGTAACAGTAAAAACAATAACGGCAGAAAAGAAAATACAAACGGGTTGGAGTAGCTGGAAAGAAAAAAGGTAAACAGCACTCCCCCGATAAAAAACCCAATGGCCTCATAGGCAAAAAAACGGGAAAAGGTCTTGGGGGTATAAGGGTGCTTATCTAAATAAGCTCGGCTTAAGGTGCAAAAGGAATAACCAATCAAAAAGCTGCCTGGGCCGATTAGAAAGACAGCGGACAGTAACGAAAACCCTAAGCTGGCTGACTCATAGTAAGAAAAGTTAGTTAATAACTTGACCAGATGAATAGCAGAGATCGAAAGGCAGAAAATTAAAGAAAAACTGATGGCCAGTAAAGAAGAAGGCAAACGCTTCAACCTCCCCCCCACCACACTGCCTAAACCGCCAAAGAGAAACCAGAACCCAGCTGCTACCACCAGCGCCAGCTCATTCTTGGCAATGGAGAAAGTAAATTCCCGCAGGATGGTCAGTTGAAATATAGAAGCAACTATTCCTAAAAATATAAAAATAATCATAGACAATTAAAAATCAGGTTTATATAATGGGGACGGTTCTCTACTAATAGTGCGCTCTCTCAGGTTGAGAACCGTCCCCTTTATTTTATAATAGAGATGAAAGAAAATCTATACTATTTATTCATCAGCGGGCTGATCCTGGGCTCCGGGCCCTGCTTAAGCTTATGCGCCCCGGTATTAATCAGCTATACCGCTGCCCTTAAGGCCAGTGTTAAGAAATCCCTCCTTTCTTACCTTGTATTTTCCGGGTTTAAAATCTTAAGCTATATAATCTTAGGGGTTCTCTGCGCCGGAGGGGTAATTCTGCTTAAACACCCGGTGTTTATTGACTATTCAAATCGCATATACCTGGGGTTGGGATATTTCATTGCTTTGATTGGTCTGACCACTATTTTCTATAAAGGGAAACGGATATCCAGAATATGTCAGTGGATACATAAGGGAAATATAAAAAACGTAGGGATACTGGGTCTGCTGGTGGGGCTCTCTCCCTGTCTGCCCCTCCTGGGAATATTAAACTATATAGTAATTATCTCTAATTCAGTTTATGAGGCTATCATTTTTTCCCTGGTATTCGGCCTGGGCACGGCTCTTTCTCCTCTCCTTATCCTGGTTATGGTATCGGGTAAGGTCGCCGAAAAACTTTCTCAGAATGATAAATTCAAAGTGGGTATTAGAATTATCTGCGGGATAGTTATTTTATTTTTAGGCGGGAAAATTATTCTCCAAACACTTCAGCACTGAAAATGTAGATTTCACATTTACCCTTCTTCCAGGCATCCGCAGCCATTCCGGCCTTGCGGCCACAAAGCGCGTTCATGAATTCTTCTTTACTCCAGCCGGTTTCAGTGGCTACCTGGGGTAGAAATACCCCCTGTTGCCAGCCGCTTTTTACTAACACTCCATGGGTGCCCAGGATTATCTCGTCGGGGTCTTCAATTTTCTTTAAAGGAGAAAGCACCGATATTTCGATATTTATATCCTCAAGTTCTTTTTCACTTACCGGCGGGAAACGGGGATCCTGAGTAGAAGAAGAAATGGCCATGTCGCGGACCCCGACATATAGAGGAACCCTGCCGATGATATTTCCGATGCAGCCGCGCAATTGATCGCCTTTATGCAAAGTAACAAAAACCCCCATTATCTCTTCCAGCCGGGGATCGCTTATCTGCGGCTTTAAGGTCTTTTTCTCTTTTAGGTACAGAGTGATTGTATCCCGGGCCAATTTAAGCAGCTCTTTTTTCTGCTCGGCATTAATCAGGCTTTCCATATCCTCACTCTCCTTTGGATTTGTCTCTTTTCTGTTGATGAAGGCAGCGCTCAAATACCCCACTACTCTTCGCGTATCCAGAGTACTGGCCGCAGAAGTTGACTGATTCAGAATTACCGCCTCGCCGGCCCCTAACTTCTTAGCCGCAATCATCGCGGCCACCACGGTCCCGGTACCGCACATCCGGTTACGGCCGTAACAAGAGTAAAATAAATTCCGGGGCTCCATTTGCGTTATCAGATCAGCGGTTGCGGAGTCAATTTTTTGAGCCTCGTCTAAACTAAGAAAATGACTCATATCGGTGCTGGAAATAATCACGGCATTGTGTTTATCTTTTAAAACCTCATAAAGGGCCTGGCCTAACTTTGAACAAGTATCAAAAGTCTGTCTTCCCATGACCAGCAATAGAACTTTTGCCTTAGGGTACGCGACCTGGATAAAGGGAAGTATCAACTCTACTGAATTCTCTCCCTTAAAAGGAGCAGTATCAGCAAAAATGCCATCATGAATAATTATTTTTTCTGCTAAAGGCTTATCAGTATATAAAACTCCCAAAGGGGTCTTAAATCCCTGACGATCAAAGACAGCTACCCCCTCGTAATCCCGGCGGTGGGTAAAGCCAACCAGAATTACCGTATCAATTTTCTTTCCTTCTAAAGCTTTAAAACAGTAGGCAGCGGTCTGGCCGGAATAAGTTATTCCGGCGTGAGGGCAGACTAGAGCAATGATTTCGCCGTTAAGTGCAGGCGTCTTAGCTTTATTTAAATAGCTATCGATTTGCTCCCTTAACTTAAGCGGATTGGCCGGATACCAGCTTCCGGCTAAATCGGCAATCTTTATATCGGCACAAAAGCCAAAGCCGGCCAGAGGTAGAAGACAGATGCAAACGATAATATACTTTTGCATATCAGCTACCCTTAATCAAAGAAAAGGGACTCACCGGTTTTTATATCCTGAAAACAAATATTTTTTACGGCAATATTGACTTTTTCGTCTTCTATAGCCTTATGCTTTCGGGAACCGTCTTTCTCGATCTTTACCAGTGTAAACCTTTTACCTTTAGCAGTCCGGCCCACAGAACCCTCATGGAGCTCACCCGACTCAACGATGCCAAAAGCGACCAGGCTGGTACTGCCGACATTGTAAACCCGTCTGATTACAAACTCCGCCGCCATAATACCCTCTTAACCTCCTCCCCTTTTTAATCCCAGCATAATTATACGCTGGATTAACCTGCTGTAAGTAATGCCAGCTTTCTCGGCCGACTGGGCCAGTTCGTCAATTTTGTCTAAAGAAGGATTGGCATTTGCTTCCAGAATATGAATTTTATTATCATTGGTTACTCTGACGTCAAAACGGGCATAACACTTCATGTTTAATACCCGGTAAGCCCGTTTTAAAACCTCGCCGATTTTTTCGGTCACGCCGTTAGGCAGCCTTCCGGCAAAAACATTTTTTATCCCCCATTTCTGACGGTAATCATAATTCCACTTAGCTTTATAGGTAGCGACCCGGGGTTCATCCTCTCCGAATTGCCCGAACTTCATCTCTCTTAACGGCAGCACTTTGATCCGTTTATTACCCAGTATACTTATATAAAGTTCCCGGCCTTCGATGTACTCTTCGGCTATAGCGTCGTTTTTTATGCTCTCGTGGATAAATTTAATCCTCTCGATAAGCGCTTCTTCATTATCGACCACCGAGGCTTGAGAAATACCCCGGGAAGCCTCTTCGGTAAGCGGCTTTACGATAAGCGGGGGTTTAAGCCGCTTGGGCAGCCATATCCGCCGGTGCCGGTAAAAGGTATAAAAACGCGGCACCTTTACCCGGTGCGAACGCAATATCTGCTTAGTCAAAGCCTTATTTCCGCAGATGCAGAGAGTAGTAGACGAAGCTCCGGTGTAAGGAATTCCCAAAAGTTCTAATACTCCGGCCACATTTTTATCCAGGTGCGATTTCTGATTAAACACCTCGGCCAGATTAAATACGATATCGGGTTTATTCTCTTTTACCTCCTCCAAAAGAAGAGATATGTCGTTATACAACCCCAGCATCCTTGTGTCGTGGCCGCATTCTAAAAGTGCTTCGTAAACCCCTTTTTCCGTATCCCACTCCAGATCCTTAAACTCCTCTTTAAAATCACACCCCCGGGGCCGGGAATAAGGGCTGTCAAAAAGCAAAAGCACCTTTAATTTTTTCATCTCTTCTTCCTGAACCCTCCGGTATATAAATAATTCATGGCTAAAGCAGCGATGTAAGTAGAAATTTTCAAAATAGCCAGGGCTTCGGCCTCTTCAACTCCAAGCTTAAGCTGCCGGCAGCGCTCAATAATAGTATCTAAAAGGTCACCGATGATGTATTTTCTTTCTCCGGTCCAGCGGGCCACGCTATTTAACATATCCTTTTTGTATTTCTTGATTACATCGGCAGCCAGGGTGATATTCTTTTTTGACCGCAATGTGCGCGCGTCCTGATAGACAAAAATTCTTTTTAAATTGGAGTCGTGAAAATCCGGAAAATACTCGGCGTAAGAATACCGCTTCTTTTTATAAAAGTTATTTAAAGTTATCTTCAGGCGCGAAGCCTGCCAGTATTTTACGCCTGTTTTCACTAAAGGCTCTTTGTCCTTGATCTCATTTATTACGGTATCTACATATTTAAGCTTACGCATTGCCCTCCAGCCTTTGTATTGTTCCTGCCAGTTAAGGCGGGGGTTAAGCCAGACCGCGAAGGTCTCGGCGAAGTCTTCATCGGGATGATACTGGGCATAGTAATCCTCTAAATGCCGCACGAAACTCCGGCTGTAAGGCCGGAATCTATAGGTATTGGTGTATTCTTTGGAAAATTTGCCGAAGATCCGTTGCCACTTTTTTCTCCGGTAGAGTTTATAGGCGTAGTTGAGGGAGTGTCCGGCCTCATGCCTTAACAGCATCATACACCAAGAACGGGTTCCCCCCTCAACGTCAAGCATCATTTTCCGTTCTAATTTTGCCAGGGAAGGGTGGACCAGATAAAAAGGAATGCCCAGAACCGGCTCTCCGTCGGGAGTAAGCCACTCATCAGCTAAATAGCAGTCCGGCTTAAACTTAATTCCCTTTTTGGCTAACTCCCGGTATAATTCTTTAATGCATTTCTCAATCCAGGTCCCCTCTATGGTGACCGGCAAATCACAAATCCTTACCTTAAGCAGCTCCTCTTCGGATAATTTGGATAAATCCAGCTGTTTGTGCATTAAACCCTTTATTTAACCAATTTTAGGCAATCGAAGTAATAGGTCCCTTTCCCGGGAAGCCGGGGTTCAAACTGAAAACTCATAATCGGAAAATCCAGGACTTCGTTTCTTTCTGCTGTTTCCGGCTGCCAATCTTTGCGGGGGAAAAACTCTTTTAAAGAACAGGCAATTTCTTTCCAGCCGGTAAAGTCATCATCAAGCAAAAACCGCCACACCTCTTGGCCCTTATCCTTTATATCAAAGGCAACTACTCCCCCCTTATTGGTTCCGTACATCTGCACGCTGATGGCCTCATATTTTCGCCACTTTATATCCTGGGGCTTTAAAAGCCACTTATTGGCTCCTTTTACGTCTAAATTATATCCCCGGGCTATCCACATATAGCCCGAAGGCTTTAAGTCATACTCTATTTTTAAAGCCTGCTCCCCGCAAGCTTTCTTGTTTTTATCGGCGGTTACCTTTAGGGAAGAACCTTCGGCTGAGCCGAAGTCAACTGTCTTAGAATTAATTTCCCCCTCAAAACTGTCAATCAGAACTTCCTGAGGCCCCTGCGTACAGCCGAATAAAATAATTATAGCCAAAAACAATAAAAATTTCTTCACCTTTGCTCCTTTCATTTACAATATTATATCATAGAAGGAAAAACTGGGACAGACCCCATTTAATTTTGGATGCACCCTGCTTTAAATGTGGTCTGTCCCTAGTTTATTATCCCTCCCCCCAACACTAAATCCTGATAATAGAAAGTTGCTACCTGGCCCGGGGTTAGGGAATCTACTCTTTTAGAAAGGTTGACTTCGGCTCTATTTCCCTCAATTTTTAACCGGCAGCTTACCCGGGGAGAACGGTAACGAACCTTTACTTTAATATCCTTGTATTTTTTCGGAGATACAAACCAGTTAAGCGAATGGACAGAAAACTTGTCTCGATAAAGAAATTCCTTCTCGCCTACCGTTACGATCTTAGTCTGGCTGTCGATAGCGGTTACATAAAGGGGTTCTTTCCAGGAAACTCCCAACCCTCCTCTCTGCCCTAAAGTATAATAGTAGGTACCCTTATGTTTTCCTAAGATATCACCGCTTGTATGTTTTATTCTACCCGCGTAGCGTTGGTAATCAGGAGTATTCTCCTCGATAAAGTCAGGGTAATTTTTATCCTGGATGAAACAGACATCCTGGCTTTCTTTTCTCGGTTTAAAAATAATCCCTTTATCCCTGGCTATTCTTTTAACTTTCTGTTTGGTGTAGTCTGCCAGAGGAAAAAGCAGAAATTTTAAAATTGCCGGGTTTACCAGGGAAAGAAAGTATTCTTGAGTCTTCTTGGTATCTTTGCTCTTCTTAAAAAGGTAGGTATTGTTTTTCTTAACTAACCGGACGTAGTGCCCGGTAGCTAAATAATCAATCCCTAATGATCTTATTTTCTCCAAAAAGCTTCCGAACTTAATCAGACGGTTGCAATATGAACAGGGGTTGGGAGTCAGCCCTTTAAGGTAACTGTCAATGAAGTAATTTATGACTTCCTTTTTGAATAATTCTCCGGTATC
Organism: uncultured Planctomycetia bacterium; assembly: GCA_964420965.1. Classification (GTDB taxonomy): domain Bacteria; phylum Omnitrophota; class Gorgyraeia; order Duberdicusellales; family 4484-171; genus CAYQUQ01. Next base: position 3,993 of record CAYQUQ010000003.1, on the reverse strand, counting down.
GATTACGTAATGGGGAATGTCTAAAGCATGGCAGAGCCGCTGGGCCTGGTATAAACTATCCAAATCGCAGCAGCGGTTTTCCTGGGGATAAAACTTTAAGGTAAACCCTACTACCCCTAAGCCTTTCCTCTTCAGAAGGTAGGCAGCGACCGAAGAATCTATGCCTCCGCTTAAACCCACAGCTACTTTTCTGCGCATAACTTTAATTATTTTATTTTTGCCCATTTCCCACCTACGATGTGGGAAGTTTTTCCCACTTACGATGTGGGAAGTCAGGTTCTTTGAAAAGTACCTCTTTTATTTGGGCCAATTCCCTTTGATAAGATATCTGATCCTCGACAAAATCTTTATAGGAAACTCCTCCGGCTTCCAACAAATCACTGTATTCACAAATCTTATCCTTATTATCGACATCTGACAGATACTCTCTATAGGAAGACGCTATCCACTCTTCGGGCTTATCAACTAAATAGGCAGTTACAGGATTCAGATGAATGTATCTCGTTAAATGAAGCAGTTGTTCGTCTGCCTTAACTAACAAATTCTTAAACCTCCCTTCCCACAGAGGCCCTTTTCGCTTATATTTCACATTAAAGTATCGGGCATAGCTATTAAGAATGTATCTCATGAAAGTCGATATTCCGTTCTCTTCTGTTTGTTTCAAAATTAAATGTAAATGCGTAGGCATGATACAATAAGCAACTATTTCCACAAGTTTATTGCCACTATGGGACTCAATAAACGTATCAAGCCATTTCTCTTTCTTGTATTGAGCTATTCTAATAAAATCTGAAAATTTCATCGCTGTTTTTTCTCTTTTATAGTACCTGATTACATTAAACATTCTTAAATAGTCAGAATTATTGCTGAATATTTTAAATCCTGCAATGCTCTTGGTGTAGATGTGATACACTTCTCCAGTAACTAATAAATCCTTTCTCATGATCTCATTGTACCATTTCCCACCTACGATGTGGGAAGTTTTTCCCACTTACGATGTGGGAAATTAGGGTAAATGTCTATTTTTGCGAGGATTTTTGGCGGTAATCGGCTACGGCAGATTTTAAGCCCTGTTCGGCTAATAAAGAACAGTGCATCTTAATCGGTGGAAGCCCTCCCAGTTCATTAGCCACATCTTTATTATTAACCTTAAGAGCTTCTTCAATAGTCTTTCCTTTAACCAGCTCGGTCAAGACTGAAGAAGTAGCAATTGCGGCCACGCAACCAAAAGTTTCAAATTTACAATCCACTATCCTATTATCCTTAACCTTTATATAAATCCACATGACGTCACCGCAGACTTTATTACCCACCTTGCCTATTCCGTCAGCATCTTCCATTTTTCCCATATTGCGGGGGTTGCGAAAGTAATCCAAAACTTTATCGGTATAAATTTGCCCTTCAGACATATTTTACCATCTCCTCTAAAGCAAGCTTTGCCTTATCAATTGTCTCGTGGCTTAAGTTTATCTCTGGCTGCTCCTTATCTAAGCCTCGATAAAGATCTTTTAAGGTAGTCCGTTTCATGTTTATACAGGTCTTAGCACTCCCTAAAGAATAAAAATCTTTGCCGGGGTTTTCTTTTTTAAGACGGTAAATCAGCCCTTCTTCAGTGCCAATAATAATTTTTTTAGCCGAAGACTGTTTAGCCCACTTCAACATGCCAGAAGTAGAAACAACCGCGTCAGCTTCTTCTAAAATTTCCCGGCGGCATTCAGGGTGCACGATAATCTCGGCATCGGGATGCACAGCTCTCGCCAGTCTTAAATCCTCCAAGCTAAAGTATTCATGCACCAGGCAGTATCCCGGCCAGATAATTATTCTCTTCTCGGGAACATTTTTCTGAACCCACCAGCCTAAATTTTTATCAGGAACAAAAATTACCTCTTCAACCGGTATATTTTTTACTACCTCAACCGCGTTGGCCGATGTACAGCAAACATCGCTCAAGGCTTTTATTTGGGCTGAAGTATTGACATAACTTACCACCCAGGCCTTAGGGTGTTTAGCTTTTAATTCCCTAAGCTGGTCAGGCTCAATCATATCGGCTAAAGGACAACCGGCATCAATAACCGGTAAAATAACTTTTTTATCCGGCGAGAGAATTTTGGCGGTCTCGGCCATAAATTGTACCGCACAAAATACAATTAGCTTCTCCTTGAGATTCCGGGATATCTTGGATAACCCCAGAGAATCCCCTAAAAAATCAGCGATATCCTGAATTTCGGGAATCTGGTAATTGTGAGCAAGGATAACTGCCTTTTTGGTGTCTTTTAATTTTAAAATTTCTTTTCTTAAATCCATACCTCTCCTTAAACTTTTTCCCAAAAGGGTGACATCTTTCTTAATCTCTCCACAATCGGCGGTAAAACCTCTAAAACTTTATCGATATCCTTAGAGGTAGTATATTTTCCTAAGCTTAAACGCAAAGACCCATGGGCAATCTCGTGAGGTATACCCATAGCCAGTAAAACATGGGATGGCTCTAAAGACCCGGAGGTACAAGCTGAGCCGCTGGAAGCACAGATACCTTCAAAATCTAAGTTGATCAAAATACTTTCGCCCTCAATATGCTTAATACAAATATTCAAGGTATTATATAATTTATTTTGGGGGTATCCATTAACTTTTACCTCCGGAATTCTCTCGACAATTCCTTTTTCCAAAGTATCGCGCAGGAGACGTATCTCTCTCTCCTCTTCGGCCATCTCTTCCCGGGCAATTTTAGCCGCTTCCCCTAAGCCGACTACTCCGGCCACGTTTTCGGTGCTTGAACGTAAGCCCTGCTCATGTCCCCCGCCGTGAAGAAGAGGGTGAAATTTAACTCCTTTTCTTACGTAAAGAGCTCCCACCCCTTTGGGGCCGTAAAGCTTGTGCGAGGAAAGAGAAAGCAGATCCAGACTTAAGTCTTTTACATCGACCTTGATTTTCCCTACTGCCTGGACGGCATCGCTGTGGAAATAAATTCCCCGCTCTCTACAGATATCCGCTATTTCTTTTACGGGTTGTAATGTCCCGACCTCGTTATTAGCATACATGACCGATACCAAAAGCGTATCGCTTCTTAAGCTTTGTTTAAACTGGTTAAGATCGATGACTCCGTATTTATCCACATCTAAATAAGATACCTCAAAACCCAGCTTTTCTAAAAATTCACAGGGGTGGATTACGGCATGGTGCTCGATCCTGGAAGTGACGATGTGTTTGCCTTTATCCTGATGCATAAAGGCAAGGCCCTTTATGGCCGTATTATTGGATTCGGTGCCGCCGGAAGTAAAGATAATTTCTTGAGGGTCAGCTGAGAGAAGTGTGGCGACTAGAGCCCGGGCATCTTCCACGGCCCGCTTGGAACTTTGCGCAAAGCGGTACACCGAAGAAGGATTGCTGTAAATTTCTTCCAGATAAGGCATCATCTTCTTTAAAACCCTTTTATCTAAGGGTGTGGTGGCGTTGTAATCTAGATAGATCATTTTGACCTCCGCTTCATGACCGTGGCTAAAGTTTTATTCCGGAATACGGAGTGGATTTTATTATAAACTTCTTCCAGCAAATCTTTAACCACACAGTCGGCGTAACGTTTACAGCTCGACGAACCTTTAACGCAACCCATCACCTTGCTGTGGCTTAAGATATTGATTACTTCTAAAAGCTTAATCTCTCTGGGGTTACGCTTAAGGATAAACCCCCCTCCCGGGCCTCGTAAACTTTGTACGATGCCGACTCTTTCTAAGGGGGTGGTCAGCTTCCGTAAATAAAGCAGGGAAATGCCCTCTTCAGCGGCAATTTTTTTAAGCTGCTTGGGGGTATTTCCCGACAAAGCCAGATTGATCAATAACCGCAAGCCATAGCTAAGAGTGGTAGTTACATTAAGCATAGTATACCTAAATGGTATACTATTATAGGAAGGGGGCAAATTTTGTCAAATGTTTTTTTCTCCATTGTGATTACAATGTAGAAATGTTAATACTAGTTACTAAATAGAAATGTTAATTT
>CAYQUQ010000002.1:50817-88666 GCA_964420965.1 uncultured Planctomycetia bacterium | reverse complement strand
AACAGCTGTTGCTTACTACAAAAACTTAGCTTGACTAACGGGGTGCATTACAAAATTCGAAACAAATTCGAAATTCGAATATTCAAATTTTCAAAACATTTCTTGTTTTGGTAATTCGGATTTATTTCGATATTCGATATTCGGATTTCGGATTTTACTCGCGTTATTCCCATTCTATAGTTGCGGGGGGTTTGGAACTGATATCGAAAACAACGCGGTTTATGCCGCGCACTTTGTTAATAATAGCGTTAGAAATGTCATTGAGTACAGCCGGGGGTATTTTGGACCAGTCCGCGGTCATGCCGTCACGGCTCTCCACTGCCCGGATGGCCACGACGTACTCATAGGTGCGTTTGTCGCCCATTATTCCTACCGTTTTTAAAGGGAGTAACACGCAAAATGCCTGCCAGATATTATTATAAAGATTATTCTTCTTGATTATCGTTTCCAGAATAGCATCAGCTTCGCGTAAAATTTTTAATCTTTGGGCAGTAACCTCCCCGACTATTCTTACGGCTAACCCCGGACCGGGGAAGGGGTGACGGTTGATTATGCCGGGAGAAAGTTTAAGCATCCGGCCCAGCTCCCGCACTTCGTCTTTAAAAAGCTGCCGGAAAGGCTCAATTAATTTAAGTTTCATATTGAAGGGCAACCCCCCCACATTATGATGGGTCTTAATGCAGGCTGTCGGCCCGCCAAAGAAGGATACCGATTCGATTACGTCGGGATAAAGAGTCCCCTGAATCAGAAATTTTACATTTTTTATTTTCTTTGCCTCCGCTTCGAACACCCGGATAAACTCATGGCCGATTATCTTACGTTTCCTTTCGGGATCGGTTACCCCTTTTAATTTTTGCAGGAAAGACCGCGCGGCATCAACGTAATGCAAATCAACCTTAAAACGCCCCCGGAATACTTTTATAACCCTTTGCGCTTCTCCTTTACGTAATACGCCGTTATTGACAAAAATACATTTTAATTTTTTTCCGATAGCCCGATTAATAAGAACTGCGGCCGTGGATGAATCTACCCCGCCGCTTAAACCGCAAATAGCATTGCTTTTGCCGATTTTTTTCCTTGCCGCCGTCATGCTTTCGGCGATAAAATCTTCTAACTGCCAGGTTGCAAAGCAATTGGCTATGCGGAACAAAAAATTGGAAATTATCTGTAAACCTAACTCGGTGTGGGCAACCTCGGGATGAAACTGGACACCGTAGATCTTTCGCCCTTTATTCCCGATGGCCGCAAACTTAGTATTTACGGTATGAGCCAGCAGCTTAAACCCCTCGGGCAGCCGGGTTACCTTGTCGGTATGGCTCATCCAGGAAATAATTTTGGCCGGGAGCGAGAAGAATAAATCTTGGTGTCGGTCAATATACATGGCGGCCCTTCCGTACTCTCGCTTTCTTGATTCCTTAACTTCGCCGTTTAGGGTCTTTACTAAAATCTGCATTCCGTAACAGATGCCTAAAATCGGTATGCCTAATTGCAGAATTTGTTTTTTTAAAGCCGGCGCATTGCCTTCGTATACGCTATGGGGACCTCCGGAAAGAATTATTCCTTTCGGCCTCATCTCTCTTATCTTGTCTACGCTGAGGGTACAGGGCTCAACGATACTGAAAACCTTAAGCTCCCGGACCCTCCGGGCGATAAGCTGGGTATATTGCGACCCAAAGTCAAGAATTAAAATAGTATCTTTCTTCATTTGCCCATTCCCACACGCTGGACGGCCTGAAACACCTTGCCTTCAGTCTGAATCGAAGGAGCGATAATAATTTCCACAAACTGCATCTCTTTAAGGGTCTTCGCCCCTAAGGACCCCATAGAGGTAGACAAAGCACCAATCAGGTTTTGCGAGCCGTCATCAACGTCAGCCGGGCCGAAAAGAATCTGTTCCAGGCTTCCGGATACTCCGACTTCTATTCTCGTACCTCGGGGCAGGTTGCCGTGAGAAGTAGCCATGCCCCAGTGGAACCCTCTTCCCGGGGCCTCTTTGGCCCGGGCAAAAGCCGAACCGATCATAACGCTGTCAGCGCCGGAAGCAAAAGCTTTACAGACATCTCCGCCCCGGCTCATCCCGCCATCGGTAATCATCGGCACGTATCTTCCGGTCTTCTTGTGGTAAAAATCCCGGGCCGCGGCGCAGTCAACGGTTGCGGTCACCTGGGGGACACCGATCCCCAATACCCCCCGGGTAGTGCAGGCAGCTCCCGGGCCGACTCCGACCAGAATCCCGGCACAGCCGGTTTTAAGCAGCTCCAGAGTAACCTCGTAAGTAACGCAATTGCCGAGAACCACCGGAACTTTCCTTTCTTTGCAAAACTTAGGCAAATCCAAAGGTTTATATTTGGAAGCGATATGCTTGGTGGTAGTTACGGTTGACTGAACCACGAAGCAATCCGCCCCGGCCTCTTCGGCCAAGGGAGCGAACTTAGACGCATTCTGGGGTATACAGCTTATGGCGGCATAGCCTTTACCCTTCTTTATCTCCTCAACTCTTTTAGCCACTAACTTTTCTTTGATCGGAGTGGTGTATATCTTCTGAATAAAATTAGTTGCCTCTCGGGGAGCAGCCTTAGCTATCTTCTCTAAAACACTGTCGGGATTATCGTAGCGGGTCTGAACCCCGTCTAAATTTAAAACCGCTATTCCTCCCAGGCGGGACATTTCAATGGCAAATTGAACTCCCACCACCCCGTCCATGGCCGCCGCCAGTATCGGTACGGAAAACTTCTTCCCGGCAAACCTCCAGCTGGTCTCTACCTCTTCCGGATTTACGGTAACCTTACCCGGCGCAAGAGCAATTTCATCAAAACCGTAACACCGACGTGCACGCCTGCCGATACCAATCCATTCCGCCATAATTAACCCCCTTTAATATCCATATTCTTCGTGAATTTTCTTCTTGAGAACCTGCGCTTTCTCCTGAGAAACCGAATGTACTTTCCGAATATAGTCCTCTGCTTTTGTTTTATCCCCCTTCTCGGCATGACAAAAGGCCAGGTATTCATAGGCTTTGACCCGCATAAAATCAAGAAAAGGAGAGTGCGCAGAGTTAATCACAAAAATCCCTTCGTTCAGATATTCAATTGCCGGGTCAAACAACCCGTTATTCATATATTCCAAGCCTATATCCAGATAATCGATTGCTACCAATTCTAAAATTAAATCATAGGCGGCGGTGCCCTTTTGGACCCGGGAAAGAGCCTTCTTCTGGTACTGAAGAGCCAAATGATACTTGCCGGCGGAATAGGCATCGGCTCCGAGCCGGGCCAGCTCGGCTGTTTCGGAATCCATCTTGTTTATAATCTTGCGCATCTCGGCGTCGCTAAAGGACGATCTCACTTCCTCTGACCCACCGGCGGCAGCCGTTGTCTTACGATACGGCCTTAATTTTTCCATGTAGCCGGGATCGATTTTTTGTCCCAGGCCCATTGCCTTCTCGCAATACTTAACTGCCAGTTCATATTGTCCGTCTTCGTGGTAAATCCAGGAAAGATTATAGTAGGTGTGGCTATCGTAGGGATCGAATAAAATGGCTTTCTTGGTCTGGGCGATAGCTTCCCGCACCATCCCCCTTCTAAAATATACCCAGCCCAGATTCTTGTGGGCCATGGCGTAATCCGGATCTAAACGCAAAGCCTCCTTGAGCATCTTGGCGGCTTCATCAAGGTTATTCTGCTTCTCGTAAGCGGCGGCAATATTGCTGTAAGACATGGCATTCCGGGAATCGATAGCGATTGCTCTTTCAAACTCTTTAATTGCCGGCTTAAACATTCTCCTCTCGAAATAAGCCGCGCCCAGCTCATTACGGGCATCCACGTTTTCAGGATCAGCGCTGATAGCCTTCTTAAGCTGGGTAATCGACATATCCAATCTGCCAGTTAGCGTATAAAGGGAAGCCAGATAAATATGCCCTGCAATAAAAGTGGGGTCGGTCTCCACCGCTTCTCGCATGTAGCGTATCGCGCCGTCTAAATCCTGGGCATAAACGGCATCGCGGGCTGATTTATAATAAGAGTAGGCCTTACTTAATTTGGCCGCAAACTCCCGCATGCTCATTTTCGGTATGGTCTTAAAGTATCTTCTGGCTTCATTAACCGGTATGGCGAAGTTTAAATTCTGGCCGCCGGGCTTGATGAAAGTAGTTATGCCGACGACCTTGCCGTCCATATCCAATAGAGGGCCGCCGCTATTTCCCGGAGAAATCGGGGCGCTGAACTGCAAAGAATCTTTCTTAAGAAACTTTCTCTTGCCGCTGTACAACCCTTCGGTTATGGAATATTCCAACCCCAGAGGGGCGCCGATAACCAAAACTTTGCTTCCCGGCTGCAGGTAATTGGAATTACCCAAAGCTACCGTATCTAAACCATAGGCATCTATTTTAAGTACACAGATATCGCGGTTCACATCGTAATCGATGATTCCGACTACGGGAAAGGCCCTGCCGTCCTTGAACTTAACTTCAATCTCCTCTGCGCCGCCCACTACATGAAAATTAGTTACGACTACCCCGTTACGATCAATAATAAAGCCGCTGCCCTGGCTTACCCCGCTGGACATCTGGGCAATAACCACCACTACCTCATCCGAAACCTCTTTAAAAATTTGGGCCGGGCTTTTTCCGGAAGCAGAGTGCGCGGGGGCCTCCCGGGGGGTATCCGCACTTATGGGCCTCTTGCCTTCAATGCGTTTAATCTGATCCCGGTAGTAAGTTATGGGGATGCCGTGGATATTCACTTTGATATATTGCGGGGTCTCTTCGATTATTTCAGCCCGTAACACCCTTCCGTCCTTAAGGCGAATGGTTTCGCTAAAAACTCCTGCCGGAATAATTACAAAAATAAGGAAAAATACCAGAATGGTTTTCATGGAATCAATTTGCGGCTGCATCCAGAAATTTCTCTATGGCCACACCTTTGGAAAAAGTGTCCGATACCCTGCGCTCAAAAATGGGGGCTTTTCCTTCCAGAATAAAATCAGCAAAAATATGCGCCTCTCTTCCGGCATCCTCTTCATGGTAAAGGTAAAATAACTCGGCGCCGATATCTTTTCGGGTCACATCGCCTAAAAAATATACTCCTTCGTACTCGGTAAAAAAGTTTTTCTCTACCGCGACTTCCTCTTCCAGAAAGCTTAAGTTGGGGGAAAATGCGCTGTCGATGAATACCAGCTGTGAGGAAAAAATCTTTAAGGGAGAAATCTTAGCGGCCTTTACCGCGCCTTCACCTACCGCCTCATCCAGAGAAGCATTAAGGTACAGGTTGACTTTTCTCTCCTCTAACAAGCGGAGTACCCGCTCTTTATACACGCCCAGAAAATCAAGATCCGCGCTGACCAGCTTTACCTCTTTGCCTAAAGCAACCAGAGCAAGGATAAGTTTAATTCCCAGCCAGGTGGAAACATTAACCGTAGCTTCCGCGGATATCCGCAGTAAATCCTTTAATTTGAACGGGTCGATCTGGGACAGGTAGAAGAAACCTTCCCGATGCTCGCCTTTAACGGCTATCTTCCGGGAAGTAAGGCCGGTGGCGACAACCAGTACATCAAACTCCCTGGGCTCGGACTGCTTAAAGCTTAATCTCTTTCGCTTCAAATTAAGCTTTTCCAGGGAATCATTAATAAATTCGAGCTTGTTTTCCTGGGACCACTGGCTAAGGTCAATCCTTCCCCGCGTATCTGCGGGGTGTAAAATCAAGTCCAGCCTCGGAAAAGAATACCGGTTTTTATCGACCAGGGTAATTTCCCAATCAGAGTTTTTCTTTATTTTTTCAATAAAAGACAAACCGGATTTGCCTGCGCCGATAACCGTAATTTTTTTCATTCCCAGTCTCTAAAGCCTCTTGGCCAGAAAAACCAAATTATCAAAAAGACACATAGCGGTGAGCCGGCCTACTCCGCCGGGAACAGGGGTGATGAATGCGGCCTGCTTTTTAGCTTCCGCAAACTCAACATCCCCGGTAACCTTTCCAGCCGACTCTGCCGTTCCGACATCAATAACTACAGCGCCTTCCTTTATCCACTCTCCTTTTATGAGCTGAGGTACTCCGGCGGCTGAAATCAGAATGTCGGCATTTTTAACGTAAAAAGGAAGATCGCCTTTATTATAAGTCTCTATATGGGTAATGCTCACCGTAGCAAACTCGTTGCCCAGTAATAAGCTTAGAGGCTTTCCGATTATAGAAGAGAACCCCACAATCGTCACCCTCTTACCGCGAAGATCAACTTCACTGGCCTCAAGCAGCTTCATGATGCTCAATACCGTGGGCGAAACAATCCGGTTCTCGCCCATAAAAAACTTCCCTAAATTAGCGGGATGCATGCCCTCGACATCCTTTTTTTCATCCAGCAGAGAAAACACGTCTTCATCCTTAAACCCTACGGGAAAAGGTTTATTCAGGATGATCCCGGTAATTTTTTTATCCTGGTTAAGGCCTTTTATGGCGGCGGCAAATTCTTTAAAACAAACGTCTTCCTTCAAGTCAATAGACAAATATTCTATTCCTAATTCGCCGGCTATACGTCTCTGCGCGGAGCGGTAAATACACGCCGAATAATCCTTGCCGACGGCCACCGAAGCCAGGCAGACTTTAGAGAGCGACTTTAAATCCTCCCTGATCTGGGCTTCTAAATTCTTACAAATATTCTGGGCATCTAAAATCACGGCCATTTTTTTAAGAATCTCCTCAAAGTTCCGATTTGTCTATTGCTCCTGCCAAACATGTTCTGATTCGCCTCTAAATTCAATATACACCCCAAGAGGGTGTCCTTGACCAGCCCTAATCCGATACAGAAATCACTGATTATACTCTTTTTTATATCAGATTCAACCTCTTTGGCAAGAAAAAATACCGCCTTGCAGGACCAGGCAACAGCAACCACCACATTCTCGCTCTGCTTAATGAAATCCACCCTTTTTTTGCCGGAGGCAGCCATAATTTTCTCAAAAAGATAACTATCCTTATCTATACCGGGATAAACTTTATTTCTTAACTTAACTAAATTCTTAAGCGCTTTGGCTAATCTTTTGTTCTTGCCCTCACTCTTTGCGGTTGCTTTCTTTAAATCCAGCGAATAGCGGATTGCCTTCTCCATCAGACTGGTGCCGATGCCGAAAACAAGACAAACCGCGCTGCCTCCGCCGGGGGAAGGCTTACGCCGGCCTAGGTCGTTTAAGTAAACCTTAAATTTAGTCCGGTAACTTTTCATATCATACCTACTTTTCTGCAGGGTTCAAAGCTCTTGCGATGAAAAGGTGTCAACGCGTGCTTCTTAAGCAAAGAAAAATGTTCTTTGGTCGGATAACCTTTATGCTTGTCAAAATTCCATTGAGGGTATAAAAAATTCAAGGAATTCATAAGATGATCCCGGGTCACTTTGGCCACCACCGAAGCACAAGAAACTTCTTGAATCTTCTTGTCGGCCTTCTCAATACAAGCATATTTTAAAGATAAAGATGTACGAAATAAAGATCCATCGACGATAAACAGCGCTTTCTTAAGGAAAGGTGCTTTTTTGATGATACTTTTTATCGCCCGGTTGAAAGCCAGGAAAGTTGCCCCCAGAATATTAAACTTGTCAATTTCTTCTGCATCGGCGATATCGACAGCAAAAATCGCGTTATCGACCAACCAGGAAAAAATGCCTTCCCTGGCGGCTGGCGAAAGCTCCTTAGAATCTCTGGCCCGGAAAGCAGGTTTCTTGGTAAGATGCAAGGCACAGGCCACCACCGCTCCGGCTAAAGGGCCCCTGCCTGCTTCGTCAATCCCCACTACCATTTCCGTCGTTTATCCACCATTCACTAAGCAATTGTTGCTTTCTTGCCGATCCGGCCTCTTAAGTAATATAATCGGCTTCTTCGGGGACGCCGTTTACTTTTCTTGATCAACTCAATTTTCTCAATATTAGGTGAATAATAAGGGAAGGTCACTTCGTAGGCCTCGCCATAAGCTATCCTTCTTACGGTGAAAGACTTACGGTGCATCGCCCCTTTAATCTTTATCACTACTCCCTCAACGGGATGCAGCCTTATCTTGTCTTTCTCTCTGATCTTATAATAGACTTTAACCGTATCCCCGGTGTTAAAATCGGGGTAGTCTTTCTTTAAAGCCTCCTTAAGTTCCTTTTCCACCATCAATAACTTATCCATTATACACCTCCGTTATTTCAACAGGTCTGGTCGCCTTTTCTTGGTTATTTCCCATGATTTCTTCTTTCTCCACTCTTTAATCCTTTTATGGTTTCCTGAAAGTAACACTTCAGGAACTTTAAGGTTCCGGAATTCTGCGGGTTTGGTATAATGCGGGAAATCCAAACCGGGATTTTCGAAGCTTTCATTCTTTATAGACTCCCCGTCAGAAACAACTCCCGGAATCAGCCGAATCAAACAATCAATAAAAACCATAGCCGCAAGCTCAGCCCCGCTCAATATATAATCACCTAAGGATATTTCTTCTTCGGCTAAATGCTTTCTTGCCCTTTCATCAACGCCTTCATAACGCGGAGCGAGCAGGATGAGGCGCTCATATCTCAAGAGTTTTCGAATCAGCTTCTGGTCCATTTTTTTACCCTTGGGGCTGAAAAGGATTATCCGCTTCGCATTATCGATTCTTCCTTTGGGGTAAACTTTATGTCCTAAAATGGCTTCTACGCCAGCAAATAACGCATCGGCCTTAAAAACCATCCCTCCTCCCCCGTAAGAAGGAGCATCTACTTTGCGGTGCCGGCCAGAAGAATAATCTCTTAAGTCATGAATATTAATCTTAACCAATCCTTTATTCCGGGCCCGCTTTATTATCGATTCTCCCATAACCGGAGAAAACATCTGGGGAAAAATGGTAATTACATCAATTAGCATATTCAACCTGGAATTCTTTTTTAAATTTCGCGAATCTATCTTCCACGATAGCCTGACCTATTTGTTTTATGAAGCTATTATACCAAAAGAGATTATGGTAACTAATTAATTGCACTCCCAGCATCTCCTGGACATTTATCAGATGGCGCAGATATGCCCTGGAGAAACTGCGGCAGACATAACAGGAACACTGTTCATCCAGGGGATTTAAATCTTCAATGTAAGGTGAATTCCGAACCACAATTTCCCCTCTTCCCGTAAAAGCCGTGCCGGTGCGGCCGAACCGGGTGGGAATTACGCAGTCAAAGAGATCTACCCCTAAATTTACCGCCTCCAGAATATCCAGCGGCTTGCCGTATCCCATAAAATAACGCAGGCAGCTTCGGTCAGTATTATCCGCGATAAAGGAAAGAATATTATACCTTAAATCCGCAGGTTCGCCAACACTTAAGCCGCCGATACAGAGCCCGTCTACGCCTAAAGACAGGATGTTTTCCAGGCACTTTTTCCTTAAGTCTTCATAGGTAGAGCCCTGGACAATACCAAAAAAAAGATTATTCCTGCCGCGGTTCTGATCGAAATAATCTTTAGATTTCCTGGCCCAATCAATCGTCCGCGTAACAGCCTGGTCCGCTTGCGGGTAAGCTACGGGAAATTTAACGCACTCGTCTAAAGGAACGAGGATATCGGAATTCAAATCCAACTGAATCCGGATGACATCCTGAGGGGTGAGGAAAAAAGCGGTACCGTCAAAGTGAGATTGAAATTCCACCCCTTGCGAATTTACCTTACGCAATCTTTCCAGGCTGAAAATCTGATAGCCCCCGCTGTCGGTAATAATTACCTTACTAAAATTCATGAACTTATGCAGCCCCCCGCTTTTCTTTATCACCTGCGTCCCGGGCCTTAAACTAAGGTGGTAAGCATTGACCAGCAGCCCTTCTACGCCAATTTCCTCAAGCTCCCGGGGCGAAACCCCTTTAACTGCGGCCTGAGTAGCTACCGGGAAAAAAGAAGGGGTTTTAAATTCGGCCCGCGGAGTTTTAAAAATACCGGTCCTAGCCTTTGTATCTTTACTTTCTTTGATTACTTGAAACATCGCTGATTAAAAAATTACTGCGCTGAATTGCGATGGGTACCTATTAAGATTTCGGATTTAAAAAAGCCTGTCCTGGGTTTCCGGATTATAAGGAATATTTAAATGCTGGTAGGAATTTTCCGTGGCGACTCGGCCTCGCGGGGTACGGATAACAAACCCCTCTTTAAGCAGATACGGCTCAACCACATCCTCTAAGGTTACTCTATCCTCACTCAGGGAAGCCGCTATTGCCTCTATTCCCGCCGGGCCCCCTTTATGAAAATTTATTATCGCCGATAAATATTTACGATCCATATCGTCGAGACCCCGGCCGTCAACGCCGATTTTCTCCAGAGATTCCTGCGTTATGGCGATATCCACAATACCCTTTCCCACTACCTGGGCATAATCGCGCACCCGCTTTAAAAGGCGGTTGCAAAGCCGCGGCGATCCCCGCGAACGCCGGGCAATTTCTAAGCTGCTTTCGGCATCAATATCAACATCTAAAAGTTCCGCGCTCCTTTTAACTATTTCGGAAAGATCGCTCCCGGCGTAAAAGTCAAAATCGAAAAATAAACCGAACCGGCCGCGTAAAGGCGCACTCAAGAGACCTTTACGGGTAGTAGCCCCGATGAGAGTGAACGGTTTAAGGTTAAACTTAACGCTTTTTGCGTAAGGCCCTTTGTCAATGATAAAATCTATCTGGAAACTCTCCATGGCCGGATAAAGAAATTCTTCGATCACCCGGGAAAGACGGTGGATTTCATCAATAAAGAACACGTCTCCGGCTTCTAGGTTGGTTAATATCCCCACTAAATCCCCGGCCCTTTCTATCGCCGGGCCGCTGGTCGCCGTAAATTTAGTATTCATTTCGTGGGCCATGCAGTAAGCCAGTGAAGTTTTACCTAAACCCGGCGGCCCCGAAAGAAGCAAGTGCTCTAAGGGTTCTCCTCTTTTTTTTGCGGCGGCAATGGAAATATTTAAAGCCGAAATGATACTTTCCTGCCCGATGAATTCCTTTAAATTCTGAGGGCGTAGAGAAAGGTTAATTATCTGCTCTTCGTCATTTTCCTTCAAGTGATCAATGAATCTTTCTTCCGTCATGATGCGGTATAAAGGTCTTCGCTCCGGGCAAGTGAGACTAAACCGAAAAGCTCTTCCTGAATAGCGACAATCTCCTTCAGTTTTATCAACTCCAGTATAGCCAGAAAAATAACCACTATTTCCAGTTTATTCTTAGCCGAAGAAAAAAGCTCATTCAGCGTAATTTTTTCCTTAACCACCAGAAGATGCAGTAAATCGTGGATCTTATCCTCCACCGTAAACTCATCTTTAACCACTTCGAAAAATATATCCTTGGGAACTTCTTTAAGGGCGGTCTTAAAGGCGCTGATGAGGTCGAATATTGATGCTTCAATATAGCTTTCGGTCCGGTGAGAATCCCCAGAAGGCCTTTTGAAGTATTTCTGGCGCTGTTTCTCCTTATCGCGCAAAAACTCAGCGGCTTCTTTAAATTTTTCGTACTCAAGCAGCCTGCGGATCAATTCTTCACGCGGATCTTCTTCGGGGGCTTGGGCTTCCTCTTCGCGGGGCAGAAGCATTTTAGATTTAATGTTGATTAAGTTCGCGGCCATAACCATGTATTCCGAAGCCAGGTTAATATCCAGAAGCTTCATTAGTTCTAAAAACTGGATATATTGATCGACCACCTTAACTATGGGAATATCGTAAATATTAAGATGGTCCTTCTTTATTAAATAGATCAGTAAATCCAGCGGGCCTTCAAATATGTCTAACTTTACCTTCATCTATCCTTTACTACTTAATGTGCAGGCAGCCTTTAACCGCGGCCATGGTTTTTTGGGCCACTACCCTTGCTTTTTCCGCGCCCGCGGCCAGAATCTTACGCACCTTAGTATCGGAAAAAGAAGTCCGCCTTTTACGTATCGGCGCCAGGAACTTATTTAAAGCCTGGTATAGCTTCTCTTTAACCTCTACATCCCCCACTTTCCCGGCCTGATAGCGCTCTTTCAGATCTTTAACCTCTGCTGGGTCCGGATTAAAAAGATCGTGATAAATAAAGACGGGGTTGCCCTCTACCGTCCCCGGGATATCGGCCCGTGTCCGTTTGGGATCAGTGTACATGCTGAAAACCTTCTGCTTAAGTACGCCTTCAGAATCAGATAAGGCAATCGAATTATTATAACTTTTGGACATTTTGCGGTTATCAATCCCCACCAGTTTAGGTACGGGAGTAAGTATCGGCCCGGGTTCTTTAAAAATATTCTTTTTGTAGAGCTTGTGAAATTTACGGATAATTTCCCGGGCCAGTTCAAGATGAGGAAGCTGATCCATCCCCACCGGAACACAATCAGCATTGTAAAGGGCTATATCCGCGGCCTGTAGAACCGGATATCCTAAAAATCCATAGGTGGCCAGCATTCTCCCTTTTAATTCGCGCAATTGTTCTTTATAAGTAGTGCATCTTTCCAGCCAACCCAGGGGCGTCAACAGAGAAAAAACCATAGCCAGCTCCAGGTGCTGGGAAACTTCACTTTGCACAAACAATACGCTTTTTAAGGGGTCTATTCCGCAAGCCAGCCAATCTTTGGTTATTTCTAAAGTATTCTCTTTAATGTTATCGGGGCTCTGGTAATCGCTCATCAACGCATGCCAGTCAGCAACCATAAAAAAACACTGGTATTCTTTCTGCAACTTAACCCAATTAGAGAGGGCGCCTACCCAGTGCCCTAAATGCAACTTGCCGGTAGGCCGCATCCCGCTTAATATTACTTTCTTGCTCATAATTTATCCCCCTGGGAAACGAAAAGCGTAAAGCGAAAAAGGCAAAACTAAAATTTAAAATGTAAAACGATTTAAGAATTTTGAATTTTGAATTTTGAATTTTGCGTTTTAATTTTTCGCTTTTCGTTTTTAGTTTTTCGTTTATTTCAGACGGCGGGTGATGACTTCTTCCTGGAAGGCGTCGATGATGTCGCCTTCTTTTACGCCCTCGAAGCCTAAGCCGATGCCGCATTCAAAACCTTCAGCCGCCTCTTTCACATCGTCTTTAAACCGCTTAAGGGTCACTACCTTACCTTCAAATACCACTTCGTTTTCCCTTACGAGTTTGACCGGCGCAGCCCGGGTAATCTTTCCTTTTTCGACCATACACCCGGCGACGGTTCCGCCTTTAGAAAGCTTAAAAACTGCTTTCACCCGCGCCCGGCCCAAAAAGGTGCGCTTTACCTGCGGAGTAAGCAAACCTTCCAAAGCGGCTTTAACGTCATCGATAAGCTCATACACAATTTGATAGGAGCGCACTTCGATTCCTTTTTTTCGGGCTAAATCTCTTACCTGCCCCTCTGCCGGAACCTTAAATCCGACAATTATCGAATCGGTCACCTCGGCCAAAAGGACATCTGAAGAATTAATTGCCCCCACGCCCTTGTGTACTATCTGTAACTCTACCTCTTCGGAAGGAATCTTTCTTAAAGCCCCTTCTACCGCCTCCAGCGTCCCCCCGACATCGGCCTTCAAGATAATTTTTAATTGTTTCACGTCCCCGGATTTAGCTTTCTGGTGTAAATCTTCCAGCTTGAAATGAACCCGGGGGGTAAGTTTATTTCTTTTTTCCTCCTCGCGCCTTTTTCCCACGATCTCCTTAGCGCTTTTTTCATCGGGAACTACCAGCAGCTGCTCTCCGGGATTGGGCACGCCGCTTAAGCCTAAAATCTCTACGGGAAGAGAAGGGGGTGCTTCGCTTACCGAATGCCCCCGATCATCATGCATCGCCTTTATTCTTCCATAGTGAAGACCGCAGATACAAAAATCCCCTACTTTAAGCATGCCCTCTCTGACCAGGATGGTAGCCAGAGAGCCCTTTCCTTTAGAAAGCTTGGCCTCAACCACAACCCCGATAGCCGGCCGGGCAAAATCGGCTTTTAACTCCATTAAATCCGCCTGTAATACCAGAAGCTCTAAAAACTCTTTTATCCCGGCGCCGGTCTTTGCCGACACCCCGACCACAGTAGTCTTTCCGCCCCAGTCTTCGGGGGCGAGATTGATTTTAGAAAGCTGCTGTTTAACCATATCCGGATTGGAGTTGGGCTTATCGATCTTATTGATCGCGACTATCAGCGGCACTGCGGCCGCTTTGGCATGATCGATCGCTTCTGTAGTCTGGGGCTTAATCCCTTCGTCAGCCGCTACCACAATAATAACAATATCCGTGATATTTGCGCCTCGGGCCCGCATCGCCGTAAAGGTTTCATGGCCGGGGGTGTCTAAAAAAGTAATTTCCCCCTTATCCAAAAATACCTGGTATGCTCCCATATGCTGAGTAATCCCGCCGGTCTCTTTCTCGATAATCTTACTTTTCCGGATATAGTCAAGGATGCTGGTTTTACCGTGATCGATATGGCCCATAAGCGTAACTATGGGAGCGCGTTTTTTTAAATCTTTTGATTCTATTTTTAGAATCGCTTCTTCCCTTGAGGGCTTCGCGCGCAAATTTACCTTATAGCCATAAGCGATACCCTGGGCGGTTTCGGCATCCAGGTTCTGATTTATAGTGAGAAATTTACCCTGTTTTATTAAATCCGCCAGAAGTCCCGAGGGCTTTTTATTCAGTTTAACCGCTAAGTCCTTAACGGTTACGGGAAAGTTAACCTCAATGACATTATCCGCGATTTCCTTCTCGGCAAGGTCGGTTATTTCATGCTTAATTACCTCCGCCGTCTCCTCATCCACGCTGGACATGTGGCTCTTGACGGGGAAATTAAGTTTTTTCAGCTTCTCGATCAGTTCTTTACTGTCTACGCCTAATTCCTTAGCTAATTCATGAATTCTCATTCTGCGCCTCGTCTGATTTTAAGGGTTCGCTCTTTTTTTCGCGGTCTCCCTGGTCCAGTAATGCTTTCTTGGCCTCCTCGATTTTACTTAAGGCCTTCTTGGCTTCCTTAATGATACTCACTGCTTTCTTGGCTCCGATTCCTTTAAGTTTAGAAAGGTTAGCCGGATCGGCCTTGGCTAAAGCCACAGCGTCAGTATAACCGGCATCAACTAAAATACTGGCTGCCTTTCGGCCTACCGCCTTAAGCTCAGTGAACTTCTTAATGCTCTCCTCGATGCTCTCCCGCGACCGGACATCTATCTCCCAACCCACTAATTTGGAAGCCAGGCGAACGTTCTGGCCGCGTTTGCCGATGGCCAGAGAAAGCTGATCCGAAGCAACCAGAACCTTGGCCCGCCGGGCCTCGCGGTCTAATTCAATCATGGAGATAACCGCCGGCGAAAGCGAAGCCTTGATGAACTCTTTTATATCCTCGCTCCACCGGACAATGTCAATCTTTTCCCCGCGCAACTCTTCGGTTATGTTTTTAACCCGGGATCCCCTTATGCCTACGCAGGCTCCGACACAATCTACCTTATCGTCTTTAGAACATACGGCTACCTTAGTCCGTTCTCCGGCATCCCGGGCAATAGCTTTTATCTCCACTATCCCTTCGCCGATCTCCGGGACTTCGATGCCAAACAGTTTACGCACTAAACCGTCATGCCGGCGGCTTAAGATTATCTGCACTCCCCTTTCCTTCTTCACTTCATAAACATAAGCTTTAGCCCTCTCGCCTAATCGAAACCGGTCCAAAGAGGAAAGAAAAGAGTTGGGGATTATTCCTTCGGCTTTACCCATAAGGTCAAGAATTACGGCTTTTTTTTCGATCCGGTAAACAACCCCCCCGACCATGCTTCCCTCTTTAGCTTTAAAATCATTGTAAATATTATCCTTCTCGGCTTCCCGGATCTTTTGAATAATTACCTGTCTGGCGGTCTGGGCCGCGATTCGGCCAAACTCATTTGATTTTATCTCCTTATCGCCGATATACACATGAATATCACCCTTGTCGGGGTCGATCTCCACATTTACCTCCTCCTCCGAAGAGGTTATTTTGACGATCTTCTTTGCGGCCACAATCAAGGCATGTTTTACCGCCTCGATAAGAATACTCTTGTCCAAACCTCTTTCTCGCTCCAGTTGAGCTAAAATACTTAAAAATTCCTTTTTCATTGGATTTTTCTCCCTGCCTGCCGGCAGGCAGGCTTGCCTGATTTAACCTTATTAAGATCTATCTCTAAAGGCCTACCTTTATGCAATAAATACAGCTTATCATTGTCGACCGCGGTCAATTCTGCTTCCAGTTGATCCTTACCGTCGAAAGGCGCTTTAAGCCACAAAGAAACGATTCTTCCCTTAACCCTTAAAAAATCCGCTTTACTTTTAAGCCGCCGGTCTAAACCCGGGGAGTTAACTTCGACCACAAAGTCATCCCCCGAGTCATTATTCTGGTCCAAATAAGCAAAAATCTTTTTATTGATCGCGGCACAGGCATCCAGGGTTATGCCGCCCCGGGCGTAATCAACCAGGCAGCGTAAAACATACTTCCCGCTGGCCAGGAAAAACTTAAAATCGATCAATTCCGCCCCTTCTTTCTCCACGACATCCTTAACCGCGAGTTCCAATCTGTCCTTATCTACCGTATTCATCTTTTAAAAAATTGACCAACCCTTCTTTTTTAAACTCTCGTTTCTTCTTTGTGCGGCGTATTTCCAAATCTATGGTTTTTTCGCTTTGGTACTTCTTTCCCATAATTAAAATATAAGGGTTACCAATCAGATAGGCATCGTTGAATTTTACCCCCGCGGCCTCGTTCCTTTCGTCAATCAAAACCGATAAGCCTTCGGCTTTAAGGTCTTCCTCTAAGGCTAAAACTTCGGGCAATAACTTCTCGTCTAAAACAACCAGGCTTATGTCGAAAGGGCTTACCCCTTTAGGCCAGATTAAGCCTTTTTCATCCGAAGCCACTTCGGCCAGCGCCGCGAGAATTCGGCTGACCCCGATACCGTAACAACCCATAATCAAAGGTTGTCTTTGACCTTTCGCGTCGAGGAAAAAAGCCTGCTGGGCTATCGAATATTTTGTTCCTAATTGAAAAATGTGGCCGATTTCAATCATCTTCTTTCCCTCTACGACATCCTCGCCTATCTCGCCGGGCACCATGAATTCATGGGAAAGATTTCCCCCCATGGCTCCGGGGTCAGCCTCGACCATTATAAATTCAAGCCCGCATTCCTTGAATATATCCTGGTAGGCCGAAAGCATTTTTTGATAATTCTCATTCAAGCCCGGAATATCCCGGTCGAAGCTGTAAGCATCCTTCATTATGAATTCGCAGCTGCGCATCAGCCCGAATCGCGGCCGGGGTTCATCCCTGAATTTAGTCTGAATTTGATAGAGTATCCGGGGAAGCTGCTTATGCGAAGAGACGTAACGTTTTACGATTTCGGTTATCTCCTCCTCGTGGGTCGGGCCTAAAACGACCTCGCGGTTCTTGCGGTCCTTGAACTTAAACATTACTTCTTCTAAGTCTTTATCTCTACCCGTCTTCTGCCAGAGCTCGATCGGCTGAAGGACGCTCATGAATAGCTCTAAAGCTCCCCGGGAATCCATGTGCTTACGAATAATCCGGTTTATATTGTTTAAAACTTTAAAACCCAGGGGAAGATAAGCGTATATCCCCGAAGACACCATATACAAAAAGTTTCCCTTAAGCAGGAGCTTATGGCTCCGGCACTCGGCAATCTTGGGATCCTCCCGGGAGGTGAAAATAAAGCTTTTCGAGAATAGCATCTCCTTCTCCTTGTCTATTTATCGGGCGTAAATATCTTCTTATCTATCTTTACCCCTTTCTTTTCAAAAAGGTGAAAAAATAGGGGCTCGCCGTAAGCCTTAAACCTCCCCTTAACCACGAAATCATCACTGACCTCATCAATGTGGTAACGAAAGATATCCCGCATGACAATCTGGTTCTCCTTTAAATCGGAAACTTCGGTAACGTAGGTTATTTTTCGCGTTCCGTCGATAAGCTGCTCGTGCTGAATTATTAAATCTAACCCCGAAGCAATCTGCTCTCTGATGGCCCAGGTGGGAAGATTAAGGCTGGCGTACAAAGCTGTAGTTTCCAGACGGGTAATCGTATCCGTGGGGCTGGAAGCATGGATAACCGCCAGCGAACCCCGGTGGCCGCTGTTTAAAGCCTGCAGATAATCCATAGCTTCCTCTCCTCTTATTTCGCCTAAGATTATCCGGGTCGGCCGCATCCGCAGGGTATTGCGAAACAACTCCCGAATTGAAACCTCTCCCCGGCCTTCAATGTTAGGAGGCCGGGTAAGCAGCCGGACCACATGCTCCTGGCGTAAATTTAACTCCAGAGCGTCCTCGATGGTAATGATGCGCTCTTGAGGCTCCAGGTAAGTAGAAAGAACTTCCAGGGTCGTGGTCTTACCGGACCCGGTGGCACCGGAAAAAAGTATATTTACTCTGGCCTTTATGCAGGCGACAAAAAATTCAGCTATCCTTTCGTCGATAGTGCCCAGCTTTACTAAATCATTGACGTCCTGGATAGATTGTAAAAACTTCCGGATAGTTACCGTGGCTCCCCCTACCGAAAGCGGAGGCAGAATAACGTTAACCCGGGAGCCGTTTTCGATGGCAAAATCAACGTAGGGGTAACTCTCATCTACCCGGCGGCCGGTGGGAGAAATCATTTTTTCAATTATATATTTCAGGTGGTCGTTATTTTCAAAGACTATGTTCGAAGGGACTTTTTTACCGCTTTTCTCGATATATAATTTAAAGGGCCCGTTAACCATGATTTCGGTTATCTCCTCATCCTGCATCAACTCCTGCAAAGGCCCCAGGCCTAAATAATCCGCACAAAGCGAGGCCGCTAATCTGTCCCTGGTGGCCTTATCCACATCGGTATATTTTCCCTGCTCCGCTTTGCTCTTAAAAAACAAGTCAATTCTCTCCTTGATAAACTCCTCGCTCAGTTTCTGCTTATCCCCCACCCACAAACTGATCTCCTTGCGGATCTCGTGTTTTAAGGCATTAAAATCCATCTTCTCCCCCCTATTTAAAACAATTATCCAGCTCGCTGATTAAATCCCCCACTATCTCCTTCTCGCAACTTTGCCGCAAGACTTTATCTTGCTTAAAGATTACCGCCTTGCGCTTCCCGAAGGCCGCTCCGATATCCGCCTGGCAGGCCTCCCCGGGGCCGTTAACCACACAGCCCATAATGGCAATGCGCCGGGGCGCGGTGAATTTTTTTTCCTGCAGGCCTTTTTTGAATTTATCGACTATGCTGGCCAAGTCGACTTCGCAACGGGAACAAGTAGGACAGGAGATGATTTCCGGTCCGAAGCGCCTTATGTCCAGGGCCTGCAGAATATGCCGGGCGGCCCTTATTTCCCAAAAGGAAGGTGCGGTCAAAGAAACCCGGATAACATTGCCGATCCCTTCGGAAAGCAAACTTCCTAACCCGACCGAAGACTTAACCAGACCCTCTAAAAACGGCCCTGTAGCCGTAACCCCCAGATGAAGCGGGTAATTACACTTTTTAGCAAGCAGCCGGTTGGCAATAAGCGTCGAGAGAACGTCCGACCCCTTTAAAGAAACCATTATATCAAATAAGCCTTCCTGCTCCAAGGTGCGCAGGTAGCCTAAAGCAACCTTGACCATTTCCCGGGCCAGATCGAGAGGAGCGGAAAATTTTTTCCGGAAACCTCCGGAGTTAACCCCGACTCTTATCGAAACACCGCGCTGTTGAGCCGCCCGGGCTATTTTTCTAACCTCCTCTTTCCGGCTGATGTTGAGCGGGTTTAAACGGATACCGTCAAATCCCGCGGCGATAGCCAAGCGGGCCAGTTGGGGATGAAAATGGATATCCCCCACTAAAGGGATGGAAACATGCTTTTTTAGCAAAGCGGACAGCTTAGCGTCCTGCTTTTGCCGCACGGCAACCCGAATCGCTTCGGCCCCCTCTTTTTCCAGCCGTTTAGCTTCCCGGATAAGGCTGCGGGTGTCGCGGGCAGGGCTTTTAAGCATCCCCTTAATCCTTACCGGATGCTTCCCCCCGATTTTTAAATTTCCGATTTTTACAACTCTAGTTTTCAGTCTTTTGTCCACTGTCTTCTACGCTCTGTTCTGCTATTTGTCCGTCTTTATTAAATAGTCGCGAGCCGAACCTTCTAACATCGTTATAAAGTACAAAGACCACTAAAAGACAAATGCAAACCAATCCGATTCGTGTCAGGGTATCTTCGGTTTTTTCACTTAAGGGTTTCTTCCTTACTTTCTCCAAACTGCAAAAAAGCAGGTGGCCTCCGTCGAGGATAGGTATGGGGAAAAGATTGATAATCGCCAGGGTTACGTTTAAAACAGCCATCAGGTACAGCGTGGCCACGATCCCCACTTTTATCGCCTCCGAAGCATAATAGTAGATTCCGACCGGGCCGGATACAGCATCCTTAAAAGGGATAACTCCCCGCACGATTAAAACAAGTCCTTTGAGCAAAAGGACCGTGGAGCTGAATAGAGCCTCGAACCCTTTGCCGATAGCCTGCGGGAAACCGTACTTAACGGTCTTGATGTTGGCCGAAGCGGCTATGCCGATCATCGGCACATTTTCTTTCCGGCCGAAGGCATCGGTAATTTCCTTCTCCTCCAAAGGAATATCAAGCACGAGTTGCTCCCCTTCCCGGATGATTTTTAATTCAACTTTCTCCTCGGCTTTCTGGATAATTGTGGTCATTTCGTTCCAATTTTCAACCGCGACACCGTTTACCGCCAAAACTTTGTCGCCCGTCTTGACGCCCGCGGCCTCGGCGGGGTAATCCTCTAAAACTCCCCCCACTATGGTATCGATATAGGGAAAGCCGGCGGCGGCGATAATCCAGAATAAAACCAGGGCCAGGAGATAATTAAATAACGGGCCGGCAAAAACAACCTGCATTCTCGTTCCGATAGGCTTGGACAAAAATTCATGTTTAAGCCCCTTGTGTTCCGGCCGGGAGTCCCCGGCTAATTTTACATATCCGCCTAAAGGAAAAACGCAGATCAAAAACTGGGTTTCCTTCCCCTGCTTTTTAAACAAGACGGGGCCGAAACCGATAGAAAATTTTTCCACTTTAATCCCGGCTCTGCGGGCCGCAATAAAATGCCCGAACTCGTGGGCAATGATTAAAACGCTGAAAATAATCAGCACTAACAGAAAATTCATGATTCTCCCAAATATTCTCTGGTCTTAACCCGGCTCCAGTCATCCCAGAAAAAAACGTCATTTACGCTCTTCACCTTATGCCGGGGGTAATGCTTAAAAATATACTCCAGGGCCTTATGGATAGTAGTAAATTTTATCTTTCCCCTTAAAAAACGGTCTACGGCTATCTCGTCGCAGGCGTTAAGGATAACTAAAGAATTATCTTTTCTTTTAGCCGCCTCCAGGACAATCTTAAGCAGAGGGTAATCCTTATAGACAACCGGAGAGAAGGTATAGGAAAATCTATGTTTGAAATTAACTTTTCGGTTAAAATTAAATCTCCGGGGATAGGAAAAAGCAAAAGAAATCGGTTTCTTCATGTCCGGAGCATAAAGACAGGCCAGCAGAGTGTTATCCTCATACTCAACCAAAGCGTGGATAAAAGATTCCTTGTGGATTACGATATCTATTTTCTCATAAGGTAAACCGAAAAAATAATGGGCCTCGATTACTTCAAACCCTTTATTGACTAAAGTAGAACTGTCGACCGTTATCCGCCGGCCCATTTTCCAGTTAGGGTGAGCGAGCACCTCTTTTACGCCCACATTGGCCAAGTCTTTTCTCCTGTAGCCGGCAAGAGACCCTCCGGAAGCAGTTAAATAAACCTTGCGCAGGTTATTAGCGGACTTACGGCTTAAAGGGTCTACCTCCAGAAGCTGGAAAAGCGCATTTATCTCGCTGTCCACGGAGAGGATCTCGGTATTAAACTTTCGCGCGCGGTTAAAAACTAAAGGTCCGGCCGTAACCAAAGACTCTTTATTGGCCAGAGCGACCCGCCGGGTATATTCGGTGTTGATTAAGAGCGGCTTTAAACAGGAAATTCCCGAAATAGCCATAAGCGATATATCTGACCGCAGGGTCGAGAATTCCTCCAGGCCTTTTTCGCCCTTAAAAAGTTTTGCCCGGCCCAGCGTCGGCTGCATTTTTTTTGCCTGAACCTCGTCCCTTACGCAGACATAAGCCGGATCAAACTCCTTAATCTGGCGGGAAAGAGTGCTGATATCCCTGTTGGCGCAAAGGCCGATAACCTTGAATTTACCCTTGTCCCCTTTGAGCAGGTTGAGGGCGTTTCTACCTACCGAACCGGTCGAACCGAATATAAGTACTTTCTTCATGGTTTCGTTTAACGCATCATGGTCAAATAAAGGTAAAAGGTCGGGGCGGTAAAAATCAGGCTGTCAATGACATCGAGAATCCCCCCCATTCCCGGCAAGAGTTTACCGGAATCTTTTACCTGACAATCCCTTTTCAGCAAAGATTCAAAAAGGTCTCCCAGTTGAGCGATTACGGCCAAAATTATAATCAAAAAGAACTTTTCCCAAAAAGTTATGCTGGCGATAAATAAGGAAAAAATAACCCCTACCCCCAAACTGGTAAAAAATCCTCCGATGGAGCCTTCCAGTGATTTCTTAGGGCTTATCCTTTTAATCAGCAGGGTTTTGCCGAAGCTTTTTCCCCAAAAATAAGCCCCCATGTCCGAAGATTTAGTCACCAGAATCAAAAAGCCGGTAAGCAGTGCCCCTTCGGGCAACTGCCGGATTCGAATCACAAAACTGAAACACCAGGAAATATAGATAATGCCAAAAACGGTAGCCGCCATCGAAAGTACAGACTGGTGCGTATCTCTCTTGGTAAGCTCCAAAAGAAAAAGGACGAAAAGGCCGATGATCACGAATAAAAATTGCCAGCCTTCCTTAAAGGGAAAACGAAAATAGATCGTTACCGGGATCAACACTCCTACCAGAAGCCCGAGAGGCTTAAACAGCCGCACACCCTTCTTTTCCACCATATAGAAAAATTCATACAGGCCGATGGCGATAAGCAGGCAGGAAAAGAGCCCGCATAAAGGATAATAGATTATGCAGAATATAGTAATTAACCCGAGAATAACACCGGAAATCAAGCGTTCAGCCATGAATTTGTCCGTATCTTCTTTCGCGATCAGAATAAGCTTCTATCGCCTTGAACAATTGCTCTTTATCAAAGTCGGGCCAGAAGGTAGGCGTAAAGTAAAATTCGCTATAGGCTAAATTCCAGATTAGAAAATTACTCACCCTTTGCTCTCCGGATGTCCGGATCAGCAGGTCGGGGTCAGGAATGCCGCCTAAGGCCAGGTAGCCGGAGAATGAATTTTCAGTTATCGCTTCCTCATCCCTTTCCTTTCGGCTAAAGTCAACAGCCATTTTTTTGGCGGCGGCAACGATATCCCATCTTCCGCCGTAGTCTAAAGCTACGTTAAAAATAAAACTTTTATTGTTCCCGGTCAAAACTTCCATCTCTTCTATTTTCCGGATAAGTTTTTCATTGATTCTGTCCCGCCGGCCGATAATCCTCAGCTTTATATCGTCGTCCATTAATTCCTTTTTGTACCTTTCCAGGAAATTATCTAAATAGGAAAAAAGAAATCTGATTTCCGGCCGGGGACGGTCCCAATTCTCCGTCGAAAAGGCAAAAATGGTGAGGATCTTGACTCCGATTTTTTTTGCTTCCCGCACAACCTCTTTTATCCGCTCCACTCCCTTGCGGTGGCCGGCGGTCCGGGGTAAATTCCGGCTCTTGGCCCAGCGGCCGTTTCCGTCCATAATTATGGCGACATGATTTGGTACGTTCGTTATTCCTGACATATAAAAGTAAAGGGGGCTTCTGCCCCCCCTTGGTAAGAATACAAAAACTTAAGCTGAGGTTATTGCTTTTCGAGTTCGGTCCGCATTAACTCTTCTTTCAAATCCTCCTCGAGTTTTTCCTTGAGCATTCTTAATTTCTCATATTCTTCTTTGAGCTCCCCGGTTTCTTTCTGATGCTTATTATTCAACTCTTCTATTTGAAGGTGGAGGCCCGCGACGGTCTCGTCTAAATCGCTCTTATCGCTTTTTAAGTCTTCTATATTTTTGCTGAGGCTGTGGTTTTTGGCCAGTTCTTTCCGATAAAGGGTAGTCAGAGAATTCATTTTCACCAGCAGAGATACCCCTCCAATCACTAAAACGACAATCAACCCGATCAAAAGACTTATTATAAAAGGACTGTCCTTCATCCCCTTAAACCTCCTTTAGGCAATTTTATTTTAATTCTTCTTCTGTTTCGTCCTGCTCGACCTTCTTTACGGACTTAGGTAAAATAACCACCTCTACCCGCCGGTTGAGCTGTTTTCCGGCTTTGGTGGCATTAGAAGCTACCGGCTGGTGTTCTCCGTAACCGATCACCGACATGCGGCCCGGCTCTATTCCTTCTTTTTCCAGGTAGCGCAGAACGCTTAAGGCTCTCTGGGCCGAAAGTTCCCAGTTTGATTTCCAGCGCGAAAACTTTATCGGCTCATTATCGGTGTGCCCTTCGATCCCGATATCATTTCCGGGAACGTTTTCTTTAAGTATATCCACAACTTTGTTTAAAATCGGAAAACTGTCTTTCTTCAATTTTGCTTTTCCGGAATCAAACAGGACTTCGGCCACAAAGGTAATGACCAGGCCCTTCTCGGCCATACTCAAACGCACCTGCTTGTCCTTTATCTCACTGGCCAGGCGCTGCTCCAAAATGCTCCGAGCGCCTCTTAAGTCATCTAATTCCTGCTCCAGAGAAGATATTTTTTCGATATCCGACCGTCTTCCCTTTTGAAAGATAACCGCGCACCCGCTTAAACTAAAAACTAAAAGAATCAATAAGGACAAACTTTTCTTTCCCATGGATACCCTCCTTTTAATAAACACCCTTCAACCGAGGTAAACCCCGTTAGAGAACGAAGTTTCTCTAACGGGGTAAAAATAAGCCCGTAAATTACGGGCTTTATCTGCATTAGATTATCACATCCTACCGCCTAAGTCAAGTGCAGAAAGCAACACCCTGGCCCTGGCTAAGGAAGCATCTTTTTCCGGTAAGCTAAGGGCTTTTACTTCTTGGCTTTAGACTTTTTCTTAGCCTTTTTCTTAGGCTTGGCTTTGTGCGTTTTGCATCCTCCGCAACCCATATTTCACCTCCGGTTAGTACCTATAATATAATATTCTTTGAAAAAGTCAATGGGACACCAAAAAAAAGCCTACGGTGTTATGCCATAGGCTTAAAGAAGAATGGTTGTCCTACTACGCCCTTTGAATATACAGGTAAACGGTTTGGCGGGCTTCGTAGGGACTATTCCTTCGAAGCCCTACCTTCGGATACCCTTTGAAGGGCGAAGAAGAATGGTTGCGGGGGTAGGATTTGAACCTACGACCTCAAGGTTATGCTTACCGCTACAGTTTTCACTGCCCCAGCATATAGCTAAGTTTGCAGTCTGGACTATACCTTACTCCCAAATATTGGGAGCCTTGCCAACTAGTCTCTACACCTTCCTCGACGTAACGCCGAGGCTTGGCTCGGTATTGCCCTGAACTGATCGAGGGTTCCACCGAATTTGACAAGTTTTTCCATTAGTCGTTACCGACTAAGGGACCCATTAGACAACAAATCCCATCGCTCTCTATACTCTGCTGATCGTGGTTTACGCTGCCTTTTATCTGATTCAACAAATGTTATGGTACTTCCATAATGCGAAAATTCAGATATAGGCATCACATAAAACACGTTTAAGTCCGCGATGTAAATAATTGCGAAATCGAAATCTTTCTCGCCGTAGCGTTTTCGTAACATACGTCGGCGATTTGTCTTGGTCCTACGTGCATCGACAACATAACACTTGTCTTTCTCGTTGAACCAAGCGCTCTTGACCTGAAGGCGAATAAGCTTTCCCTGAAGCTCAAAAGCCAAATCATAAGGAAGCCTATCGCCGAAAGGTCGTAGTACTCTGAAGCCTCTTTTAAGAAGTTCAGTTACTACTGCTGATTCCGCAATGTCAGCTTTGAGTTTCGTGTCCATTTGAGCCTTGCAAGCTACCTGACTGCTCCACCCCGCGATTTTTCAAATAACGAAATTCGTCTTTAGGTTACGATGCCCGTTTCGTTATTCGGCCAGGTTTATCGTATTAATTTTTTTACCTAACCGATTAACGAACTACGACACTGGCTTCGTTGCCCTAACCCAACTACGTAACCTAAAAGGCATTCTATCGACTTATTCCTCTATGTCAACAACTAATTCATCCTGCCGGGCGATACCCAGGCTATCCCGGGCTATTTTTTCGTAAAGATAAGGGTCATGACCCAGTTTCCTAAAATTACCTTGATACTCGGTTATTTCTTCTTCCAGTTTCCGGCATTCCCGGTTGAGCCGCACATTCTCCTGGCGCAGTTTATTAAGCTTGGCGTAATTGGGGAAAAAAGCTACCAGGGCGGCAATCAAAACTGCCGGAATGGCAAGAGCTTTAAGCCGTCTAACTATTTTTGTACTTAAAAATTTCGCCGCCATAACGCGCCTGTTCATCCAGCTCTTCCTCTATTCTCAACAACTCGTTATATTTAGCTACCCGGTCTGTTCGCGATAAAGAGCCGGTTTTTATCTGGCCGCAAGCCGAACCCACTGCCAGGTGAGAAATGGTAACGTCTTCAGTCTCTCCGGAGCGATGGGAAATTACGGCCGTGTAACCGGATTTAAAAGCTAAATCAATAGCGGCCAAAGTCTCGGAAAGGCTGCCGATCTGATTTACCTTAATCAAAATGGAGTTGGCTGTTTTTTTATCAATGCCTTCCTGGAGGCGCTGAGTATTGGTAACAAACAAGTCATCTCCGACCAGCTGAATCTTTGCTCCCAGTTTTGCGGTAAGATTCTGCCAGCCGGCCCAGTCGTTTTCATCTAACCCGTCCTCTAAAGAAATAATCGGGAATTTTTCCACTATCCGGGAATAAAAATCAACCATAAACGCCGAATCTTTCCTTTCCCCTTCAAAAACATAAGCGCCGTCCTTGAAGAAAGAGCTCGCCGCTGAATCCAAAGCCAGGGCTATCTGCTCTCCGGGCTTATATCCGGCTTTGTTTATGGCCTCGATTATCAACTCTAAAGCTTCCTCGTTACGGTTTAAATTAGGCGCAAAACCTCCCTCGTCTCCCACGGAAGTAGAAAGATTTTTGGCCTTTAAGATCGCTTTCAGCCGGTGAAATACCTCGGTTGCCGCCTGCAAGGCCCGGGAAAAACTAGAGAACCCTAAAGGCGCAATCATAAATTCCTGGATATCTAAGTTATTATCGGCATGCACCCCGCCGTTTAGAATATTCATCAGAGGCAAAGGCAGAATATTGGCTTTCTCCCGGCCGAGATATTTATAAAGCGGCAACTTCTCGGCAGCGGCGGCGGCCTTGGCCACGGCCAGGGATACTCCTAAAATAGCGTTTGCCCCCAGGCTGGCCTTGTTCGGCGTGCCGTCAAGTTCAAGTAAAAGCTGGTCTACTTTTCCAAAGTCCGCCTCCCGGCCTTCGATCTTAGGCGCAATAATATTATTCACGTTCTCGACCGCTTTCAAAACCCCCTTGCCGGAATAGCGGTTTTGGTCTTTATCTCTTAATTCTAAAGCCTCAAATTCGCCGGTAGAAGCCCCGGAAGGAACTGCGGCCCGGGCCCGGATCTCACTATCCAGAATCACATCAACTTCAACGGTGGGATTTCCCCGCGAATCTAAAATCTCTCTTGCGTGAACAGATTTAATTTTTGTCATCGCTGCTCCTTTCAGATGTTTGTCTCTGGTAAAGGCCGACCACCTTAGCCTCGGCAATAATATGGCCCTCCATCGCCTTCACAATTTCCTTCTTAGCGGCGCCCGCTTCTAAAGGCAGCTGTGTATCTAAAGCGTAGAGTTTAAAAAAATAACGGTGCGGTTTTCCGGCCGGCGGGCAGGGACCTTTATATTCTAACTTCCCAAAATCGTTAACCCCCGCAATTATACCTAATGATTTCATCTCCTCCGCAGTAATATTTTCTTTAAGTTCGGTTACCTCTTTAGGGATATTAAAAAGGACCCAGTGGACCCAGACTTTAAACGGGGCGTCGGGATCGTCGCAGATTAAGACTAAACTCTTTGTGCCTTCGGGAACGTCGCGGAAGGATAAAAAGGGGGAGAAATCCTGGGCATCACAGGCGTAACGATCGGGGATATAGCCGTTGCTTTCAAAAACATCGGATACGATTTCCAAGGCAAAAGCATTCAGACTCACAAAGATTATGGCCAGAAAAGTCAGCAATATTTTCATTCTACCCCCTTTGGAAAAACTCTTTTTAAAATATCCTTACCCACGGTCAGGGCAAATCGGATAAACCCCTCCCCGTATTTCCCGAAGCCGACGCCGGGTGTAGCTACGATGTTTTCCTTGAGTATAAGTTCGCGGGCAAAATCCGAAGATGCATCCGCGGAAGGAATTTTTGCCCAGACGTAAAAGGTAGCCGCACAATAGACATTCTTAAATCCCCGGGCGGTTAACCGCTGCACAAAAATATCTCTTCTTTCCCTGAAAGTACTTCTTAATTCATCGACATATACGCACTCCTTATCTAAGGCGGTTCGCGCCGCCTCCTGAATAGCGGCAAAGATTCCGGAATCAATATTGGTCTTTACCTTAAGCAGTCCGGCCAAAAGATTTCTATTTCCCGCGGCCCAGCCCACTCTAAAACCGGTCATGCAAAATGTCTTGGAAAGTGAATGGAATTCTACGGCCACCTCTTTTGCGCCCTTAATCTCTAAAATGCTGAACGGTTTATCTTCAAAATAGATTTCGGAATAAGCATTATCGTAAGCCAGAATGATCCCGTACTGAGCGCAAAACTTTACCAGCTCCTCTAAGAATTCCCGGGGCGCTAAACTGGTCGTGGGATTGTTAGGATAATTTAAGTAGATAATTTTTGCTTTATTCCGGATATCCGGCGGAATCCGGGAAAGTTCGGGTAGGAATGAATTCTCTTCTAAAAGAGGTATTTCGTGAATATTAGCTTCGGCAAAGAGCGCGGCTCCCCGGTAACCGGGATAACCCGGAGAAGGTATGAGTACATAATCCCCCCGATTGACAAAGGCTAAAGGAAAATGTACTAACCCCTCTTTGGAGCCGATGAGAGGAAGAATCTCCTTATCTTCATCCAGGTCCACCTGGAATCTTTCCTTAAACCAGACCTTTATGCTCTTACGCAGATCCGGACTGCCCTGATCCAGGGCATACTTCTGATTTTTCTTTACGCAAGAGGCCTTATGCAAGGTTTCAATAACACTTGCCGGTGCCGCTATATCGGGGTCGCCGATGCTTAAATCCACAAACTCCACCCCTTTTCCCCTCAGATCGGCTTTCTGCCGGTCAATCGCGGCAAAGAGATAAGGCGGGAATTTACTCAACCGTTCTGAAAATTCAAATCTCCTCATACTAACACCTTTATGTACGGGCCGCAGATCTGCGGCCCCTACTATTACTCAAATAACACATCTTCCATCGAATAAAGTCCGGGCGGCTTTCTCACAACCCACTTAGCCGCAACCAGAGCGCCTTGAGCGAATATATCCCGGGTTTTAGCGCTGTGGGTGAATTCGATCTTATCCACATCACTTTCAAAAGTAACTTTGTGATCGCCGATGATTTCATTCTCCCGGATAGACTTTATGTCTTCAACGTTTATATTGAAACCCTGGCTGTTGATAAGCTGGGCAATTTTTTTAGCTGTTCCCGAAGGGGCATCCTTTTTGTGGATATGATGGGCCTCCTCAATATCCACGCTGTATCCTTTAAGCACTGCCGCCGCTTCCCGGAGCAACTTGAATACCAGGTTTACCCCCACGCTCATATTGGGCGCAAATACGATCGGGATAACCGACGAAGCCTCTTTGATATTACTTTGCTCCCCGGCGTCTAAACCGGTAGTGCCGATTACCGCACACTTCTTAAATTCAACCAGATAAGAGACGTTTTCTGCCGTAGCTTCGGGGCTGCTGAAATCAATCAGGCAATCGCAATCACCTAACCGCACAGGACTGTCCGTAACGGCAACGCCGTCTATGCTTTTGCCGACATCAGGATGATCCTTTCGCTCTAAACCCAATCTTACTTCCAGGGCGCTATCCTTCCTGGCCAAAGCTATTATTCTCTGGCCCATCCTTCCCCGGGCGCCGCTAACCGCAACCCTGATCACTGCCCCTCCTTTTAGTAAAGGGCAGGGCAAGCCCTGCCCCTACAAAAGTATTTTTAAGACATCAATTTATACTGTTTTAAAATCTTTTTTAATTTTCCTAAATTAGCTTCACTCATCTTATAGAGCGGAAGCCTTAAAGCAGGCTCAATCAAACCCATTAGCCCTAAAGCCGTCTTGGCCGGTATGGGATTGGTTTCCATAAAAAGAGCCTTAATCATATCGTAAAGATAAAGCTGCAGGCGCCGGGCCTCATCGATATTTCCGGCTAAGAAGCTGGCCACTAAATCATGGCTTTCCTTGGGCATGACATTAGCTAAAACCGAAACCGCCCCCACGCCTCCCACGGCAAGTATGGGGAGATTGACCTCGTCGCTTCCGGAAAAAAGAAGAAATTCCTTATCGACCAAGGTCATTATCCGGGTAATTTGATCTAAAGAACCGCTGGCTTCCTTTATGCCCACGATATTCTTACAATCCCGATAGACCCTGGCCACGGTCTCCGGCAAAATATTGCTTCCGGTCCGGGAGGGAACATTGTAGATAATTATCGGGATATCGACTTTATCGGCTATGGTTTTAAAATGCTGGTATAAACCTTCTTGGGTCGGCTTGTTGTAATAAGGGGTAATCACCAAAGCATAATCCGCGCCAACTTTCCGGGCATGCTCAACTAACTCCAAAGCTTCCCGGGTTGAATTTGATCCGCAACCGGCCACCAGGGGAACCTTCTTATTGGTAAATTTTACTCCCATCTCCACCATCTTCCTGTGTTCGGGGTGCGACAGGGTCGCGCTCTCTCCGGTGGTCCCGCAGACCAAAATAGCATCAGTACCTTTCTCGATATGCCAATCAATCAACTTTTTAAGTTTTTCTTCGTTTATGCTGCCGTCGCCATTAAAAGGAGTAACCAGAGCGACTATACTTCCTTTAAGCATATATACCACCCTTTTCCTTTTTAATAATACAACTCTCCTTTATATACCCGATGCGCCTTCCCTTGAAGCCACACATCTTTTATCTTATCACCATTACGATTAAAATGCACCCTCAGAGTCTCTCCCCCTCTGGTTAATACCTTCACTTTACCTTTATAGCTTACAGCTTGCAGCCTGCAGTTAGCAGTTATAGCTGAAGCTACTACGCCTGTTCCGCAAGCCAGAGTCTCTGCCTCTACGCCTCTTTCGTAGGTCCTTATCTTTATGAAATCCTTATTTAACACTTCCACGAAATTCGCATTGGCCCCGGCCGGAGAGAACTTATGATGAAATCTTACCGCCCGGCCAATATTACCGACATCAATTTTTTCCAGCCCTTCCACGAAAATAACGGCATGCGGAACGCCGGTATTGACGAAGTTTACCTTCAGCCTTCTTCCCAAAACCTTTAGCGGCAAATCCAGCTTTAAGCCGAAAGGGTCAGTAACTTTTATGCTCACCGCCCCGCTCTTTTTTAAGTTAGATTCGATAAGACCGGCTTTGGTCTCAAATTTTACCCTTTCTAAGTTGCGCCATAAAGCGGCACACCGGGCTCCGTTGCCGCACATCTCGGCCTCAGAGCCGTCGGCATTAAATATCCGCATCCTAAAGTCTGCCTTCCGGGAAGGTTCGATAACCAGCAATCCATCCGCCCCGATCCCCATCTTCCTTTGGCAATACTTCTTAGCAATTTTTTTATAATCAAGGGTCGAGGATCCAGAATCCAAGATTCTGTCAATTAAAATAAAATCATTCCCCGAAGCCTGTAATTTGCAGAATTCCAGCTTAGCCATATCTATACGGCCCTCTCCCCGCGGATTAAATCCCGGTAATTCTCCCGGCTTCGGATCAAGGAAACTTTTTGGCCGTTCACCAAAACCTCCGCGGCCCGGGGACGGGAATTATAATTCGAGCTCATGCTGAAGCCATAGGCTCCGGCTCCGAAAACCGCGATATAATCGCCGGCGGTAACGTTCAACCGCCTGCGCTTACCCAGGAAATCTCCGCTTTCGCAGACCGGACCCACTACATCAAACAATTTCGAATTTCCTGCCTGCCGGCAGGCAGGCGTTTCGAATTTCGAATTTTTAATCACCGGCACTATTCTGTGATAGGCATCATACAGCGCCGGGCGGAGTAAATCGTTCATGGCCGCATCCACGATAACAAATTTGCGGCCCGGCGCATCTTTAACATAAATCACTTTGGTAACCAGAATCCCGGCATTACCGACGATAAAACGTCCCGGCTCTAATATAATTTTCAAGGATAACCCTTTAAGCAAAGGTAAAACTTTGCGGGCAAACTGTTGAGCGGTCTGAGGCCTTTCTTGAGCGTAGACAATACCGAGACCTCCTCCAAGGTTAAAAAACTTCAAAGCGACCCCGGCCGCTTTAAGTTCCCTTATGAGCTTGCGCGCCTTCTTTATGGCGCTGACAAAGGGCGTGCCCCTGGTGATTTGCGAACCGATGTGGATATGGATACCCACTAAATTTAAATGGGTATAAGCTTTGCGGTCTAGAAACGCCTTCTTTACCGTTTCATAATCCATCCCGAACTTGGTCTCTTTTTTACCGGTGGTAATATAAGCATGGGTTCCCGGGCTAACATCGGGATTAAGCCGCAGAGAAACATTGGTCTTTCGATTTAATCTGCGGGCAATCGAGTTTATGCGCCGGGCTTCGGCCAGAGACTCAACGTTAAACATGAAAATTCCGTACCGGATGGCGTCTCTTATCTCCCGGCCGGTCTTGCCCACCGAAGCGTAAACTATTTCTTCGCCCGGGCAGCCGACTTCCTTAGCCCGGTAAAGCTCTCCTCCGGAAACGATATCTAAACCCGCGCCTTTTAAGACAAGCAGTTTTAAAATCGAAAGGTTAGAATTAGCCTTTACCGAATAACAGATTAAAGGGTCTACGCTCTTAAAAGCTCGCTTTAGCTTATTAAAATGTTCCTCTATGGTCCGCGCACTATATACATAGAGCGGTGTGGAGAATTTTTGCGCCAGCCGCTTAATCTCTAGAGCTTCACAATACAGAATGTTCCTCTTAAAATTAAAGTAGTGCATCCTAAACCCTTACTTTACCCCGTTAGAGAACGGAATTCTCTAACGGGGTTTACTGGGGAGACTTTTTGAATTTAAAATGTTTCTGCGCAGGTAAAGATTTCTTTGATGTCACCGCATGTTCCGGATTCATTATTTTCCTGATGGTCTTGTGGTTCAACTTCTTGTGGAAACATTTAAGCGTCTTTTCCGGAATGTCCTTGATTTTAATCCGGTGGTCCTGTGAGTACCGGATGAGTTTTCCGATTACATTGTGGGCTTCCTTAAAAGTAGCCCCTTGATGAACCAGAAATTCCACTACTTCGGTAGCGTAAAGTTCCTCATCCTCCAAGGCCTCGAGAATTTTTTCTTCGTTCAGCTCCATCCGGTTTAAAAGTTCGGCCAATATCTTCAGCTCCTCCTCAACCGTCTCGGTGGAAGAAAAAAGAGGTTCTTTATCCAGCTGCATATCCCGGTTGTAAGTTAAGGGCAAGCCCTTCATGGTGGTCAAAACTGACATCAAATTGCCGTAGACCTTGCCGGTATTTCCCCTTACCAGCTCTAAAAAATCGGGGTTCTTCTTATGGGGCATCAAAGAAGAACCGGTGCAGAATCCTTCCGGTAAATCAAAAAATCCGAATTCCTTGGTCGAATAAAGAATGAAATCTTCAGCCATACGCGATAAATGCATCTGCAAAATGGAGAGAATACTCAAAAATTCCAGAATAAAATCCCGGCTGGCCACGTTGTCCAGGGAATTCCGGACCGTGTACGACTTAGAATGCTTAAGCGAAGGCTTGGTGCTGCCGAGAAACTTCTTTATGGCTTCGCTGTACGCCGACTTAGGGATAGCACTTCCAGCTAAAGCACCGGAACCGATATAGATCGACGATTTTTTCAAAAAACTGTCTAAGCGTTCGAAATCCCGCTCGAGCATGCAAAAGAAAGCTCCGGTGTAGCTAAAGAAAGAAACTACCTGGGCCCGCTGGGTGTGGGTATAGCCGGGAATAAGAACATGCCGGTATTTACTGCCGAAGTGATTTAAAGATGCTAAAACCACGTTGAGCAGGCTAAGAATATATATACCTTCTTTATAACAATACCACTTTTCGTCGAAAGCCACCTGATCGTTGCGCGACCGCAAAGTATGCAGCTTGTGCGCCAACTTCCCTACCTTTTTAGTCACCCGATTTTGAATCTCGGTATGGATATCTTCGGCGGCCGGATTGGGTTTGAACTTGCCCTCCCGGACTTCCTTAAAAATATCGGTCAAGGCCTGATCCAGCCTTTTGGCCTCCACACCGTTTAAAAGTCCGGCCTCCCGGAGAGCAGTTACATGGATAATCGAATGGTAGATATCATACTCGACAAGCTTGCAATCATAATGTATAGACTTTTGAAATTTAAAAAAGTCTTTGTTGATATTCTCCTTAAACCTTCCCCCCCACATTTTTTCAGCCATCTTCTCTCCCATTTTTTTAATTTTAAATTTTAATTTTTAATTTAATATAGCATTCCCCAAATCCGGATAAACCCTTCGGCCCAATCCCGATTGAATTTATCTTTCTCGCCGTATGTGGCCAGCTCTTCCTTGTATAAAGAGTAAGGCGAATTCCTTTTAGTAACAATTATATTACCTTTATAAAGCTTTAAAGTCACCTGGCCGGTAACTTTCCTTTGGGTCCTCTCGATAAATCCGTCTAAAGATTCTTTGATCCCGGAAAACCATAAACCCTGATATACCAGCTCCGCGTATTTTAAAGAAACGAGCGCTTTAAAATTCAAAGTCTCTTTATCCAGGACTAAGCTCTCCAGCTCCTTATGCGCCTGATGCAATATCCAGGCGGCCGGAGCCTCGTAAACTTCCCTTGATTTTATGCCCACGACCCGGTCCTCTACGGCATCGGTCCGGCCGATCGCATGCCTGCCGCCGATTTTATTCAGCTGCTCGATCAAGCTTACTAAATCCATCGGCTGAGAATTTAATTTAACCGGCTGGCCCTGCTCGAACTCAATGCTTACCGATTCCTCTTTGGCCGGGGCGTTCTTTAAACTCCGGGTTAGAATAAACGCCTCTTCCTTAGGCTCATTATTCAAATTCTCTAAGATTCCGGCTTCGATGCTCACACCCCAGATATTTTTGTCGATGCTGTAGATTTTCTCTTTAGTTGCGGAAATCGGTATCTTTTTTAATTTCGCATAGGCGACCTCTAAATCCCGGGAAGTCAGCTTCCACTGCCTTAAGGGAGCGATGATTTCCAGCTTAGGATTAAGGGCTTTAACGGCTACTTCCAGCCTTACCTGGTCATTGCCCTTGGCACTGCAGCCATGAGCCACGTATTTGGCCCTTTCCTTTTTGGCCGCCTCCACTAAATATTTGGCGATCAAGGGCCGGCCTAAAGCCGTACTCAAAAGGTACTTATCCTGATAGACCGCGCCGGCCTTAAGTGCCGACAGAATATATTCAGCGGCAAACTCTTTCTGCAGGTCTTTAACGTAAATTTTGGCCGCTCCGGTTGCTAAAGCTTTTTGTTTTAACTCCTCCGGAGTAAATTCACTGCCCAGATTAGCCGAAAAACAAATTACCTTAAACCCCCGCTCTTTAAGCCAGGCCAGGCAACAGGAAGTATCCAACCCACCTGAATACGCTAACACTACTTTCTTCACCCCGTTAGACCTCCTTAAAATCTAAATTGAATTTGCCTTTTCCATACACCCCGTTAAAGGTCTAACGGGGTTCATTTATTCACAATATAGGTCAATATCGCCTTTGCCGTATGGAGGCGGTTTTCCGCCTGCGTGAAAACAACGGAATTCTTGCTGTCAATAACCGAATCGGTAATTTCTTCGCCCCGGTGCGCGGGAAGGCAATGCATCACCATGCAGTCCTTCCGGGCCAGCTTTAGAATTTTATCATTGATCTGAAAACTTTTAAAAGCTTTTTTTCGGATCCGGCTTTCTTTTTCTTTGCCCATCGAAGTCCAGACATCGGTATACAAAACATCGGCGTTCTGGACGGACGGCTGCAGGGAAGTGGCAAGCTTAATTTTGGCCCCCGATATTTTACAGTAATTTTTAACTTCGCCTAAAACCGCTTTGGCCGGAGCGTACTTAGACGGGGTAATCACGGTTAAATTCCCCCCCAGGATAGAAAAAGCATAAATCAAAGAGTGGCAAACATTATTCCCGTCCCCGATATACACTACCTTGGGCTTGCGCAGGCTTCCTTTCAGCTCCTTAATGGTAAGCAGATCGGCTAAAGCCTGAGAAGGATGTAAGAAATCGCTGAGGCCGTTTACGATCGGGATTGCCGAAAATTCAGTAAACCTTAAAATCGAATCGTGAGAAAAAGTGCGCATGACCATAATATCCAGATACAAAGAGAGCGTGCGGGCAACATCGCAAACCCGCTCCCGCTCCCCGACTTTTATTTCGTTCGGGGTATAGTAAATTACGTCGGCTCCCAGCTGGACGGCTCCGATATAAAAGGCGGTCTTGGTCCTTAAGGAAGGCTTCTCAAAAAGCAAACCGACTGACTTTCCTTTGAGCGAATCCCGGGAATCCAGAGGGTTTTGCTTCATCTGGAAAGACAAATCAATAAGTTCATTGATCTCCTTTGCCGAAAAGTATTTCAGGGAAATAAAGTGACTCATAATTTAGTTATTTTTTTAAATACTTCCTCTATAATCTTCAGGCCTTGATCTAACTCCTGCTTAGTTACGTTTAAGGCCGGCATGATGCGCAGAACATTTCCGTGAGTAGCATTTATAAGCAACCGCTTCTTTAAGCACTGCACAAATACCGGGGCTGACTCCATTTTCAATTCAAGGCCGGCCATAAGCCCCTGGACCCGCACTTCTTTTATAAAAGGAAATCGGCGCTGGAAATCTCTAAGCCGGCGACAAAGATATTTCCCCTTAAAGGCCACATTCTTCAGCAGCTTCTCTTCGGCGATGATTTTAAACACGGCCAAAGAAACCCGGCTCACCAGGGGCGAGCCGCCGAAAGTGGAAGCATGCATCCCCGGTTTAATTATAT
The DNA here is from genome assembly GCA_964420965.1 of uncultured Planctomycetia bacterium. Lineage (GTDB taxonomy): Bacteria > Omnitrophota > Gorgyraeia > Duberdicusellales > 4484-171 > CAYQUQ01. The sequence goes on along the minus strand of CAYQUQ010000002.1, from coordinate 51,495 downwards.
CAGCTATTTTTTTACTCACAACTATAGCCGAAATGGGTATGCCGGCGCCTAAGCCCTTGGACAAAAGCAGAATATCGGGAGTAATCCCGTAATTTTGATAACAGAATAGCTTCCCGCAGCGGCCCATTCCGGTCTGAACCTCATCAACAATAAAAAGAATTTTCCGCTTCCGGCAATAATCCCTTAGTTTTTTTACGTAAGCCGGGGAGGCAATATTCACTCCCCCCTCTCCCTGAATCAACTCCAGCATCACGGCCGCGGTTCTGGGGGTAACCCTGGCTTTAAAATCGCCGAAATCATTAAACCTGGCCTGTTTAAATCCGGGCAGAATCGGCTTAAATGGCGTTTTATATTTTTTTTGCCCCGTGGCCGAAAGCGCGCCGAAGGTCCTCCCGTGAAAAGAATTTTTCATGGTAACGACCTCATACCTTTTACTTTTTCCAAAAAGGCGGCTCAACTTAATCGCGCCTTCAACTGCTTCCGCACCGGAGTTAGCGAAGAATACCTTGGCCCCAAAACTCTGCTTAACTATCTCCCGGGCCAATAAAGCCTGCTCTTTAAAGACAAGGTTGTTGGGCAGGTGGATCAGGCACCGGGCCTGCTCAGAAATAACCCGGGCCACTTTAGGGTGGCTATGCCCTAAAATTGAAACTCCCCATCCGGGAAATAAATCCAAAT
>CAYQUQ010000002.1:42753-50807 GCA_964420965.1 uncultured Planctomycetia bacterium | reverse complement strand
GATTATCCCATAAATAGCTACCCTTACCCCTAACAAACACCGGACCGACCCGGGTGTAGGTATTTAGCGAATATGTTTTATAAAGCTCCTTAACACCCATCTTATAACTTATAACTTATGACTTATGACTTCTCTAACTCTTAACTATCTCTGTTCCCACACCCTGGTCGGTAAAAATTTCCAGCAAAAGGGCGTGAGGTATTTTAGCATCGATAATATGGGCTTTACCCACCCCGACTTTAATCGCCCGGGCGGCGGCCCGGACTTTAGGGATCATCCCCTCTTCGATTATCTGCTCTTTGATCAAATTTTCAACATCCCGGGCCGTCACGGTGGAAATCAGGGAATCTTCGTCTTTGGTATCGCGCATCACTCCCAGGACATTAGTCAAAAGCACAAGCTTCTCCGCTTTCAGCTTGGAAGCCATAAAAAAAGCAACCTCATCGGCGTTGATGTTAAACTTCTCCCGTTCCGGAGAATACCCCATCGGGCAGATTACCGGGATTCCCTCGGATAAAGCTTCTTCTAAAAGCGGCCGGTCAAAGTCAACAATATCCCCGACAAAACCTAAGTCTTTTTTGCCTTTCTTCTTAACCGCCTTAACCAGCTTATTTTTGCCCTTAAAGCTCCGGGCTTTAACGCCGTGGCTTTCGATCTCCTCCCCGATAAGAGCGTTCAATTTATCCAGCTCCTCTTCTACTACCTTAAGGGTGGTGGCGTCGGTAACCCGCATACCGTTTACGAATTCCGTAACTACCTTAAGCTCTCTCAGCCTCTCGGTAATGTTCGGGCCTCCCCCGTGAACAATTATCGGCCTTATCCCGGACAGCCTTAAAAAAGCGATATCCTCGAGGATGCCCTTCCTGACCCGCTCTTCGCCTAAAATAGAACCGCCGTATTTAATGACAAATATTTTCTGGTGAAACTTCTTGATGTAAGGAAGAGCCTCGATTAAAACATCGGCTTTTTTTATGGCATCCTGAATCATAATTTATGAATATTCGGCGTTAATCTTAACATAGCGCGGAGTCAAATCCGAAGTATAGACTTTCCAGGCTGCTTTTCCCCGCTTCAAATCTATATTTATTTCTACCTGCTTCTTATGCAAAGAAGTGGCGGCGATATGAATATTCTCCTTCACCTTAATCCCGGCCTGACCCAGGGCGGAAATAATCCTCCCCCAGTTAGCATTGGCGCCGTAAAGGGCACATTTAAACAGAGTGGAATTAGCCAGAGCTAAACCGGCCTGCTTGGCTTCCCGGACGGTCTTGGCTCCCTTTACCGTAATCTGGACAAATTTCGTAGCCCCTTCGGCATCCCGGACTATAGCTTTAGCCAGGTTAAGGCAAACTTTCTTTAATTGAGCCGAAAACAGCTTTAAAGCCTCTTTGCTCTTTAAGGAAACTTTCCGGCTGGATAAAAAAAGTACGGTATCATTGGTGCTCATGCAGCCGTCAACACTGATCGAGTTAAAACTTTCCTTCACCGCTTCTTTAGCCAGCTGGCGAAACAAGGGGCTGGGGATATCGGCATCAGTAAGAACGAACCCCAACATGGTGGCTAAATCCGGACAAATCATGCCTGCACCCTTGGCAAAACCGGCAATACCCACCCCTTTTCCTTTAAGCTGGGTAAAAGCCGTCTTGGCAACAGTATCGGTAGTAAGAATGCTCTGGGCAAAATCCTTAACCCTCCGGCCGAGACGCCGGGTAAGTTCGGGAAAACTCCTGATTATCTTATCCCTGGGCAGCCGCTTACCGATAATACCCGTAGAAGCGATAAGGACATTCTTCGGTTTAACCCCCAGATGCCCGGCTAATTGCCCGATAATTTCTGCGGTATCGTCTAGACCCCGCCGGTGGGAATAGCAATTGGCGTTTCCGCTATTTACTAAAACCGCCCTTACCGGGTTATGGATACTTTTTTTGCAGAGCGTAACCGAGTAAGCCGGATTGACATTAGTGGTAAAAAATCCCGTGGCCTTTAGAAAGTCCGGGGCATAAATCAGCCCCAAATCTAATTTCTTTCTTTTTATCCCGCAATGGATGCCGGAAAGCAGAAACCCCTTGGGCAGACTCATAGCAACCCCAGTTTCTCTTCCTGGCCCAGGGCGATATTCATATTCTGTACGGCCTGGCCGGAGGCGCCTTTGATCAGATTATCAATTGCGCCCACGATAACGATATCCTTACCCCGGAGGTTAAACCCGATATCGCAAAAATTAGTCTCCACCACATCTTTAAGCTGGGGCAAGTCTGATCCGAAAAAGCGCACAAAAGGCTCCTGTTGATAATATTTGGCGTAAACTTTATTCAGGCGGCTTTTCGTTACGCTCCGGGTTAAATTGGCATACACGGTAGCCAGAATTCCCCGCTCCGCCGGAATAACATGGGGTGTGAACCGTAATTCAACCTTAGTTTTACTGATGTCCGAAAGAACCTGTTTTATCTCCGGCAAATGCTGATGCCCAAAAGGCTTGTAGGCAAAAAGGTTGCCGTTTAAATGGGCGTAATGATAAGCTAAATGCGCCTGCCGTCCGGCGCCGGTTACCCCGGACTTGGCGTCGATGATGATATTGGTAATCAACTTCTCCTTTAACAACGGGGCGATACTTAATATCGAAACCGTGGGATAACAGCCGGGGTTAGCCACCAGCCTGGCCTTTTTAATCTTATCCCGATAGAATTCGGGTAAACCGTAGACCGCCTGCTTTAAATTCTTTTTGTCCTTATGAGCAGTCCGGTAAAACTTTTCATAGACCCGGGGATCGGCAAAGCGGTAATCCGCCGAAAGGTCAATTACCAGCTTACCCCGCTTCAGAAAATAAGGGACGATTTTAAGAGAAACCCGGTGCGGCAGGGCTAAAAAGATGACTTCAGCCGCGGCCGCCGCTTTTTTAAGGTCTAAATTCCTGCAGGGCAACTCTAACCGGCCTTTAAACCGGGGAAAAAACTGGGAAATTTTACCCTCTTTCTCCAGCTGGGCAGAAAGATAGCTGATCTTAACCTTAGGATGATTAAGTAACAACTCAATTAGCTTTTCTCCGGTAAAACCGGTGGCGCCGATAACACTTACTTTAACCATAGATAGAATTATATTAAACTAAAAATACATACCCGTCAATAAAATTTCCGTTATTATTGGCTTTCAGGCTTCTTTGGGGTTCACTAAGGCCAGAATATCGCCTATTTTTACGGAGGTTTTACCCAGGGTGCCGGCAGGCAGCTCCACGGTAACGTAAGCCCGGGGGCTTGCGGCCAGCCGCCAGGGCTTAAGGTCCGGACAGACCTTAACCACACACATCTCTTTATCCAGAAATATGACGTCAATGGGAAAGCGCATAAAAAACATATGGATGGAAGGGGTGTGGTAAAAAATAAGGGCTTCCTCCTCGTCCATATCTTTGCGGAACATCAGGCCTTTGAACCTTAGCCAGAAGGTATTGGCTATTCTGGCTTTGGTGCTGATCGGCTCATTTTTCTTCGCTTTATTTACCAAAACATAAATCATTTTTCTAAACCTTCCCGGATCTCCTCAGGCATAACTTTAGGTTTAAAATCCCGGCCCACACAAACAAGCTTGGTGGTAGCTGAAACCAGGACCCGATCCTCTTTTTTAACCTTCTGAACAAAATCTAAAGAAACATTCTTTTTCCGGGTGATCGCGGTAGTTACTGTAAGCTCATCGCCGTAGCCGGCCGGAGATTTATAGCTGATGTTTACCTTAGCCACTACGAAAAAAGTATCCTCCTGAGCCAGCTGCCGTAAATCCAGGCCGTTAGCATTTAAATATTCGCTGCGGGCTTCCTCGAAGTATTTAAGGTAATTGGCGTAATAGACCACTCCTACGGCGTCGGTATCGTGGTAGTAGATCTTCTTAGGCATCACCTGCATAGCCTAATAATTATACCACTTTTGGGGAAAATTCAAGCTTTGAATATGGGCGGGAATATTTGCGCTAAGGGGTTATAAAAACTGGTTTCATTTAGTTAAGTTCTTTTAATTTGTTATTATACCTGATTAAGTTGGTTAAAACTCTATTCTTAAGCTGAGTAAGGTCCCGGCCGCTGGCTCTCTCCATAGCCGAAACAGACCCCAACTGACGAATAAAGGCCGAAACTTCCAGGGTATTCCTCCATCTTGCTCTACCAATTTTAGTCGGATCGTTCCAGAGTCGGTCAACGGCGGTCCTCTCTGGACCCGCAGGGCCCCTGATAAGTTTAATATCGGTATTGAAATCTCTAATATGTCCTGCTCCTTCGTGTACCAGTATGGAAAAGGCTTCAGCTTGGATCAGGAATTGGGCATCCGGCCCCCGGCCATACACACCCTGAAGAGTCTCAAAAAGATCAGAGGTTATATTAATTTTTCCATCATACATGCGTGTACTGCCGAAAATTTTCTTACCTTCTACTACCCCATGCCTGGCACTGGCTAAACCCAGCTTCTTATCCCCATAAATACCCTTGACATCACTCTGTTTAAGCAAGTTGGCATAAACCGGGGCTAATTCAGTCCCCATAGCCATTACCCCGTCCATCTTGGCTTGAAAAGACTTCGTGCCGGTAACCGGAATACTGCCGGCCAGGGGCGCAGCTTCCAGTAACTTTCTGGTATTTGCGGCATGATCCCGGCTAAAATCAGGAAGGGCATTCATTCCCTGATCAAAACCCCGCAGCATGCCGGCGTTAACCCGCATATCGCCGATAGTCAATTGCCGTCCGCCTTTCTCCGCAAAGGTATACCTCACGTTAATTGGTGTATCATCTTTTAAGCCATCTAAACCTTCAGCCTGGTAGCTATATCCGCTTGGACGGCTCTTATCCGGAGTCGAGGTAATGCGGATAACCTGACCCTTGGGAGCTTCCTTAGTCGGTGCAGCCCTACCGATTACGCTGCGGACACGCCCACCAGTCATCAGCTTAGCGTCAATTTGCTCCCGGGCATAGTGGGAAGGTAAATCAGTTGACGATACCTTCTTAGGCGGTGTGGGTACGCTGCGGTAGGAACGCTGGCCCCCGCTGCTGGAGGATTTTCCCCCAGAGGTGCGATTCCGGGGATTTTGATCGTTTTTGAACCCGCTGGAACCGCGGCCGCGGCTGGAAATCGAGTTAGGGTTATGCCAGGTATCCGACATCCCGAATTGCGCGGACGCTTGCGGCGCGGCCAGAAGGACAGCCAGAAAGAGCGCTACCGCCGCAGCTAGCTGCCGGTTCAGGCTAATTGAGACTTTAATTAAGCTTTTTATCACTTTTTCTCCCTCTGGGTAAAAAAGCCTTAATCCATAAGGCTAATTCTTCCCCCTTTCGGCTATATATAGCATATCAACACTATAATATACCATCCAATTAAGAATAACATGACCGGAAGGCAGTTTAAAGGTCAGCCGGAGTTTATTTTGAAAGCGTTATCAGGCAGATTTTGCTTGAAAATTAAGGGCTTTTTTAGCTAAACGCCAAATTAAGAAGCAAAAACAATTTTTGCGACAGGCCTGCCGGCATTGAAAAATTCAAAAACAAAAATTTAGGCGCGCAGCGATGCGAAATTGGCCCCGAAGGGGCCCATTCTGGTTTAATTCAGCAGAATGAGCGATGCGAGCACCTAAATTTTTTGTTTTTGAATTTCCCGTCTGCTCCTAAAATTTGTTTTTGCTTCTCAGTGGCGGAGGAAAAAGTTGAAAAAGGAATCGTCGGGCTTACGGGGTGAGCCCCTTAAGCGACGGTTGATGAGGATAAAAAAGATCCCCATAAAAATCAAGATCGAAGCCACGATCAGAGAAAGCAGCTGGGGATAAACGGCAATCATAATTCCGGCTAAAATAAACATAATCCCTAAAACCATATTACCTCCATTTTTCTAAACATTTCCTCATATCCTCGGCCAAGTCAATTTTAAGTTCTACCTTCTCCCCGCTCGCCGGATGCCGGAAGTTTAGATAACAGGCGTGCAAGGCCAGGCGCTTAAACTTAACCTTAAAATCCCGCCGGAAAGCGTATTTATCCTCGCCGAGAATGGGGTTTCCCAATTTAGCCAGCTGAATCCTTAATTGATTGGTCCTGCCGGTCAGCGGCTTAAGCTCGACCAGGCTAAACCCGGGCAATTCTCTTAATACCCGGTATGCCGTCCTGGCCTGCTTAGGCCTCTCTCTAAACCGCTCACCCTCCCGGTCGATTATCGGGCCGGCTAGAAGGCCTTTTCTCGGCTTCACTTTTCCGGAGACAAAAGCCAGGTACTTTTTGCCCACCTGCCGCTGTTTAAACTCATCCATCATCAACCTCTGCATCTGCCTGTCTTTGGCATAGATGATTAGTCCGGTAGTCTCCCGGTCCAGGCGGTGGCAGGGAAAAACCTGCCCGCCTAAAGTTTCCGCTAACAGCGAAGTCAAAGTTACCTTTTCTCTGCGGGGAGAAGGCTGGATAAGCAACTTAGCGATTTTATTAACCACTATTAGATGCTCATCATTGAATATGATTTCAAAAGCTTTGTTCATTCAAAGATATCTTTTATCTCTTCCTGCAATACTCTTTTTAATATTTTTCCGGTGGGGTTTTTGGGTAACTGTTCGCGAAACAATATTTTTAAAGGGACCTTGTAGGCGGCGATATTGGCCCTTAAATAATCGATAATATCTTTCTCTTTTAAATCGGTTTCGGCCACCACAAAAGCCACCGGAACCTCCCCTCGGTGTTTATGGGAGACCCCGACTACAGCCGTTTCTTTCACGTGGGGAAATCGATAGAGCAGATCTTCGATTTCCCGGGGGTAAACATTAAACCCCCTTACATTAATCATCTCTTTGCTCCGGCCCATAATATAGATAAAGCCGTCGGCGTCGATCCGGGCTAAATCTCCGGTGTATAGCCAGCCCCCTCTTAAGGCTTTTTTAGTTTCCTCGGCTAAATTGTAATACCCCTGCATGACATTAGGCCCTTTAACGATAAGCTCTCCCACTTGGCCCGAAGGTAAATCCCGGCCTTCTTTATCCACAACCTTAACCGTTACCGAGGGAAAAGGCAGGCCTACGGAATCCGGCTTTCTTTTTCCGGTTAAAGGGTTCAGCGAGACCACCGGTGAGGCTTCGGTAAGGCCGTAGCCCTGTAGAAGCGGCCTTTTGAACTTGCGCTCAAACTTTTTACATACGCTTAAAGGTAAGGCCGCGGCCCCGGAAATACATAAACGTACCGGGTTCATCAGGACATTAAGAAAAGACTTAAAAGGCGGAATTTTTATCTCGCTTAGAATGTTATAAAGCGAAGGTACGGCCACAAAAACCGTTACCCGGTGCTTAAAGATGGTCCGGATAACCCGCTTAAACGGCCGGATAGCCCTCATAATCACTACTTTGGCCCCTCCCGATAAAGGAAGGAGCAGGCAAACCGTAGATGAAAAAGAGTGAAAAAGAGGTAAAATGCTTATGGTGCAGTCTTTGCGTCTTAAGTTTATGGCCTTAACGCAATCCCTGACGTTAGAAACCAGATTCTTATGCGATAAACAGGCTCCTTTAGGCCGGCCGGTGGTGCCGGAAGTATAGACAATCTCGGCTAAATCATCGGCCTTTATCTCTATATCCCGATCCAATTCAGGGCCGTTTCGAACCAGGTGTTTAAAATCAAGGATTGCCTCTGCCCCGGGGAAAGCAGCCGGGCGGCGGGGAGCGGGAAGGGAAATTAAATGCCTTAAGCTTTGCAGGCGGGATAAAATATTCTGGCTGTCGTCAATTTTATCAATGGAGCAAATCAGAATTTTAGCCCGGCTGTCTTCGAGGATAAACTTGGCCTCCTCTCTTTTAAGCATGGTGTTAACCGGGACTACCGTGGCCCTTAACCTTAAAATCGCGAAGAAAGCATAGACGAACTCGGGGCAATTCGGCAGCCACAAGGCCACCTTGTCCAACTCTCTGACTCCTAAATCGTATAAGTTAAAAGAGAGTTTTTTAGAGACACTGCTTAACTGCCGGTAGCTGATTCTTCGGGCTCCGAAAACCAGGGCAATCCGGCGGGGAAAATCAGCCGTGCTGTTATCCAATAACTGGACCAGATTATTAGCTTCGCTTTT
>CAYQUQ010000002.1:0-42739 GCA_964420965.1 uncultured Planctomycetia bacterium | reverse complement strand
CAAGACAGCCCCGAGGACATTAAAAAAGATATCGCCGCCTTCAAAGCTGCGGTAGGGTAAAAAAAAGTGCATGATTTCGATGAATGACCCTAAAGTGAAAGCATAAAGAAAGCTGAATAAATGCGGCCGGCTTTTCTGTTTAAGAAAAAGGAGATTGGCTACAATCACAGAAAGCAGGCAGTAGACTAAAAAATGAATTGCTTTATCAATAAAAGGAACGCCTAACTCTTCAGGCCCTTTAAGCGGCAGGATCGAAAAAACAAAAATGACTGCGGAATAGCTATATACAACCGGCCAGGAAAAAATATAACCCATGAACTTATATTTTATTCCGCCGCTTTAATACCTCGTTTATCTTTGACTTTAAAAATTCGATTTCAACCGGCTTGACGATATAATCTTCATCAAACAAGGTAGATGCTTTTACCTTGGAGTCTAAGTCGCCTTTGGCAGTGAGCATTATAACCGGGGTAGCCAGCGTCTTTATTGATTTCTTGAGCCGCTTTAAGGTCTCGAAGCCGTCCATCTGAGGCATCATAATATCGAGCAGGATTACATCCGGCTTAAAATGCTCGGCGGCCCTTATGCCTTCCTTGCCGCCGGTGGCAATGACCACTTCGTAATCGCCGTCCAGTTCCAGGTTCGCTTTTACAAAAAAAGTCAGGTCTTCCTCATCGTCAACTATAAGTACCTTTATCATTTTCTACCTCCTGTTTCTCACCTATTCTATCAGAATATACCCTTTCATTCAACCAGGGGTAAAATGACCTTGGCCGTAGTCCCGGCGCCGGGCTGGCTGACGATGGTCAGGATTCCGTCATGATTCTCGATAATCATCCTGGATATCGACAGTCCTAAACCGGTGCCTTTCTTGTCGCGCTTAGTAGTAAAAAACGGCTCGAATACCTTGGGGATATTTTCACTGGCAATACCCTCACCGGTATCGGCAATTTCAATAATACATTCGTTTTCACCGTCGCCTGTCTCTTCCCGAATCTCTCTCTGGACCTTTATTTTAATATCTCCGCCCTTATGCATCGCCTCCACAGCATTAACGATAAGGTTAAATAAAACCTGCTCGATCTGGTTTCGGTCAACCTCGATGTATATATCTTCCTCCGGCATTTCGGTCGTAATCGCGACATTAACTAAGGAAGCTCTGTAGGCGATCAAAGACAGGGTGTCTTTGATCAAATCCTGCGTTTTTACCCTTTCCGTGCTCTTTTCGGAAGGCATGGCGAATTTAAGCAAATTGCGCACGATATTATCGGCCCGGAACGTAGACTCTTTTATTTTATCCAGGGCCAATCTTACTCCTTTATCCGCGGAAGCTAATTTTTTATCCAGAAACTCAACGCCCCCGAGAATAATTCCCAAAGGATTCTTTACTTCGTGGGCTATGCCCGAAGAGAACCGGCCTAAAGCCGAGAGCTTTTCCGACTGCACTAAACTGTACTGGGTATTTCTTAATCGCTCCTCAAATCTTTTTCGCTGAACTACTCCGGCTATGGCATTGGCCGCGGCAATCAAAAATTCCTCTTCGCGCTTAATCCGCTTATGTCCCTTTTCCAAAAACACCTCCAGAACCCCCAATATATTTCCCGAATATAACATCGGTACGTAATAGTAAGCACAGGGTTTATCCCCAGAACCCTGGCCTTTGACATTCTCTACAAACTTAACCCGGCCGCTGGAAATGGCCTTACCGCCAAGGTGTTCACTTAAAAGGAAACGCTGGTCTTTCTGCGCATTCAAAGACATTTTATTCTGGGCTTTCATGACCAAAACATCCGGATCGTCCTCGATAAGATATATCGCTCCTTTGGCAGTAACCGAAAACGGGGGTGTGGAAAAGATAACGCTTAAGGCGCACTTCAAGAATCCTTCCAGGGTTATATTCTCTAAAGAAAAACGCAGGAGAGAATTTATGACGGCCTGAGCCAGATAGGCATGCCGGCTCTCCTGGTCATTGACGGGCCTTAACCCGCTGGCACCGGCAACAGGCTCTCTGTCCAACCCGGCTTTTTTCCGGGATTTTGCCGGGCCAAGGTAAAAATATATACCTCCGGCGCCGACGACCATACCTAAGATAATTCCTAACCAGAGCATTTTAAATCCTTTCTCCTAATTATACTACAGATATTTAATTTGTTAATGGGGGGCTAAAAAAACCTTGTCGATGAGGGTAAAAGGCCTTACAATACCCTGCATGCTCAAAGAATACCTAGCGGCGATAAAAGATATTATTTTTCCGCGCCTCTGCTTATATTGCCAGAGAAAAATAGCCCGGGGGTACTTGTGCCCGGATTGCCGGGAAAAAATAACCTATCTTAAGCCCCCTTTATGCCGTTACTGCGCTAAGCCGGCCGGCCAAAACGCAGGGGAAATCTGCCGGGTATGTGCACAGAAAACTCACCCCTACACCCGGGCTTTAAGCGTGACTGCCTATAAAGAACCGCTGGTCAGCCTGATCCACCTGTTTAAATACAAAAATCATGACTATCTGGCTGAACTTTTGGGCTTCCTGATGGCAAAACGCCTGGCTAAGACCGGATTCAGTATCAACGACTATCACTATATAACTCCTGTCCCGATGCATAGACATAAATTAAAAGAAAGGGGTTATAACCAGGCTGAGCTCCTGGCCCGGGAGCTTTCAAACTATTTTAAAATCCCTGTGGTAAATGATATAATATTCGCAGCATATTTAACCTCTTCCCAGACGAAGTTAAAAGGAAAAGAGCGGCGCGAAAATAAAGCCGGGGTTTTTATTGTAAAGGAAGATGTAAGCAATAAAAATATCGTTGTTGTTGACGACATCTTCACTACCGGCGCAACCGCATATTCCTGCTGCCAGGCCTTAAAGAAAAAGGGCGCGGATAAAATTACAGTGTTGACTTTAGCCAAAACCATTTAGAACGATGGGCATAAAAATACTGAGAAATTATATCCTTAAAGATTTTCTTTCAGTCTTCATCTTTTCGCTCCTGATCCTGACCATGGTCATGCTTATGGGTAATCTCATGAAAATCTCGGATATGGTAGTAAGAAAGGGAGTGAATATCGTCGATGCCCTTAAAATATTTTCCTTATTTATCCCGCTGCTTTTGCGCTTTACCGTTCCCCTGTCTTTTTTAATGGGCATCCTGCTGACCATGGGAAGATTGATCTCCGACAACGAAATTACGGCCATCCGGGTCTCCGGAATACCCCTGCTTAAAATTTTAAATATTTTCCTTGTCCTGGGGGTCATCTCCTCGCTGATTCTATTTATCGTCAACGACAAAGTAATACCGGCATTCCATTACCGCTATCGCAGTTACATCAAGAATATCTATGCAAAAAATGTCTCCTCCTTTATCGAGCCGGGGGTGTTCTTAGAGGGTAATTTCCAAAATTACATCCTTTACGTCGGTGACAAATACGAAAACAAACTCAAGAATATCTTCATCTACGAACTGGACCGGGAAAGGTCGACAACTAAAATCATCTATGCCAAACGGGGTGAATTCATAGTCGAGGGCAATAAATTGAAGATCAAACTGGAAGATGGATGGCGCGACGAGGCGACTTCCAAGGAAAAGGTGGAACTTTACCGCCTGCAGTTTAACGTCTTCTTCATGGACATCCCGATCCAGGAAAGAAAGATGACCAGCGTAAGTAAAAAACCTTCGGATATGCAGATCCGGGAAATAAAAGAGAAAATAAATCACCTCAAAAAACTGGGGATTGATCCGGGCCGGGGAGAATCACCTCTGGAATTAATAGCCGAATTTCACGAAAGGATTAGCTTCTCTTTCTCCATCATCACCTTCATTATTCTCGGTTTCGGCATCTCGCTGGTGGTAAAACACCGGGAAAAATCAATCAATTTCGGCATTGCTTTTTTATCCGCCGGCACCTATTATCTTCTGTTTATTCTCGGAAAAACATTCATCAAGCACAATTTTATCCCCCCTTCTCTGGGCATGTGGCTTCCCAATATAATAATTATGGCGGTGGGGGGATTTCTGATTCTTAAACATGCGCATTTTAGATAGGTACATAGTAAAGCAGGTAAGTCTAGGGTACTTTTTTGTCCTAGCCACCTTTATCGGGCTCTATCTCATAATCGACCTCTTTACTAACCTTTCCAATATATTAAAGAGCGATCCCCCCTTTTACATTCTGGCCCAATACTACATTTATTCACTGCCCCTGATAATCAAAAGGGTAAGCCCGCTCTCTATTCTGATCAGCACGCTTTATACCTTTGGCGAGCTAAACAAAAATAACGAAACCATCAGCATCCGGACCTCGGGTTTAAGCATCTTAAGAGTAGCTTATCCGGTTATTTTCTTTGCCTTGGTAATCTCGGCCTCGGTATTCACATTACAGGAAAAAGTCCTGATCCACTGGCAAAAAAGAGTCGAGGACATAAAATCGCAGTTTATCAAGAAAGACTTAACCACAGCTTCCGAAGAACGAAATTTTGCTTTCACTTCCGGGAGCTCCATCTTTTTCGTCGGCCGGTTTGTGCCTCAGGAAAAGATGCTCGAGAATGTCATGATCTATAAACGGGATAAGGATCGGAGGATCACCAAGCGGATTGTCTGTAAAAAGGTATCTTATGAGTACGGCTTCTGGATCGGGCAGAATATCATCGAATATTCGCTCGATAGCGAGGGGAATGAAAAAGGCAAGCCCCTGAATATTGCCAAAGGAAAAATAGACCTGAAAGAAAAACCGCGGGAGCTGATCTTAAAGAAAAGCATCTTTGCCGAGTTCTCTTCTCTGCAGAGCTTGAAGAAAGAGATCGACAGCTTAAAAAGATTAAGTACCAACGAGGCCCTGGCCAATTTAATAATTGACTACTATCATAAAATGACCGAGCCCTTCATCCACCTCTTTCTGGTCATCGGGATATTGCCCCTAGCTTTAGAAATCAGAAGGCGAAAAGTTGCGCTTTCTTCGCTGGGGGTGGGGTTTATCTTCGGCTTTATCTATTATGTCCTTTCCTCTTTCAGTATCGCCCTGGGTAAATCCGGTTTCATTCTCCCCTTTTTCAGTGCCTGGACCGCCCCCTTCTTCTTCCTGACCGTAGGAATAACGGGCCTACTTCTAATCAAGTAGAAAGAAACGTAAAGAAGTAAAGATTTTATCTCTTTGCTTCTCTGCTTCTTTGTTTCTTTACTTCTTATAGATGCGGGGGATACTCGGGGAAAGACGGCTGATAATTTCGTAGGGAATGGTTTTAGCGGCCGCGGCTAATTCTTCCACGCTAATCTTATTATCCTTGCTTGCTCCGATCAGAATAACCTCATCGCCGGCTTTAATGTCCCCTCTTTCTTTTAAATCGATCATGATATGATCCATGCAGACCCTTCCGGCCACATTAAAAGAGCTGTCTTTAATAATAACCCGGGAGCGGTTAGAAAGGCTCCAGGGGTAGCCGTCGGCATAGCCGACCGCGGCCGTGGCGATATAGCGGTCCCTATCGGCAATATAGGTGCGGGCGTAACTTACGCTCATGCCTTTCTGTATCTTTTTAACAAAAATAACTTTAGACTTTAGGGCTAGCACGGGCTTTATTCCTAAGCTGATACTGTTTAAGGGCTTTATTCCGTAAAGAATAAGTCCGGGCCGGACCATATTAAAATGGGCCTCGGGATAATTTATGATACCGATACTGTTGGCGCAATGGAAAAACTTAAAATGTATACCTTCTTTTTTTAACTGCGCATTAAAAGTGTTAAAAGCCTCTATCTGATAATTGGTAAATTCGGGGTCGCTATCGGCGGCCGGAAAATGGGTGTAGAGCCCCTCCAGACGAATATTCTTAAGCTGGCTTAGCCCGGCGATAAACTTGTGCGCATGCTTATGATAAAGGCCTAATCTTCCCATACCGGTATCGATCTTTACATGCACCGGAATGGTTTTTCCTTTTTTAGCCGCCTGCTTATTTAGCGCCTGAGCAAAGCCTGAATCGACTATGGTCGGGACTATGTCGTACTCCAGGAAGACATAAGCAAATTCAGCCAAAACCGCGCTGAGCACAATTATCGCGGCTTTAGATCCGTCCTCTCTTAAGGCAACCGCTTCTTCTATACTGCCCACGCCAAAGAAATCAGCTCCTTTAGCGGACAGCCCTCTGGCTATGGAAATTAAGCCGTGTCCGTAAGCCGATTGCTTTATGGTGGCGATTACCTTGACTTTATTGCCGACGTAATTTTCAATGGCCTTAAAATTGTCACCTAAGGCCTTTTGGTCTACTTCGATCCACAAAGGACGAATCATCATTACCTTCTTTACCTCTTTACTTCTTTGCTTCTTTACCTCTGATCTGGCAGGTTTTAGGGTGTAAATATAATGGTTCCAGCCTTTCGATGGGGGTAAACCTGCCCTCATTATAGCACTTTTTAGCCAGGGGCAATAAATAACGCGCTTTCGGGTAAACATCGGCGGGATAAAAACTGATCCCGGGATTGCGCTCTAGGGCTTTTTCCCGTAAGGCCCGGTTGTAAGTTACGAATAAATAATCCTTGTTTTTGCTCATGAATTCCTCTAACAAAAAAAGTTTCTCTCTACCGCGAATACGTATATCCCCGCCGGCGATATTAAAACAGGCGCCATAAATAAGATTCCGGCGCGCGTCCGAGATCACGGCTACCTTCGGGGACCTCTCCCGGAAAGGATAAAGGCAAGCATAAAAACTGCCCACCGCTATCGCCGGTTTTTCAGTGGCCAGCATAAAAGCTTTGATCAGGCTGAAGGAAATCCTTAAGCCTGTAAATGACCCCGGTCCCCGGCCGACCACGAAAGCATCGATACTTTTTAAGCTTAGTGAATTCTTAAGCAAAGCCTTGTCGATATACTCGATAAGCTTAGAGGCGCCAAACCGCATCCGGCGGTTAATATCGGCCACAATCTTTTCGCCCCGGCTGATGCAGAGAGAAACATTATCGGAAGAGGCATCAATGCTTAAAAAGTTCATCCCGCTAAAGCCTCCCTTAATGCAGCCGACTCTTTGCTACCGCAGCCTCTTGCCGAAAACAGCAATTCCCGCCGGTAACGGCTCATAAACGAAAATTTTATCTGGATATAACGGTCGAAATCAGCTTTAATTTTATTACCCCACTCGATGAGCGTAAGCGTACCCGGGGAATAAATAAAATCATCCATCCCCAAACCGTAGGTATCCCTTTTACCCAGCCGGTAAAGATCGACATGGTAGACTAAAAATTTCTTGGTGGCATACCGGCGGATGAGGGTAAACGAGGGGCTTAAAACTCTTTTCCGATAACCCAGCCCTTTAAGAACGCCTTTGACAAAGGTGGTTTTTCCTCCCCCTAAAGCTCCTTCCAGCACGACCACTTGCCTTTCCCTCAAGGCTGCGGAGAGCTTTTGGCCGTAGTGAATAGTCTGGTCTGCGGAGTTGCTCCTTACCTTAAACACGACTTTCCTAACTTCTTCCTTATGTTTTTCTTAAAGGGCGGCCGGATAATACCTTTATCGCTGACAATTGCGGTAATGAGCTTATGCGGCGTAACATCAAAGGCAGGATTGCGCACTTTTACTTTTTTGGGGGCGATATAAACTTTATTCAATACCTTCCTCACTTCGTCGGCCTTTCTTTCCTCTATCGGTATGTCCTTTCCGCTTCTTAGCTTAAGGTCAAAACTGCTGAAAGGCGCAACTACGTAAAAAGGAATTTTATGATAACGGGAAAGTACCGCCACGGCGTAGGTTCCGATTTTATTAGCGGCATCGCCGTTAGCGGCAATTCTATCCGCCCCCACAAAAACTTTAGAGACAACGCCTCTGGCCATTAAAGCGGCAGCCATATTATCGCAGATAACCGCTGACGGCACCTTTTTTTTGGCTAACTCCCAGGCGGTTAAACGCGAACCCTGGAGTAAAGGCCGGGTCTCATCAGCATATACCTTGATGTTTTTATAGAGCTTGGCGGCTTTAAAAATCACCGCCAGCGCAGTTCCTTCCCCGGACGTAGCTAAAAACCCGGTATTACAATGGGTCAAAATCCGGTCCCCGTCTTTTATGAGCTTTACTCCATACCCGGCCATTTGCCGGCAGAGTCTTACGTCCTCGCGGTGAATCGTTTTGGCCTCTCTTAAAATCGCCTGTTTTATCTCTTCGGGGCTGCGCTGATTACTTTTGCGGACAACTTTTTCTAGCCTTTGCAAAGCCCAGGCCAGATTAACGGCGGTAGGCCGACAAGTCTTAAGGCGGGTCAGGCAAGTTCTGATTCCTTTTAGAAAAGCTGACCTTTGCGAAGATAAATACGGCAAATGAACGCAAATGCAATAAGCCGCGAAGACCCCGATTAAGGGCGCCCCTCTTACTTTAAGCTGCCGGATAGCCAAAAAACCCTGCTCTAAATTCCGGCATTCCCGCCAAACTTCTCTTAGGGGAAGCTGGGTTTGATCCAGATAAAAGAGGCGGTTATGGCGAAACTTTAGCGACGTCATATTTAAAAACCCTCAAACCCCGTTAGAAATTTCATTTCTAACGGGGTAAAGAAAAAACCTTCTTGGCGTTATTGAAAACTTCCCGCTCCAGCTCCTCGGCCGCGATTCCGCGCACGGAAGCAGCAAAAGCATAGACCTTGCCGATATCCGAAGGCAAAGAATCGCTTTTACCTATTTTCATGTAAGGTGAATCGGTCTCCAGAAGTAAATTCCCCAGCGGGCACTCTTTCAATGCCGTGAGGACATTCTCCTTTTTCCGCAATATATTTAAAGAAAAAGATACAAAAGCATTTCTTTCAATAATTGCTCTCAGGAAATCCCGCGAATAAGAAAAACAGTGAAAGATAACCGTTTCGTAACCGGAAAGAAATTTATCCAGAACCTGCAAAATCCTGAAAATCCCTCCCGGTTTACCGGAAGCCTCAAGGCGCGTGTGCACTAAAAGGGCTAAATTCTTCTTTTGCGCCAGCGTTACAAAATTACCGAGAATATCTTCCTGCTCTTGGAGAGGACACCCGGCTTTAAAATCCAAGCCCACCTCTCCGATGGCGACTACTTTCTTGTTTTCGTCGATGAGCTTTTCGTATCGGGCTAATACCTCCGGTGAAAACGAATCGGCGCTGAAAGGGTGAAATCCTAAAGAAGTATAGATAAAACTATGCCGCCGGGAAAGCTCCAGTGCCAATTGAGAACTGGCAAGGTCAATGCCGGAATCAATGAAACAACAATTGCGGCCCGCGGAAGAAATTAACTCCTTTTGTTTACTTTCCGGCAACGAATTAAAATGGCAATGGGCATCAATCAGCATCGATACGAGGGAAAAGCGGTGACTCTTTTTTCACGCTAAAACTTTTTTGTTTTTCCCAGGATGTATCGGCAAGAGAGAAATCCCCCGAAAGGCCCAATCGTCGATGAATTGCCTCTGCGGTTTTGGGCATGACCGGGTAAATATATAACGCAACTATCCGTATGCCTTCCAGAAGAGCGTAGAGAAAACTGCTAACGGAATCTTTCTTGCCTTCTTTCCATAACGCCCAGGGCTTTGAATCTTCAATATATTTATTCATTACGCCGATAAACTTGAATACTTTCTCCAAGGCGGCATAAAAAGATATGTCTTCCATGAGAACAGAATATTCTTTTCCCAGACTTTCAAAAGCGCCCTTAAATTCAGCGGGGAGTTTACGCACCGCCGGGCTGATTTTACCCTGAAAATACTTTTCAGCCATGTTCAGGGAGCGGTACACTAGATTACCCAAATCGTTGGCGAGGTCGGAATTAATCCGGTTAACTAAAGCCGGCCAGGAAAAACTTCCGTCTAAGCCTACGGGGACCTCCTTTAAAAGAAAATACCGGAACGCATCTACGGCGATAGCCTCCTCTTTCCCCAAAGCAGAATGCAAATTATCGATTACGTCAAAGGGATTAACGATATTGCCCTTTGATTTTGACATCTTTGCTCCCTCGAATTTCCACCAGCCGTGAGCGAAAATAGTCTCCGGCAGGGCAATATCGGCGGCTTTAAGCATTATCGGCCAAAAACAAGCGTGCTGCCTTAAAATATCCTTGCCGATAAAATGGATATCAGCCGGCCAGCAGGTTTTAAATTTATTCTGATCAAAGAAGCAACCCACGCCGCTGATATAATTGATAAGGGCATCGAACCAGACATAAACCACGTAGCCGGGATCTCCGGGAAAATCTATGCCCCAGGTAACTCTCTTTTTGGGCCGGGAGATACAAAGATCTTCCAGTTTATTTTTTTCCAGAAAAGAAAGGACTTCATTGTATCTGGTTTTCGGCCGAATAAAATCAGGCTTATTTTTAATGTATTCAATCAGCCAATCTTGATATTTCGACAGCTTAAAAAAATAGTTTTCCTCCTCTATTTTCTCCACACTTCTCTTACAGGAAGGACAGCCGCCGGCCTCCTCGACCTCAAGAGAACTCCAAAAAGACTCACAGGGAACGCAATAAAAAGCCCTGTACAAGGCCTTATAGATGTCGCCTTTATCTTTAAGGAGGCAGATCAGCTGCTTTACCACAGCTGAATGAGAATCCCAGGTAGTACGGATGAAAAAATTATAGGAAATATTCAGTTTTGACCAGAGCCTTTTAAAAATTTCCACCTTCTCTTCCACAAAATCTTCCACACTTTTGCCACTCCCCTCGGCGGCTTTCTTGATTTTTTCTCCGTGTTCATCGGTGCCGGTAAGAAAGAAAACTTCTTTCGAAACCAGGCGTTTATAGCGGGCTATACAATCAGTAATGATGTTGGTATAAGCATGGCCGATGTGGGGAGAAGCATTCACGTAGTATAAAGGTGTGGTCACATAAAAATTCTTCATAGCGTATGGGGAGCGTCTTCGGTTTTAATCGAAAGACACCTTCTCTATTCTGCCGTCGCCAAGATCCACATAAGCCAGGCGCCTTAAGACATTTACGGAAATTACCTTTCCCTTGCCGTGAGGGGTATCGATATTCTGGCCTTCCTTAGGGAGCCCCTTGGCTAATTCCCGGTAGCTTTTATACTCATAAAAAAGACAGCACATCAGCCGGCCGCAGATTCCGGATATCTTTCCCGAACTTAACGGCAGCCTCTGCAGCTTGGCCATCTTCATACTCACCGGTTCAAAACTTTTTAAAAAGCGGATGCAGCACAACCGCTGGCCGCAGGGGCCGACGCCGCCGAAAAGCCGGGCCTCGTCGCGTACGCCGATCTGGCGCATCTCGATCCGGATCTTAAAAACTTTAGCTAATTCTTTGACTAACTCCCGGAAATCAACCCGCCCCTCGGAAGTAAAATAAAAAACTATTTTTTTCTTATCGAATGAATATTCAGCGTCGACCAGCTTCATGGCCAGCTTGTACTCGCCGATTTTGCGGACACACATCCGCATCGCATCCTTAGCTTCCTTTTTATTGGACTTTATCTGCTGGACATCCTGGGAATTAAGCTTTCTGATTACGCTTTTGACCGCAGAAGAATTTTCACCGCTGTCTTTGGTCGAAAAGTCAACATCGTTTATCTCGATAACCTCTCCGTAATCCGTGCCCCGGTCCGCTTCCACAATAACGTAATCGTGCACTTTTATCTTCCCGTCGATCTGGTAGGTCATCAGCTGACCCGCTTCCCTTAATCTTACTAACCCCACTCTCATATTTCACCCCTAACCTGTATATTTATAGTTTCATCCTGATCAGATTGAGCGCTAAATTCATGTTTACCGTGCTGGCGGCGCTGTATATCCTTAAAATATCCTTTAAAACACCTTGCAGTTGGTTAACGCTGTAAGGGCCTAGAATTATCTCACAGGTATCCGGCCGCGACAACTGATTATTTCCGGGGGCAATTTTGGCGATAATATTATTACGCAAAAGGACTATAAGATCCCAGAGAAAAGAGGAAAAAGCTTGCCGGTCTTTAAACCCTACTTCTTTACCCTGTAAAAAATCCGCGATAGTTAAAGGGCTGCCGGTATCAATCTCTTCCCGGACTGAAGGCAAGAAGATCTTCCGGCAGCGCGAAACTATGGTCGGAAGAAGACCTTCTAACTTGGAAGCGCAGATAGCCACAAAAGAATTTTTGGGCGGTTCTTCCAGCGTTTTAAGGAAGGCGTTTGCGGCTTCCGGGCCGAAGAACTGCCCCTTATCGACAACCAAAAACTTGAGTTTAAGCCGGAAGGCTTTCAGCGAAAGAAAACGTATGCCTTCCCGTATCGCCTCAATCTTTATAGTAAATCTTTCGGGTTCAACAAGATGCAAATCCGGATGGCTGCGGCGGTCGATCTTAAGGCAATCCCAGCACCGGCCGCAGGGTCCGTCCGGCTCAGGACAGCTTAACAATTTTATAATATCAAAAACCAGGGAGAAATCCTGGCCGATAAAAAGATAGGAAGTCCCTAGCCGCGAATCTTTTTTGAGAATACGAAAATAATCTAAAATCTCTTCTCTTTGATCCATGAAATAATAAAATTATATGTAAGGACAGGCCCCTGTGCCTGTCCGTTATTTATCGGGCGGCCACAGAGGGCCGCCCCTACATAGATATCTTTCCAAAATATCCTGCACGTCTTTATAAACGCTGTCTAGATTACCGCTGGCGTCAATGACTTTTATCCTCCGGGGATATTTACGGGCTAATTTTAGAAAACCCCGCCTCAGGCGGTTATGAAAACTCAGGGGCCTTGACTCTATGCGATCCTTTATTTTTAACCGGGAAAGGCCTGTTTTCGGCGGGACATCGAGAAAGAAGGTTATATCCGGCTTAATCCCTAACGAAAATACTTTAACGGCCGGCTCGGCTACCCGGTCTAGGCCTAAAGCGAATCCCTGATACACCAAGGTAGAGTCAAAGAAACGATCGCAGACGATAAAATCATATGCGGATAAATCTTTTTTTAGCTTTTCTTCGATAAGCTGGGTGCGGGCGGCCAGATAAAGAAGAAGTTCGGTGTGGGGCGATAACTTTTTACTTTTTTTATCTAAAAGAATTCTTCTTATTTTTTCTCCGATCCCGGTCGAGCCCGGCTCTCGATACACCTTCACCGAAAATTTCTTAATCTTAAGGTAACGCTGCAGAAATCTGATCACGCTGCTTTTTCCGCAGCCTTCCAGGCCTTCAACTGTAATAAAAATCGCCTTTTTCTTTATATTTTTCTGCGCCATACCGTACCTTCTTTGGTATCTTCTAAAATTATGCCTTTTTCCTCCAGCTCTTGGCGAATTTGGTCAGATTCCTTAAATTTCTTCTGCTTTCTATATTCTAAACGAAGTTTAATTTGCTCATCTACATTCTTTTTTTCGCCCTCTGACAACTCTTTTTTAAGGAAATTTAGACCAAAGATATCCGTCATTTCTTCCATTATTGTTAACGCATAATTCAATATAAAAGGCTTAAGTTCTTTATCGCTATCAAGCAATACATTACATTTATTGACCATATTAAATAAAACCGCCAATGCTTGCGCTGTATTAAAATCGTCATCCATACATTGGATAAACTGCTCTTTAAATGGACGAATCAAACCGGTTCCGCCTTTTATCATTTTAGTAATATCTACTCTTCCATACTCTTTCTTTAATTTTCCTCTTAAGATATCAATACTCTGGTAAGCTTTTTTCACTTCATCCATTCTCTCCCAGCTAAAATCCACTGGATGAGAATAATGCGCCTGTAAAAATAAAAGCTTAAGAACATCCAGCGGATATCCTCTATCGACTACTTCTTCAACCGTCACAAAATTGCCTAAAGACTTGGCCATTTTTTGGCCGTTAATGGTTAAAAGGCCGTTATGAATCCAGTAGCGGGCGAATTTTCCTCCTGAGCCCTCAGACTGGGCTATTTCATTTTCGTGATGAGGGAATATTAAATCAATCCCCCCTCCATGGATGTCAAATTCATCGCCTAAAATGCCGGAGCTCATCACTGAACACTCAACGTGCCAGCCGGGCCTTCCCTTTCCCCAGGGGCTACTCCATGAGGGTTCGCCTTCTTTGGCTTTTTTCCAGAGAGCGAAATCTAAAGAATTCCTTTTACTTTCACCGGCTGAGATTCTTGCTCCGGCCTCCATCATTTCTAAATTCTGGCCGGAAAGCTTACCGTAATCCTTAGCTTTAGTGATATCAAAATAAACGTCTCCTCCCACCTCATAGGCAACGCCTCTTTTAATCAACCTGGTAATAAAGACTATCATTTTTTTAATATATTCAGTAGCTTTTGGCTCTTTATCCGGCTTCTTTATGCCCAGCTCATCCAGGCATTGATGGTAGGCATTAAGATACTTCTCGGATACTTTCTTGACCGCGGTGTTTAGGCCTTCGTTTTTAAATTCTTCTTTGGCCCTATTGATTATCTTATCATCAACGTCAGTAACATTTCTGACAAATTTAACCTCATATTCTTTCTCTAAATAACGGCGGATAACATCAAAAATGTAGGCGCTTCTTAAGTGTCCGATATGCGGATCATCATACACCGTAGGCCCACAAAGGTATATACCGACTCTTCCCTTTTTTACCGGCTTGAATTCCTCTTTCTCTCTACTTAAGGAATTATATATTTTTATGCTCATTTCTTTCTTAATGCGGCCAAAGCCAAACAGCTCATACTGTTCCGGCCCCCCAGAATATCCAGCTTTTCTTTGGACTTAATTTTTAAATTTATAGCCGAGATACCTAAAATCTTTTTAAGGGATTTCAAAATAAGGCTTTTGCGGCCGGAAAGCTTTGGCTTATCGGCGATAATAATGACATCAAGATTCTTAAGCGCATAAGCCGGCTTTGTTTTTTTCAATATGAAGCGCGCGATGTCTTTGCTGTCGAGGCCTTTTGATTTTTTATCCCCGGGAGGAAAATAATCACCGATATCCCCCAAGCCGGCGGCCCCGCAAATAGCATCGCTTACCGCATGCAAAACCACATCACCGTCGGAGACAGCCTGCAGGCTAAAAGGGGAGGAAATTTTAGCACCGCCTAAAACTAAAGCCTTCCTGGCCTTAGCGATCCTGTGGACATCGAAACCCAGTCCAATACGATAATTTTCCATATCTGTAGGGGACGCAGATCTGCGTCCCCTACTGCGTTCCCCACACAATAAGGCATTCGCCCGGGCAATATCCTCAGGATAAGTTATCTTAATATTATTGCGGCTGCCCTCGATAATTCTTACTTTCCGGCCCAGAAGCTCTACGGCCCGGGCATCGTCGGTTAATTTTCTCAGCTTGAATTTTTTGTAGGCTGTAAGCAGCAAGCTTTTCTTAAACCCCTGAGGAGTTTGAGCCCGAAAAATATTACCCCGGCGAAGGGTCTCTCGAATATAGTTTCCTCCGGTCAATTTCAGCGTATCCGTAGACTTAAGACCAGCAACTACAGCCGGGTGTCTTTTAAGCCCCTTCAAAATAGCGGAAATTGTCTTCTGATCTACAAAAGGCCGGGCCCCGTCATGAACGAGAACGTAATCTATGTCTCTGTGCAGGGCCATTAACCCTTTATATACGGAATCTTTTCTTTCCCGGCCGCCTTCGGCCAGAGTTATCCTTTTATCGCTGATGAAACTCCGGGCCAACCCCAGGTTGGCTTTTCGAAAAACCAAAACTATCTGCTTTATCTCTTTTGCGCGTTTAAAAACCTTGAGGCTGTAAAAAAAGAGGGGCCGGCCTTTAAGCTTAAGGAAACCTTTGTCCCGCTTACCTAACCTGCGGCCCTGGCCGGCACAAACGATTACCGCTGCGACTTTCATCGATCAGGATAATTTCGTGAATACAATTCGGCCGCTTGAGCTTTGCAGTACGGATGTGACCTCGACATGGGCAGTCTTTCCGATAAGGCGCTTGCCACCCTCCACCACCACCATAGTCCCGTCTTCTAAATAACCCACGGCTTGATTGTGCTCTTTACCTTCCTTGATCAGCTTTAAAGAAAACCTCTGGCCGGCAATAAACGTCGGTTTTAAAGCATTGGCCAGATCGTTGATGTTTAAAACACTCACCCCCTGAAGCTGGGCGATGCGGTTTAAGTTATAGTCGGTAGTTAAAACTTTGGCGTCTAAATCCTGGCCCAGCTTTACGATCTTCTCATCAACGCTTTTTAAACCCTCGGGGCTCTGGTCATATATCTCGATTTCGATATTGGATTCTTTTTTTAAAGAGTGCAAAATTTCTATGCCGCGCTTACCCTTCTGGCGCTTCATGTGATCCGTAGAATCAGCCAAAGCATGCAATTCATTAAGCACAAACCGGGGAATAATAAATTTGGCCTCAATAAATTTTGTCTTAACGATATCCAGGATTCTTCCGTCGATAATGCTGCTGGTATCGACGACAACGGCTTCTCCTTTCAGCTCCTGACGCTTGAATTTAACGTAGGGGATAATGAGACTGAAGTTATCCTTCCCCTTAATACCCAAAGTAAGCCCTAAGTAAATAAATATAAGCGTCGAAAACAGTTTGATGCCGTCTAAGGCTATATAGCGGAACTTTCCGGGTAAAGGAAAACGGTCCAGAGCCTCGGAAAAAATCACTGCCATAAAAAGCCCGAGCATTATCCCAAAAGCCGCGCTGGATAATCCTTTTATCGATAGCCGGCGGGAAAAAACTTCAAAAAGAACGATGATTATTCCCAAATTTAAACCGATTCCCCCGTAGATGAAAGAATTGTCTTTACCGAGGAAGAATCCCGCCGCGGTAAGGATAAAAACAAAAAGTATTCTTAGCAAAAGTAATCCCATCAAAAACCCCCTTGAAAAATGATTACAGCGATTATGAATATTGATTAAAGTGATATCACCCTAATCAATTAAGAAATTCTGTAATCGTTATTGAAATATATTTTTTACGACCTCTTTTAAAGACGAAAACCCCCGAATTTTAAAATTGAACTTTTTATCCACCTCCTTTAAGTTTACTTCGGGAATAACGCAATTTTTAAAATTGGTCCGCTCCACTTCTTTAAGCCTCAAATTTATATTATTAACCCGGCGTAACTCCCCGGCCAGGCCGACCTCTCCGATAAAAACAGTACCGGAAGGTATATCCTTTTCTTTAAGGCTGGAAATAATAGCCATAACCGCTCCCGAATCCGCAGCCGGGTCGTTTATCCTTAAGCCTCCGGCAACATTTAAGAAAACATCCTCGCTGGACAGGGAAATTTTTAAACGCTTTTCGATTATAGCCACTAAAAGCGAAAAGCGGTTAAAATCAAACCCTAAGCTCCGGCGCCGGGCCACACCAAAGCTGGCTTTACTGACTAAAGATTGCAGCTCGATCAGGATCGGCCTTAACCCCTCGATTACGCAGGTTACACAGCTCCCGGAGAAAGACTGCTCCCGATGGGGAAGGAAAATATCGGCGATTTTCTTAACTTCAGCCAGGCCCGAAGACTTCATCTCAAATACGGCTATGTCTCCGGTAGGGCCGAAGCGGTTTTTTATCGACCGCAAAATACGGTAATTAGAAAGGTGCTCTCCTTCAAAATAAAGAACGCAGTCGACGATATGCTCAAGGAGTTTAGGGCCGGCGATGACCCCTTCCTTGGTAACGTGGCCGACTAAGAATACGACCGTACCCGAAGATTTGGCAACTTGCGTAAGATAATCGGCACAACCTCTGATCTGGGAAACGCTGCCCTTTATTCCTTCTATCTGCGGTGAATAGATTACCTGGATAGAATCTACAATTACGAACTTAAAACTTTCCTTCTTTATATGATCATAAATCTGCTCCAGATTATCTTCGCCGAGTATGTAAAGGTTGCTGGAATCAACCTTCAGCCTATTGGCCCTTAAAGAAAGTTGTTCTACGGATTCCTCCGCGCTCACATACAGGGTCTTTTCTCTCCCGGAAAGTTTGGCGGCGACTTCAAGCAGCAGCGTGGATTTCCCCACCCCGGGTTCCCCACCGACCAGAACCACCTCTCCCGGGACTAAGCCGCCGCCTAAGATGCGGTCGAACTCTTCGATCTCGGTAGATAGCCTCTGTAGCTGCCCTTGATCAATATCTTTTATTAACCGGGGAACGGACCTCTCCTTTACGACCGTGCCTCTCTGAGCTTGAGCCTCTTCGGCGAAAGTCTGCCATCCCCCGCAGACCGGACACTTCCCCAGCCACTTAACTGATTGATAACCGCAATTTGCACAGCTAAACATCTTCAATATAAAAATTTAGAAGCGGATACACGCGGATTTAAACGCGGATAAACGCCATACATGTTGGGCGTAGATCCGCGTTAATATCCGCGGAAATCCGCTTCTATCTTCTCTTTCTTCTCTCTTTCGGCTTATGCAGCAACTTCCAGGGGTGAGCTTTTAAGTCGGAAATAAATTCTTCGGTCGTCTGATATAAAGAATCATCATAAAGCAGTCTGCCGATGGCCCCCTCTTTATTCTTCATGTCTTCAACTAATCCTTTGACTTCAAAGGTTATATCTTCGATATTGGTCACTATATTTTCCAGAGAAGATTTAAGCTTGCCCTCTTTCACAAATTCTCTTACTTCATTCATGGTCTTAGTAAAAGTAGCAAAAATACCAAAAAGCGGAATCGGTGAGATTCCCTCTACCACCTGTCCCTTCTGCAGATAAGAAACTGTCTCCTCGGGGGGGTCGATTTCTAAATATTTCTCGCCAAACAAACTTAAAGAATTGACAAAGAAATAAGAATCGTTAGGAATTTTTATGTCATTCTGGACTTTAGCCTGAACATAAACCAAAGGCCGTCCGTTATACTCTTTAACGGTGAGTTTTTTAACCTCGCCCACGTCTACGCCGCAAAAACGGACCGGCGAAGAAGGTTTAAGACCTTCGACAAAATCAAAAGTAACCGTTATGACGTAGCTTCCTTTAAAGACGTCAACTTCTCTTATGGAGATGATGGTAACGAAAAACAAAATAAAAGCAATTAAAAAGAAAATTCCTACTTTTATATACATGAAAGTTTTCTTTATATCCCATAGGTTTTTAAGGCCTTTAGAATTTTTCGCCATATTATTACACCTCCATTTCCGTTATTGGGCCGCCGGAACTCCCTTTTAAAAATTGCAGCAGACGTTTATCTTCACTGGTATCTAAATCTTTCTTATCGCCCTCAAATATGATTTTTCCCCCTAAGAGAAAGGCCAGACGGTCAGCAAGCCTTAGGCCGACGTCTAAATCGTGGGTAACCACTACGGAAGTAATCGCCAGACGCTTATGCAGGTCTTCGATTAAAGATACTATTTTATCTACGGCAATCGGGTCAATTCCCGTTGTCGGTTCATCGTAAATAAGAATTTTAGGATTGTAAATTATGGCCCGGGCAATGGCCACCCTCTTTTTCATCCCTCCGCTTAATTCGTAAGGATAAGCTTCTTCGATGCCCTTTAACCCTACCAGAGCCAGCGTTGCGGTAACTTTCTTTCGAATCTCGGACTTTTTCAATTGGGTATGCTGGTAGAGAAAAAAACCTACATTTTCTTCAACGTTTAAGAAATCAAATAAGGCGCTGCCCTGAAAAACTAAACCAAACTGCAGCCTTACCTTTTCCAGTTTATTTCTGGCCAACTGGGTAATCTCCACGCCGTCGATGCTTATTGTCCCCGAATCCGGACGCAGAAGCCCGATGATATTTTTAAGCAAAACTGTCTTGCCGGCGCCGCTTCGGCCGATTAAGAGAAAATTCTCGCCCCGGTTAACGGTAAGATTAACCCCGTTGAGAACGTGTTTATCCCCGAATGACCGGTAAAGATTCTTTATTTTAATCATACCCAGGTAAAATAAAAAAGCGCCGTTAATATGCAATCACAGATAATAATCAGCAAAAATGACCTCACTACCGAGTGGGTTACGGATTTAGAAACATCTATGGAAGAAAAAGGGCGAAACCCTTCGTAACAGGAAATAAAGGCAATGATGCTCCCGAAAGAAATACTCTTGACCAGGCCACTTAAAATATCTTTACCGGCTAAAGCGTCAAAGGTCATTCTAAAATAAAGGCTGAAGCCGATGGCAAATTTCGAAGTGGCGATGACATAACCGCCCAGAATGCCTAAAAGGTCGGCATAAATAATTAAAACCGGCATACAGATAAAGAGCGCTATGAATTTCGGCACTACCAGATAATCTATCGGTTCAACACCGAAGCCTTCTAAAGCATCGACCTGTTCGCTTATTTTCATCGCCCCGATCCCGGCCGTTATCGAAGCTCCGCTTCGGGCGGCAACTATAAGCGCTCCGATCACCGGCCCCAGCTCCCGGACCAAAGATAAAGCTACCAGAGTGGCCAGCTGGATTTCGGAATTAAATGCTTTCAGCTGATAAGCGGTCTGGAAAGCAATAATCATCCCGATAAAGAAGGAAATCAAAGATACCAGGGGCAAGCTGTTTACGCCGATAAAAATTACTTCCCTGATGACCGGCTTAAAGTCCCGCTTCTTGGTAAACAGCCACCAAAGGGTATCCTTGATGAAAAAACCGACGCTGCCGATATAGTGAAACAATGCTTCGATAGCTTTAAACACGCGCATCAAAAATCCTTTCGCCGCTCCAGCCCTAAAACAGACCGGTTATCTTCCACTTTAAGTTTCAGGTATTTATTGCCTTCCAGCTTGTAGCGCAATTCGGTCTTAGGGCCTGAAGACTCTTCTTTCTCTCCGGATTTTACGGAAACATCGATTTTTTCACTCACATTTTTCTTAAGGCCGATATCGCTTGAACCCTCGGAAAATAACTGCCAGTTATCGATAAAGACTTTCTGGGGCCTGAACTCAGCACCCGGTATAAAATCATAAAGGCCCCGCAGATCCAGAAATTTATCGCCGGCCAGCGTGGCCACGGTGCCGTCTTTTAAGATAAATTCGGAATCGGTAATATTTAAAACCGGCGGCTTTCCGAAAACATCCAAACGCAAGCTGCGCAGTTCCCGGTCTTTATACCGACCGTTCTGCATGGTCAATTGGCCGCTGATTAAAAGATCATAAAAGCTCCCCCAGATTTTTCCCTTTGCTTTTAATGGGCCTTTGAGCTTCCTTCCGTTGGCCTGCCACTGGCCGTCAACATCCAGAAAAAGCTTACTTTCCTTTAAATCCGCCCGGCCTTTGATCAAAAATTTCGGCCAGGAGATCCGATTCACAAAAACGACGTCGCCCTGCTTCTGTAAATCTATCTTCACCCAGGGAATACTTATTTCCTTATCCCCCACCGTCACGGATAAGCCGGCATCGGCCGGCTGTTCTTTGCCTTTTATCGGCGTTAAGCTGATGTCTTTTCCGTTAAGGTTAGCAATCAAAGAGCTATCGTCCCGATCCAGATTGAATAAAAAAGTTCCCGAAAATTTATAATTGCCGATTTGAAAATCGGCAAATTTTATCTCCCGGTCGATCAAGTCGACTTCTACCGTATCCTGCGCAAAACATAAAGAATTTACCCCGCTTAAAAGCAGCAAAACAAAAAAAGTTCTCTTCAAGGATAAACTCTTTTTCTTATTCTTCATCCGAATTCTAACCGCTCTCCTTTTCGGGTTACCTTTATTTTTGCCGGTTCGCCCGAATTATCTTTAGAGAATCTTTTCTTGATGATGTCCTCGGCTAAAGGATCCTCTAAAAATCTCTGAATAACCCGTTTAAGCGGCCGGGCGCCGAATACCGGATCAAACCCCCGCTCAATAAAAAAATCTCTGGCCTTAGGGGTGAGCTGAACCTCAAACCCCTGTTCGACTAAACGGGTGTTCACGTAAGCGATCTCTATCTCGACTATTATTTCCAGGTCCTTTTTCCCCAGGGGCCGAAAAACCGTAATTTCATCGAGGCGGTTTAAAAACTCCGGCTTAAATGTTTTCTTTACTTCCTCGAGAAGAAGCTCTTTCATGTCTTCGTAGCTTATGTCTTCGCTCACGGTTTTAAACCCCAGAGAACCTCTCTTGCGGATAATCTCTGCTCCCACGTTAGAGGTCATGATCAGGATGGCATTGCGAAAATCGATTCGCCTTCCGTAGCTGTCGGTAAGCCTCCCCTCTTCTAAAATCTGAAGCAGAAGATTAAAAACATCGGGGTGAGCTTTTTCGATTTCATCCAGAAGCACCACTGAATAGGGCCGGCGCCTTACCCTCTCGGTAAGCTGTCCGCCCTCTTCATAACCGACGTAGCCTGGCGGCGCCCCGATTAAGCGGGATACATTAAATTTCTCCATATACTCACTCATGTCTAATTGAATTAAAGCTTCTTCGTTGCCGAACATATATTCCGCTAAAGCCCGGGCCAGCAAAGTTTTTCCTACGCCGGTGGGGCCTAAAAACATAAAAGAGCCAATGGGCCGGCGCGGCTCCTTTATCCCGGCCCGCGCCCGCCGGATTGAGCGGGCTATGGCATCAACTGCCTCGTATTGGCCAACTACTCTCTTGTTTAAATCCTCCTCGATCTTTAAAAGCTTTTCGGACTCCTTCTCCTCTAAACGGTAAATCGGGACACCGGTAATATTAGCCACCAACCGGGCAATTTCTTCTTCGCCGACCTCGGGAGTAATCTGATCCCTCTTCTTACCCCACTCCCGGCGCAGACCCTCCAACCGGAGACGTAAGGTTTTTTCTTCGTCCCGCAGCCGGGCCGCCCTTTCAAAATCCTGCTGTTTTATGAGGGCTTCCTTCTCGGTAATAATATTAGCTATTTTCTCTTCCAGCTCCTTTATCTCCTTAGGCGCGGTTAAAACGCTCAGCCGGGACCTGGCTCCGGCCTCATCGATTAAATCGATGGCTTTATCCGGCAGGAACCTTCCGGAAACATACCGATCCGAAAGCTTTGATGAAGCTTCCAGGGCATCGTCGGTAAACTTTACCCGGTGGTGAGCTTCGTATTTATCCCTTAAACCTTCCAGAATCTTAATTGTCTCTTCAACCGTGTTCGGCTCCACAAATATGGGCTGAAACCTTCTCTCTAACGCCGAATCCTTCTCGATGTGCTTGCGGTACTCATCAAGGGTAGTTGCCCCGATACATTGAATCTCTCCCCGGGATAAAGCGGGCTTCAAAATATTCGAGGCATCAATGGCGCCTTCAGCCGCACCCGCTCCAACCAGTGTATGCAATTCATCAATAAAGATAATTACGTCTTTGGAACGCTTTATCTCCTCCATTACCGCCTTGATTCTTTCTTCGAACTGGCCCCGATATTTTGTGCCGGCGATCATCAGGGCTAAATCTAAAACCACGATCCGCTTGTTCCGTAAAAGCTCGGGGACATCTCCCTTGATAACGCTCTGGGCCAGACCTTCGACAATGGCTGTTTTACCCACTCCCGCTTCTCCCAGCAGAACCGGATTGTTTTTAGTCCGGCGGGATAAAATCTGAATAACCCTCTCGATCTCCAATTTCCGGCCGATCACCGGGTCCAGCTCTCCGGCCTTAGCCAGCTTGGTTAAGTCCCGGCCGAAAGAATCCAGGGCCGGAGTTTTAGAAGTTGTCTGATTGCCGGCCGACTGAAAATGAGTCTCGCCGCCTAAAAGGGCCGAGATTTCGCCCCTTACTTTCTTTAAATCCACGCCTAAAGAAATAAGCACCTGGGAAGCTATCCCCTCCTCTTCACGCAGAAGCCCTAAAAGTATATGTTCGGTGCCGATGTAATTATGGCTTAGACTCCGCGCTTCTTCGGCCGAAAGCTCCAGGGCTTTTTTGGCCCGGGGGGTAAAAGGGATATCCCCCAGCACGGAAGCGACGCTTCCCGCGGATAACAGCTTTTCAATTTCAATCCTTAGCCGCTCTAAATCAACGCCTAAATTCTGTAAAACCGCACAGGCTACGCCCTCGCCCTCGCGGATTAATCCTAAAAGTATATGTTCGGTGCCGATGTAATCGTGATTAAACCGGCGGGCTTCTTCCTTGGCTAATACCAGTACTTTCCTCGCTCTCTCCGTGAATCGGTTAAACATCTTACCCCCTTAGTCTTTCTCTCAAAATTGCGGCCCGGATATAATCTCTTTCTCGCTCTTTTAAGCTCTTTCCTTCTATTTTCTGCAGGTGCGCCGGCTGAATCATGATGAATAAACTGTTGATAAAATTTCTGCTGTATTTTTTGCCGGATAAATCCGTATTTTTAATTATACCTAAATCTAGCCCTAAAGACAAGATAGAAAGGTGGCTTAAGGCCTCTTTGCTGTTAATTAAACGGGCATTTCTTAAAATCCCTAAGGCCCGCCAGACACTGTCTTCTAAGCTGGCCCGGTATTTTTTAATCAGGATACCGCGGGCATCTACTTCTTGAGTTTTAACCTGGTTTACCACCCCGATTAAATTATCGATCAGCTCTTCCTCCGATAACCCTAAGCTTACCTGGTTGGAAATCTGAAAGAAATCGCCTAAAGCCTGAGTGCCTTCTCCGAACAAGCCCCGGGTGGTGAAAGAAATCCGGGTCAGAAGTTCCAATACCTTATTGATCCGCTTGGTAAGTATAAGCGCCGGAAGATGCAACATGCAGGAAGCCCTTAAGCCGGTGCCGACATTGGTCGGGCAGGCGGTTAAATATCCGAAATCCGACGAGAAACAAAAGGACATTTTTTTACTCAAATCGTCATCGATATTATCCAGAACCTCCCAGCATTTCTTAAGATCAAACCCCGAGGTTATAACCTGCATCCGCAGATGGTCCTCCTCGTTGAGCATGATCGCGATTTCCTCATCCTTGGACACGATTAATCCCCGCCCCTTTCCGGGGCCGGTATGTTCCTGGCTGACTAAATGCCGCTCCAGCAGAAGCTGACCGTTAAGCTTATCTACCGTCTCCATAAGGATAAAACTGCAGTCTTTAAGCCTTCTTACCTGAGGGTAAATCTGCTTTATATCGTCAATGATTTTAGTTTTCTGGACCTCATTAGCCCGGGAAGGGAAAGGCCGCCCGGCTATATTGCGGGCTAAGCGAATTCGGGAAGAAAAAACAATCTCCGCTTCCGGACCCTTACCGCTTAACCAGCTGCCCTGATTGATTAAAAATTGCTCAAACATTTTTCTCCAGCTTCTTCAACGCATCCCTTAAACGGGCCGCCTCTTCGTACTCTTCGAGCTGAATAGCCCGGTTAAGCTGACTGCGCAATTGTTCTGCCTTTGCCTGCGGTAATTCTTTTTTTTCCATATGCAGAGGAATTTTCCCGGTGTGCCGGCTGGCGCTATGAACCTTTTTTAAAAGCGGCAACAGCTGGCGTTTGAAAGCCGCGTAACAGCCGCCGCAGCCGAGCCGCCCCTTTTTCCGGAAATCTTCATAGGAAAATCCGCAGGAAGGGCATTTTAAAGCCGCTTTTCTCTCTGCGCCGGCCAGCCCGCCTAAGAAATCAGAGAGGCTGGGCTGTTCGATATCTTTAGCCTTAGACTTAGCGCACTCCTGGCAGATATGCATCTCCGTAATCTTCTCGTTGACAATTTCCGTAAGATGGACCGTAGCTATGTTTTTATGGCAAACATCGCAAAGCATATTTTTTAGTCTTAAGTTTTAAGTTGTAAGTCATAAGTTTCGAGGAATCGAAATCCGAACTTATAACTTATGACTTACAACTTGTATTTCACTCCTGCTGTCTTGGTCAGTTTCCCGAATTCGGCCATTATCTTCCGGGTGATTTTGCCGGGCTTGGCATCTCCGATACCCCTTCCGTCAACCTTAACCACCGGAACTATCTCGGCCGCGGTTCCGGTTAAGAAACATTCATCGCCAACGTAAAGTTCATGCCGAGTGATGACATGCTCATGGGTCGGAATCTTTAATTTTTTCGCGATCACGAGAACCGTATCCCGGGTAATCCCCCGTAGCGTCCCCATACATTGCGGCGGAGTATAGAGCTCGCTGTTTCTGACCACAAAGATATTATCGCCGGTGCACTCGGCCACATAACCTAAATGATCCAGCATCAATGCCTCTTGATACCCGGAATTGATCGCTTCGATCTTAGCCAAAATATTATTCAGATAATTAAGCGACTTGATCTGGGGATTAAGGGCCTCGGGAATATTCCTGACCGTGGGAACGGTAATTATATCCATCCCCTTCTGGTATAATTTTTTAGGGTAAAGGGTGATCTTATCGGCAATAACCACCACGGTTTCACGCCCCCTGCACTTGCGGGGGTCTAAACCTAAATCGCCTTCGCCCCGGGAAACCACTACCCGGATATAACCGTCTTTTAAAGCGTTGGCTTTAAGGGTGGTGATTATCGCGTCAACCATTTGCTTTTTGGTTAAAGGAATGTTGAGCATGATGGAGTGCGCCGATTCAAACAGGCGGTCAACATGCTCCTTTAACTTAAAAACTATGCAGTTATAGGAGCGGATACCTTCGAATACGCCGTCTCCGTATAAATAACCGTGATCAAAAACAGAAACCCGCGCTTCTTTTTTATCCACTAATTTCCCGTTTAGATATATCTTCATCCTTCCCCCTTTTTAATCTGCCCGTCTTCGATAAAAAGGACTCTCCCGGCCCGGCGGGCTAAGTCCAGATTATGAGTTACTAAAACCAGAGTCTTACCTTTATCCCTGTTTTGCTCCTCTAAGAGCCCGATCACTCTATCCTGGGAATCTCGGTCTAAATTTCCGGTCGGCTCATCGCAAAAAATTATTTCCGGGTCGTTAACCAGGGCCCGGGCAATGGCCACCCTTTGTTTCTCTCCGCCGCTTAACTGGGAGGGATAGGCGGCGATTCTTTTCTCTACCCCTAAATATTTTAACAACCCTTGGGCCTTTTTGAAAGAGTATTTTCTCTTCTGCCCGAAAGCGGCGATGGTTACATTTTCTAAAACATTTAACTCTTCAATAAGATGGTAAAACTGAAACACGAACCCGGCCGTTCTATTCCGCCAGAGCGAAAGCTTTCGGTCTCCCATCCGGTATAGGTTTTTCTCTCTGAATAAAACTTTACCCTTAGTCGGAGGCTCCAACCCTCCCAGAACATGCAGGAGTGTAGATTTTCCGGCCCCGGAAGGACCGACCACGGCCAGGTAATCCCGGCCGTAAACCGACAGAGAAACGCCTTTTAAGGCCGTAAACGGCACTCCGTTACCATAAACCTTGGTTACTGAATTTACGGCGATTGTTTTATTCATACCGTAAGCTCTTAGAGATGTTCAGCCGGGCGGCCCTTAAAGCCGGGATATAACTGGAAATTAAAGCTATCACCAGGCCGATAATAACAATTGAAATCACATCGGCATAATTAACCTCTACCGGCAAATACTCCGTGCCGAAAATTTCGGCCGGCAGCTTTACGAAAGGGTACTTTTCCAACAGATAACAGGCGCCGATGCCCAAAGCCGCTCCCAGGGCCACTCCGATAACCCCGACCATTACACCCTGCTGGGCAAAAATGTCGCGGATGCTTCCCCGGCGGAATCCTAATGACCTTAAAACTCCAATGTCCTTGGTCTTCTCCACTACTTTTACCGTTAAAGCGGCAAAAATATTAAACGAGGCGATTAAAACGATCAGGCCCAGAATGATAAACAGGGCTAATTTCTCCAGTTTTAACGTGGCGAACAGGGCTTCGTTAGTCTCGATCCAGGTGCTCACGAATATCCCCGGAAACCGATTCTTTATCCTTTTCTTTACCGCGGCGGCCTGGTAAGGATCGTTAAGCTTAACCCCCAAAAGCAAGATGTGATTAGGAGAAAGCTCCTCAATTTCGGCTAAATCCCCGATGAAATGGGTATTGTCGATATTAAAAAGACCCACTTCAAAGACGCCGCGCACCTTTTTCTTGGCCAGCTTAAGCTTCTTTTTTAAGGGGTAAAACTCGATTTCGTCTCCGATCAGAAAATTCCGCAGCAGGCCCGCTCCCACAAAAAAGCCGGTATCGCTGACTTCTGACTTTATGTACTGCCGGAAAAACTGTTCACTTTTGGGGTCGCTGAAATCGATACCCCGGACGAATACGGGCAAAACCTTCTTGTCTTCAAATTTGGCAAATACCTGGGTATGGATGTATAAATACGCGGCTTCTACCCCTTCCCAGCTATCCAGCTCCTCCTTGACAGGATATAACTTTTCTTTCTGGACGCTGTCGATAATCAGGTGGTCCTGAAAGCGCATTATCCGCCTCATCAACCCGCCGTCCACGCCGTTGACTATGGCAAAAGCAATAATTAAAGCCGCTACCCCCAGGGCAACCCCCAAACAGGAGATCAGGCCGATAAAAGATATGTGGCGGGCCTTGCCCCGGAAAAGATAACGCCTGGCTAAATAAAATTCAGTCCGCATTGTCGAATTGTTTTCTATGCCTCAAGGGGTTTGAGGAGCGGAAAAAGGATTACATCGCGGATGGAAGATTGATTAAGAAGAAGCATCATTAATCTATCCATGCCAATGCCTAAGCCGGCGGCCGGAGGCATCCCGTATTCTAAACTAACTAAAAAGTCGTTATCGATTTTTTTGGGAAGCTCCTCCTCTACCTCTAATTGCTTCTTAAAACGCGCCCTCTGCTCTACGGGGTCGTTTAACTCCGAATAGGCATTGGCCACCTCTAAACCCCCGATAAAAAGTTCGAACCGCTCCACCAAGTCCGGATTATCCTTTTTCCTCTTGGCTAAAGGAGAAGTCCAGGTAAAAAAATCAATGATAAATGCCGGTTTATTCTCGGGATAATTTTTCTCGATCAGCTCTTCGGTAATATTAAGGACCTGGGAACGGGTTAAGCCTTTGGTCAGCTTAAGCTTTTTCCCGATTTTCTTAAGCATGGCCTCGGCGGAATCGCTGCTTTTAACCCCGAATTCTTTTTCGAATAACTCCGCAAAAGATATCCTCTGCCAGGGGGGAGTAAAATCTACGGTTTTCCCCTGGTATTCTAATTTTAAAGAACCGTTTATTTCCTGAGCTAAAAAAGAAAATAAATCCTCACAGACCTTCATCAGGTACTCATAATTCTGGTAAGCGCAATAAGCCTCGAGCATGGTAAATTCCGGGTTGTGCCGGGTGGAAGTGCCTTCGTTGCGGAAGCTTCTGTTGATTTCGTACACTCTCTCCAACCCGCCTACCAGAAGCCGCTTAAGATAGAGCTCCGGGGCAATGCGCAAATAAACATCACTGTCGGTAGCGTTGTGATGAGTTAAAAAGGGCCGGCCGGCCGCTCCCCCGGCGATTCGGTGTAACATCGGCGTTTCTACCTCGATATAAGAAAGCCGGTTAAAAAAATCCCGGGTCAAAGAAATTATCCGCGAACGCTTAATAAATACATCCTTAACCGCGGGGTTAGCAATTAAATCCAGGTAACGCTGCCGGTAGCGCACCTCGACATCTTTTAACCCGTGCCACTTTTCCGGCAAAGGCCGCAGGGCCTTAGCTAAAAGCTTAAGTTCAGTGGCCGAGATGGTCGATTCCCCGGTTCGCGTAGTAAATAATTTTCCCTTAACCCCGATGATATCGCCGATATCCAGCTCCTTATAGAGGTGAAATTGATCCCCTAAATTATCCAGCTGGGCATAAACCTGTAATTTCCCGGTGTGGTCTGCTATATGGGCAAATCCCGATTTTCCGTGCTCGCGCTTGGAGATCAGCCTCCCGGCAACCGAGACTTCCTTTTCTTCGGCAAAGCTATCCAGTATCTCTTTGATAAACAGAGACTTAGGAAATGAACTCTCCAGGAAAGGATTGCCGAACCGGGCCCTGATTTTTTGCAGTTTATCACCACTGTCCATAATGCCTCAATTATATATAATCTACCTCAATGTGTCAAATCAAATCAGGGGGAAGTGACAGGCGAAAAAGCGACCCTCTCTTGGACTAAGTGGGGGCTCTTCTTTTTTACAGCGCCCTTTAGCGTAGATACAGCGGGTATGAAACCGACAGCCTGAGGGCGGATTTATCGGACTGGGAACATCACCTTTTAAGGTAATTCTTTCTCGTCTTTTTTGAGGTTTTAGTTGAGGGGCAGCAGAAAGTAAAGACTCGGTGTAGGGGTGCAAAGGTTTAGAAAATAAATCCTTGGTTTCAGCCTCCTCCACGATTTTACCTAAATACATAACACAAACCTCATCAGTTATGGAACGGACAACATTCAGATCATGGGCAATAAATAAATAAGAAAGGTTCAATTTCTCCTGAAGCTCTAAGAGCAAGTTAATTATTTGAGCCTGTATAGATACATCTAATGATGAAACCGGCTCATCCAGTATTAAGAGTTTAGGATTAAGAATCAAAGACCTGGCAATACTTATTCTCTGGCGCTGGCCTCCGCTGAATTCATGCGGATAGCGCCAGAGGCTATCCGAAGCTAACCCTACCTGTTCCAGTATTTTCAGCGATAACTCGTGAATTTCCTTTTTCCCCTTTAAAGCGCTTAAGGCTAAAACTCCTTCTTGAATAATCCTGGCCACAGTGAAACGCGGATCCAGAGAGTTAAAAGGGTCCTGAAAGATGATTTGTAAGTTTTTACGCAGAGGGCGCGTCTCTCGGGCCGAAGCGCGGGTTATTTCCGCGCCGGAAAAATTTATGGTGCCGCTGTCAACATCGATCAGCCGGGCTATGGCCCGGGCCACGGTGGTCTTCCCGCAGCCGGACTCACCGACCAGCCCTAACGTTTTCCGCTCTCCGACCGAAAAACTGACTCCGTCAATCGCCTTAACCCAGCCGGCTATGCGGTAAAACAGACCCCTTCTAACCGGGTAATATTTTTTTAATTCTTTTACTTCTAAAATCATCTGATTTATGAAAATAGTAAAGGGCAAGGCAAGCCTTGCCCCTACAATTACGCCATATGACAAGACACCCAATGACCGGGTTTAATTTCCCGATATTGGGGGTATCTATCTAAACAAATATTCTGTTTTAAAGGGCAGCGGGGATGAAAATGGCAACCCTTAGGCTTATCAGCGGGATCAGGAACACTTCCCGGGATTGTTTTTAGCAGGGGACGCGTATATGCGTCCCCTGCATTAGGCAGCGAAGAAAACAGAGCCCGGGTATAAGGATGCAACGGATTTTCAAATATTTCCTCTACTCGGGCCAGTTCGACAATTTTCCCGGCATACATTATGGCTACCCGATCCACCACCTGGGAGCAAAGCGCTAAATTGTGAGTGATCAGGATAAAAGTAAAATCCTTTTCTTTCTTTAACCGGATAAAAAGATCCATGATTTGGGCCTGAATGGTTACATCCAGGCTGGTGGTCGGCTCATCGGCGATGAGTAACTTCGGGCTACAGGATAGAGCCATAGCAATCACCGCCCGCTGGGCCTGGCCGCCGCTTAAATTATGCGGATAATCATTGGCCCGCGACTCCGGCTCGGAAATTCCCACTTTGGCTAAAAGCTCCAGGACCCTCTTTCTCTGCTGAAGCGGAGTGACCTCTTTACCGTGAAAACGGATTGCTTCGCCGATCTGGAATCCTACCCGGTATACGGGATTAAGAGCCATGGACGGCTCCTGAAAAACTAAAGCGATATCATTACCCCGTATTTGCTGCATTTGCCTTGGCGGTAATTCCAGTAAGCTCTTGCCGTCAAAAATTATTTCGCCGTTAACGATTTTTCCCGGAGGTTGAATCAGCCGCATTACCGAGCAGGCAGTAACTGTCTTGCCGCAAGCGGACTCGCCGACCAACCCCAGGGCTTCGCCTCTTCTTACCGAAAGGTTCAGGCCTTCGACTGCCTTTACGGTTGAGTCTTCGCCGTAAAAATAGGTATGCAAATTCTTGATTTCCAGAATATTCTCCATAATCATAATTTCCTTCCGATGACCATCTTAGGATCAAAAACATCCCTGAAACCGTCACCTAAAAGGTTAAACGCCATCACCGTGACAAAGATGAAAATTCCCGGAATCAGTATCCAGGGGTGAAACTTAATCTGGGAAATGGCCATTGACTCCGATAAAAGGTTGCCCCAGGAAGCGTAGGGGTCCTGAATCCCCAAGCCTAACAAGCTTAACGCCGATTCGCCGAGAATATAACCGGGGATGGAAAGTGATACCGCCACCGTAAGATAAGAAAAAGTATGGGGTATGATATGGCGCCAGATAATTTTAAGGTGCGAAACCCCCAGGGCCCGCGCCGCCAGAACAAACTCTCTTTCCCTTAAGGACAAAGCCATACCCCGCACCACCCGGGCTAAACCCGGCCAGCCGATAAAGGACATAATGCAGACAATGGCAAAGTACATCTGCAGGGAATTAAGCGAGTAAGAAAAGATACTGCGCAAAGAGAGCATCAGGTAAAAACCGGGAATCATCATAATCACTTCACAGACCCGCATGATTACGGTATCGGTCTTCCCTTTAAAGTATCCGGAAATTCCGCCAAAAAACAATCCCAGCAATAAAGAAATTACTACCCCTACGAAGCCGATGGAAAGTGAAATCTGCCCGCCATATAAAATCCGGGAAAAAAGATCCCTCCCCCGGGAATCAGCACCCCATAAATATACCCGCCCTGCGCCTGCGGTGCCAAAAAGATGGAGCCTGGCTTTAAACAGGCCGAGAATACGATACTCATCCCCTTTTACAAATAAACGGAGGGGAAATTCATCCGTTTTGTCTTCAGTGTATACGCGGTTATAGACTTCATCAAATTTGAAGCTTCTTTTATAAATAAATGGCCGGGACAGCTTACCCTCGGCATCAAAGAAATGTATTTTGCTCGGCGGGGCATAGCTTAAACTCCGCTCTTCGTTGTCAAAATGGTAGGGGGCCAGAAACCCGGCAAAAACCGCACTTAAATATAGAATTACCAGAATCCAGAAAGCAAACATGGCTAAACCATGCCGCTTTAACTTGCGAAAACCTATTGAGAGCTGGCTGTATGATTTGTCCATTTTATTGGTATTGAATCCTGGGATCGACCCAGGCCAAAACAATATCGGCCAGGAGAAACCCCAGGATCAACAGAAAACTGATCATGAGCAGGTTCCCCACGAATAAAAACAAATCCTGGCTCATCACCGCTTCCAGCATTAATTTTCCCAGCCCCGGCCAGCTGCAGATAATTTCGGTTAAGGCCGCGCTGCTTAAAAGGCCGGCTAAGGTGCCGCCGAACATGGTCACCATGGGGTTAATCGCATTTCTTACGGCGTGAACATAAATAACCCTTTTTTCCGGCAATCCCTTGGCCCTTGCAGTCGTAATATACTGGCTGCGAAGCACTTCCAGCATATTTCCCCGCATCAGCCTTTGTAAGCCGGCGATGCTGGCTGTTCCGATAACCACCGTGGGAATAATTAAATGCTTCAAGACATCCCAGAATCTTCCCCATAGCGATAAGTTCTCATAGCCCACCGAATGCATCCCCCCGGTAGGCAGAATCCCGGTCACCGAGGCCAAATTTAGAAGCAGGAGGGCCAGGAAAAAATTAGGGATGGAAAGGCCGATAAAGGACAAAAGGGAAAAAAGTTTGTCGCTGAATTTATACTGGTTAACCGCGCAGTAAATTCCTAACGGTATAGCGATAACCCAGCTGAACAGAAGAACCGCCAAGGATAAGATGATAGTGTTGAACATCCGGGAGGTAAGTACCTTTATTACCGGGGCTTTGTTGGCGAAGGAATAGCCAAAATCAAGCCTGATCACATTAGACAGCCAATGATAATACTGGATGAAAACATTCTCATCCAGATGGTATTTTTGCTCGTATTGTTTTATTGTCTCCGGAGAAATCTGGGGATTTTGCTTTAAGCTGTCAAAGTAATTTCCCGGAGCCAGGTTAATACAGACAAAACCGATAAAAGTAATCGCCAAGAGAAGGGGGATAAAGAGGAGTAGGCGGCGAATTATGTAGTTGGTCATATTTTTAAAGATGTAAAGATGTAACGAAGTAAAGAAGTAAGGACTGCTTTAATCACTGAATGTTTGCCAATTGTTTATTAAAGAATTCAGCATTGCTCCAATATGATTATATTTTTCGAACATGCTATTGTGCTCGAATTCAGAAATATAATTGCAATCTTTAGCAAAAGTAAGCCACACTTTAGTTTCTTCACATGAACCATTAGCATCAACAAGATGCCTTAAAAACACATTCTTGTATTTGCGTTTAGCCCAACCTTCAGCAATATTGGTCGGTATTGACCGGGACGAACGCCGTATTTGACTTGCTAAAGAATAAATCTCCTCTTTGGGGAAGCATTTTGTTATTCTAAAAATATCCATCGCTATTCTATATGATTCTTGATAAACATTTAAATCCCGATAGGTTCTAATCACTTTTTTGCTCTTAATTTCTTCCATACCTCTCCTTACTTCTCTACTTCCTTACATCCTTACTTCTCTTGATGTATATTTCCTCGAGATTATGAAACGCGCCTCCGTAAGAAGTAGGGTTTAGATTGCCGAATTTATTGCGCACGGCGAATATGCTGGGGGGAAGCACCGTATAGATCAAAGGTAACTGCTCGGCCACAATCTCCTGCCAACGGTCATAAAAAGCTTTGCGCTTCTCTCGGTCCAGCTCCTGGACTCCCTGGTTGAAAATCCGGTCAATCTCCGCTTCCCACTCTGTTGCCGGACTTTCTTGATTGGGATACCAGGCATGCAGATGCCCGGCTGAATGCCAGATATTTTTGCCAAAGTGCGGCTCAATGCCGCCGGTAAATCCCAAAATTATAGTATCCCAGTCAAAAGTAGCATCAAACTTACTTACCAGCTGATTAAAGCTGAGCGGCACAAAGTTAACCTTAAACCCTAAACGTTCCAGGTCCTTGCGGATAATATTGGCTATTTTGATCCGCTGGGTATTTTCGGCATTGGTAAAAAGGTTGAATTCAACTTTATTTCCTTCTGAATCTTCGGCTTTGCCGTCGCCGTCCCGGTCGTAGATACCGATTGCTTTAAGCAATACCTTGGCTTCATCTATACTGTATTCATATTTCCGGACATTAGGATTATGAAAAAATCCGCTGGAAGGGCTCATCGCCGAATCTTGAGGAAAACCCAGCCCGTTCATCACAATATTAATAATCGATTCCTTGTCGATAGCATGGGCAACTGCTCTTCTAAAAGTAACATTGGTAAACCACTTTAACTTGTAAGGTTCAATATAAGGTTGGCCGGTTTGGGGATTCCGGCCCTGATTTTGATTAAACAAAAGAAAATTGGTCCCAAAAGCCGGGCCGGTATTGTAAATAGTGAAATTACCTTTTCTTTCTTGAGGCTTTAAAATCGGAAAATCTTCTCCCCGCAGGCCAAAGTAATCAATCGCTCTCTCCTGAAATTTCAAAAGGGCTACATCCTGATTCTGGACTATAACATAGGTTACTCCATCGATATAAGGCAAGCGATTTCCTTCCGGATCCTTCCTCCAGTAGCCGGGGTTTTTAACCAGGATTATCCGCTCTCCGGGCAGATACCTCTTTAACCGAAAAGGGCCGGTCCCGATGATTTCTTCCAGTTTCGCATCCAGCCCCCAGTGATAGTTGAATTTACCCTCCTCTACTACTTTTTCTAAAATGTGTTTCGGTAAAATTTCATGCCCCATGCCGCGCAGGAATGGCGCAAACTTAACCGGCAGGGTAAAACGAACCGTAAATTTATCGATTTTTTCGACCTTAAAAATTTTTCCGTCAATCGTAAAGATATCCCGGGCGCTGGTAGGAATATCGGGATTATAAATAAGTTTATTAAAAGTGAATACTACATCGTCAGCAGTAAAGGGTTCTGCGTCAAACCACTTCACGTCTT
The DNA here is from genome assembly GCA_964420965.1 of uncultured Planctomycetia bacterium. Lineage (GTDB taxonomy): Bacteria > Omnitrophota > Gorgyraeia > Duberdicusellales > 4484-171 > CAYQUQ01. Next base: position 7,179 of record CAYQUQ010000002.1, on the reverse strand, counting down.
GACGTAAATAGAAGGTCCAGATCTTACCGTCCTCACTCACTTTCCAGGATTGGGCCAGGTTGGGTTCAACTTCCGTAGTAACCCCGTTGGTCCGGGTTAAACCCTCGAAAATCAGGCCCATAATTGCGCCCACATTGGCCTCTTTGGAAACGATGGGATTAAAGGATTTAGGGTCGGTAATGGTGGAAAGAACCAGGGTTCCGCCGCATTTTTCACAGGAAGAGTTGTCTTTGGCGTGAGTAAAAACAGAAAAAAACAGGAAGAGAAATAGAGAAAAGATTACAATCTTCTTCATCGAAGATAATTATACCTTAGGGTTGGAGGGAAAGCAATAACCCTAATTTATGCAGAATGCAGAATACAGAATATGGTTAAAGCTTATTAAATCTCGTGGGGGTGGACTCGCGGGATAGCTTAAAAGGACCGAAGATTTTCTGGACGCTGTCTAGGAATCGGATATACTCATCTAAAGAAAGCTGCCGAGGCGGAAATTTTATTTTGGCAACACGAAAATCATCCCTTCTCTTTTTACTCCTGGCATCCTCTATCATTTCTCTTTTTTCTTGTTCACTTAGCATTCTTGATCTCCTTTAGCAAACTATCCAACTCCTCTTCTCTATCAAAAAGCGAAAAATACTCTCTTAGAAGTTCTGTATCTAACGCAGATAAATTATTCTTAATCAGTACCCTTATGTCGGCCATGTCCTGATGCAACCGGCTGGGATCATTTGAAGTTGACTGCACTTTAAGACCTATTAAATCTTCAACTTTTAAAACCTTAACTTTAAATCTGTCATCTAATAGCGCTTTCTCTTCAGCCCTGTTCAACATGGATAAAGCATACTTTCTATGAGCAAGTAGAAAGTCTACCCGGCCTAAATCTGAATCTTTATTAATAAAATTAAGCACATCCTCGCTCTGATGCATTAACCCATAGCCTTGCTTATTCATAATATTTTTCACTTTTTCAGTATCTTTTTTTAAAATAAGGAAATCTACATCCTGAGTGGTCCTGGTTAATCCCACTGCCTGCAGAGCAAATCCTCCGATAAGCGCAAAATCTATACCCTGCTCTTTGAAGCCTTTTATTAACACCTGAAAAACCTGACCAAAATTCATCGATTAATTATACCTTAGGGTTGGGGGGAAAGCAACCACTCCGCAAAAACAAATTTTCTTGGGAACGTCAAAACTTCATAAACCAGTATTTTTTCCGCCATTACGATTTTTCCCTGTCTATTCGTCAGGGAACGGCAAAAATAGCCTAAAAATCGGCTCCCAGCCTCCGGGCTCGCCGATTTTTTTAACGACCATTTTTACCTACCTGCCTGCCGGCAGGCAGGAAATCGTAGGGCTTCAAAAATCCTGGTTTATTCCGTAGCTTAAAAATTGTTTTTGCTTCGTATACTTTGCTATCTGCCTGCCGGCAGGCAGGAAATCGTGAACTGTTCAAAAATCCTGTCTATTCTGGCGAGCTGGCCCCCGGCGAGCTGACCCCGTCGCTGGCGTCGTTGTCGATGGGACTTGAGACTTTCAGTTTCATTCGTACCTTTGCTCCCTCAATATCAAATCCTTCCCACTGATGTGGATGAAGATCAAGCTGAGCAAATGAACCATTCTTGGTACAAGCTTCAAGATGGTGAAGGATTGTTTTCCAGGTAAAACCAACCTCGACCGTGTCTCGGAAGAATTGTGAATCAGCTGGAATATCCCCTATCCTTCGATGATTGATACCAATACCACCCAGCGATACTGTAAGGTTGCTATGCACTTTTACCGACCGGAGAATAAAAAGTATTCGATAGCCTCTCGCTACCATTTTCCTACGAATATGATTCAATAATTCTTCTATCTGCTCTGTTGCCGTTTCTTTGTCTACCTCAACCCTCTCTGCTTCCTGCGTATCCAAATTAATACTCACCCCGAAATCAACAATTAAAAGCATCTCTTCATCAATCTGCTTTAAGTCCTCGAGTAAGGTTGATTGATTAATGAACGGCTCTGAATTGTCGTCAATAACAACAGTCTCGATCCTCTGCGAGGTAGGATTAGCCTGATGGCTCAATCCGAGGAGTTTCGAACTAACTTGGGGATAAAATGAACATACAGCAAGGTTTGTGCACACATTTGCACCTGTTGCAACAATTACATCATTGGGAAGAGCTGCTTTCAGCAACAGAGAACCGTTGGTACGGACATAGTAAAATGGGTCACTTAACAGTTGTGGCATTCTGCAACGGTATACTCTGCTAGTGCTTACGCTATCCTTTTTTAAGGGTTCGCTTTTTGTTTGGTCATCACAGTTCTTTATTGTCTGGCCGTTACCGAGGGTGAAAATCTTGCCGTGCCAATCCGGAGTTATATAAACTATATCTCCTTTTGCAGAGCTTGAGGTGCCTTCCGCCCCTCCCGCCTGCGATTTTGTCTCGGCGGGATCCCGCCTTCGGCGGGACGGCGAGCTGGCGTCGTTGTCGGCGGAGCCTTCTGCTAGCCGGAGTAAAGCCTCATGTACGGCTCGAAGCACCTCAGGATCTTTCTCTTCTTTTAATGCCTGGCGTAAAGCTGGGATGGCCTCAGGGTCTTTTATTTGCCTAAGAGCGTTCGCTGCAGCACGACGAACTAAGGAATACCTATCTTTTAATAATCTTATCAAGGCCGGTACTGCTTTATGATATTTGATCCTACCTGAAGTTTGAGCTGTTATCCAACGAACTTCTGGCTGCTTATCTCCTAATCGCCCAGCTACAGCTGGCCCAGCTTGATGACCAAGCTTGACTAAAGCCTCAGCTAGAATCAGATTAGTTTTTCTATTATTTCCCAAATGTTGACTCAAAACTTGGGCTGCTTCACTGTTACCGATATTAGTTAAGGCCTCGGCTGCAGCTGCAAAAACAGGCCCATCCTTTAGGGCTTTTCCCAACGCCGGAACTGCTGACTTGACTTTTTTCTCACCCAAAACCTGAGCTGCGGCTCCTCGGACACCTGAATCATCATCTCCCAGTGCTTGTGTTAGCACCTTGGCCCCCTCCAAAGACAAGTCTATCTGACCTAAAGCCTCTACTGCTTTTTTCCTCACAAAAGAGTCAGAGTCTGTAACTGCTCCTATCACGGCCAGGCGTGCTCGCTGATCGTCAACGTCAATTCTAACCAAAGCTCCTATCATAATAGGCTTGGCAGTAGATTTCTCTTTTCTTAACTCTCCAATCATAGCTGGGACTGCCGGACCGCCAATCGCTACCAAAGCATCTTCTATGGCTTGCCTAACATCTGTTGAATGTTCATCTTTAGCTGCAGCTGCCTCGACCAGAGGCTCTACTGCCCGAGGATCCTTTATCTCGCCTAAAGCTTTGGCTGCGACTTCGCGAACAGTTGAATACTCATCTGCCAAAGCCTCAATAAGAGCCAGCACTGCTCGCTCTTCTCTGGCTCCGGCTATACGCAAGGCTCGTACCGCTACTTCACGGTCTACTGGATTTGCATCCTCGGTCCGCCTAATTACCTCCCCAAGACTAAGCTTACAATCCCAATCATAATAATAGCTCGAGACCTCATCTTCTTCGCCAGCCACTCGAATAATCGCTATAGCCTTACCAACCTGATCTTTAGAGTGCCCAGGCACTTCAGATACCTGAATGCTTTCCAGCTTAAGCTGGGGGTGGTCTTTTTCAAACTGTTCAGTGGCTGCGGCCTTTAAGCCTTTATAATAGACTTTAACTGTAGGGGCTCTATTGATCCATTGTTCTTGTTCGGTAATACCGGTCGCGATCCATACTCCCCCAGCAATAACTGTTATCGCAATAAGCAAACTGGCCAGAGAAAATCGCAGGCGTTTTTTCAAGCTTTTCCAGGCCCTAGCACAGCCCGGCTGTGAGTAGTTTTGCCTTAATAGTTCCTCATAGGCCCTCTGGGCTTGCTTAGAAGAGATGATTAATTGGTTGAGCCGTAAGCTTCTGTGCCCGATAGAGTCAAAGTAGTCTGCTACTTCCTGCATCAGGATTGTGATACATCCTCTATTGTCTGTTTCTATGAAAGCTTCCAGAGCTTCGATGATCCGCTCTGCCGCTTCTCCATGTTCCCTTCCATACGTAATTAAATCCCTTACCGCTTGCATCCGCTTTTCGGGAGAAGGTTGATGCTTAGGCTTGGTTGCTGCGATCAGGCTATCTAAATCAGCCTGCGGCGAGCTGGCGTCGTTGTCGGCGGGGGATGAGTTGATTGACAATTCCTTCTGTTCCAAGGGCGGGAATAACTCCTTCCAGGTATCGACATAAGGAACTGTGTAGCGGTTTGTTTTTCTGGCGATTCCCCTAAGATGAAAGACAGCATCAGTCTTTGCTCCGACTCTTGCTGGGATCGGCTCGCCGTTGGGGGCAACATGCAGAGGAAAATGGTAAAAACGTATTCTTCCTTCTCTCTCCAGAGAACGAAATCTCTCTACAAATTCAACAAAGCTCATTCCGCCGCTATCCGTTAACCCATAACCTTCAAGCAATATCACTTGGATCTTATCTAATCCACTATCAGCCAAAGCTGCCTGTATGCCCTCGAGTCCTCCACAAATCGGCGCAGAATCACTAAATAAAGCCTCTATAATTCGGGTAATATCCTCATAGTTATCTGCCAGGGCTGAAAAATGGACCGACGCCAGAAAATGCCTATCGCCTGCTTCCCCCCTAATGACTAACATGTGGCATCTCTCAGCTCCTACCTCAACGGTGAAATAAGCATCCAGCAGTTCTTTAGGCCCAAGCAGGCATTTAAACTGCACGTGTATATTATCAACCATAATAAAACCACTGCCTGTTTCCTTTAGGATTAATGGCTGATAGCCTAAGTTCAGCATTCGTGCTCCAAAGATAATACGCTTATCGTGTTCAAAGAACCGGCGTAATGTGGATTTTGTACGAAGATAGTCTCCGGCATATGTACGGGCAAGAAATGCTAATGTTTCCTTGACCCCTTCTGAAAAGTTAGGACCCGGCGAGCTGGCCGGCGAGGGCTGGGTGGCTGGCTTGGCTTCTATTTCCTTCGCCTCTTTTCCTTGAACAGTGGGGACGTCTACCTGCTTTGCAACTCCTTCCCTATCAACGTCTTCCATCTCATTAGGGGGACGTCTCACTTGGTTATTATCCTTTACATCATCACGAGTTACGCGAGTAACCGGTACATCTTCTTCCTTCCCTTCCGCAGGTGAGGTGTGGCTCGACTCACCCGGCGAGCTGGCCCTACTACGCCCCCGCTTAAATCTCACAACCTCTTGTCCAGCAAGTTGTTCTGCCTCTGACTGATCCTGAGTAATTCCGTCGATGAACTTATCGGTCATTTCCCAGTAATATAACCGGCAACGTACCTCACCTGCAGGCTCTACGTACGGATAAACCTTCTCTCCATTGAAAAATACTTCCAATGCATTGTCGCGAATGAGTGGATCGTCGGAATCAACAAATCCAGCCATCTCTCGCAAGAGATCTTCTCGTGCCCTCCCTCTTAGATTTAGAGAAAGTATATCACTGCCGCCTACTATGATTTTATCGCAAAGAAAATGGTAAGATACAATTTGTCCACGGAACAATCTTCTCTGCCAACTCACGCTGCTGCGCAAGGCGCGCCACAAACAACCACAAGGCAAATAATACTTTCCAGACCAAATCATATGTATATGCTGTGCGCTATGCACATCTGGTAGACTATCAAATTCAGAATCCGGCAAAACGCCATCATCTGATATAACCGGCTCGAATGCTGAAAGTTTCTTCGCCTTAGCTACATCGGCCTCACTGACTATCATTCGCTCAGTAGCCGTTCGCAGTCCTTTCTGATATAAGTCCTGAATGTATGAGCCGTGCTTTGGAGAATTATGCATTTCGAATACATACGTTGCCGCGGGATCTAAAAATACTTTCCCCGGCGAGCTGGGGTTGACCTGATCTTGAGGTTTCTCAACAGCAGCTTTTGTTATCCTAGATAAGTTTTTATTGTACTGAACAACCTTCTCATGGCTAGCTCCTTCTGCTCTCATTTCCATAATAAACAGTAGAGCCTCCTGGGGATCAAATACCATATTAACAGTTACTTGAGTAAACTCTGGTATAGCCGTAATAACTTTAAAGCCAGCCTTATGAGCCAGAAAAATCAATTGTCCTCGGGCTTCTTTTGTTCCTATCGGCGTCTCTTCTATGTTTTCGCACAACACATTGTCCCGGTCAAAGGGATCGCGAACAATAGAGCCGCCAGCCACACAGACAACAATGCGCTCGCCGCGGCCGGCAAAACGCTTCTCTGCCAGTAAAAAGTGTTTTTGCAGATTGCTTATCTTCATATAATCAGAATGGCCATACCAAGTTTCTTTTGTCTCTGTATCACATACAACAAGGCTGGTACAGTTCTGGTCATCAAACAGTATTGTCCGTAACTCCTCTTGATCGGGTTCGGTACCCATAGTACCTACGCGTCCCTCTTCTATGGGTTCAGCAAACGAATCACTCGCTTCTGGATAAGAAAGTTGGGTATAAGTACCGGATCTCAGCATAACTTTAAAGAACCTATAAGGATTAAATGGTAACTCTGATAATTCTTTCTCGTCAGAAAATATATCTATTTGTGTGCACCCCGGGGGTGCACATTGGTCACTGTTGCCACGGTTAGGCGAGTTGGCCCCGCGTAAAGCGGCGTGGCCGCCACGCGGCTCTACGGCGTCGTTGTCGGCGGGGGTGGGTGAGCTGGTCTGGTCGTTGCCACCATTATGATCTTCCGACTCCTTATGTCCTTCGAGATCAGAAACCTCCTCAAGAAATTCATTCACGTATATGACCCCTGTTCGTAATGCGCCGTGGTCTCCGAGAAGAGACTTACGCTCCCTATGGCCCAGACCAGGAAACGTGAATCTCCTGGTAAGTGACGCCATAAAAATAACTTCCACACAATCAACGGTACGAATTCTTTTAATCGATTGGGCAACCTGTGATAAAGTCAACTCTTTGGCCTTAGCCTTTTCAACAAGCTCTCCTAAATAGGTAACTATCCCATTAATACCCGCCATCAACGCAGCTGGTCCAATAGTAAAGTGAGAACGACCTTTACGCCTAATAAAATCTTCAAAGAATTCATGCGCCTGGCGAAAAGCGACTATTGCTAGTTCCAGTTTCTCTAATATTTCTTGCTCTCGTTCTGCCCCCGGCG
>CAYQUQ010000001.1:29773-101862 GCA_964420965.1 uncultured Planctomycetia bacterium | reverse complement strand
TGCGGCCGCCATTATAACTCTAAATGCCCAGCACCATAGCACTATTTAGATTTCATATTAAAAATGGCGATTTGCCTCTTGACAAATTACGACAAATGTGATATAAATAATGTGGGAAAGGAGGTGAAGTTAAAATGGCGTGGGAAAAATTTACTTTATCAGGAAGAAGTATAAAACCAAAAGTGACTATAAGGAAAGGTGGTCAACTAGGTTTAAATAATGCTGTAATTTCCCAGTATGGCTTAAACAAATTCAGATATGTGATTTTATTCATCGACAAAGAGGCTAAAAAACTAGGCCTAAAGCCTACTAATGACAATAAAGAAGATGGGTTAAGAAAACTGAGGATTACGAAATACGGGGCCTCTATTCCCGCAAAGAATTTCATTGAACTCTACAAGCTTGATCAAATAAAGAAACGTCAGCTTGAGTGCATTTGGGACAAAAAAGACAACATGATTGTGTGCAATTATGAATAAAAAAAGCGGATGATGTCGCCGTAACGACCCATCCGCTCATATTAGCCTAACCCGCTGTGTATTGCAGGAAGGCCTCTAACTATTTACATAGTATCAAATCCTCACCATCTTGTCAATACCAGCGGGTAACCAAAGGAGGTTGCCCAATGAGTGGCTTTTCTTAAAATAACTATTACTCACCAAGGGTTCGCTTACTTACTATCAATCATTAAACTACGGGGTTAGAAGAAAATGACACAGCAAGCAGTACAGTACGAAGCTTACGTTTCAAGCGTTATTGACGGTGATACTTTCTGGACAAAAAACAAAATACGTCTAGCAAGAGTTTATGCGCCAGAGCTGAACACCTTAAAAGGAAAACTTGCCAAACGACAGCTTGAGGAACTAATATTACACAAAAATATTATCTATCGTCAAGTTGGCATATCGTTCGACAGGATTGTCGCTGAGGTTTGGCTCAATGGTTATAACATGAATGACGTTATGATCAATCTCTTGAAGTAAGCTTATTGTTAAGGGCGCTAACACATGTTAGCGCCCTTACCTTAAAAAGCGAGGTTTTTATGAAATTAAATTGTGCGCTCTATACGAGGGTGAGTACCGACAACCAAGCAGAAGTTGAGTTTAATTCCTGCGAGGCGCAACAGGAAAAAATTAAATCTTTTATCAAAAGCCAAGAAAACATGGGAATCTTCAAGGTCTATTCTGATGCAGGGTTTACAGGAGCTAATCTTAACCGCCCGGCGTTGCAGGAATTGCTTGAAGATGTGCGGCAGAAGAAGATAGATCTTGTTATTGCCTATAAGATAGACCGTCTTACTCGTTCGCCGAAAGACTTTTATCATCTGATAGAGATTTTTGATAAGTATGGGGTTAATTTTATTTCCGTAACAGAGCGATTCGATACCTCTACTCCATCGGGAAGGCTTCTTAGGAATATTATGCTTACTTTTGCCCAGTTTGAGCGGGAACTTACCAGTGAAAGGACAAGAGATAAACTGCTTGAGAGGGCCCAGAAAGGATTATGGAACGGTGGAATTGTGCCTTTTGGCTATAAGAACGAAAACAAGCGTCTAGTTATTCACGAAACAGAATCCAAAATCGTTAAAGCTATTTTCGAAAACTATCTATTCTCTAAATCACTGGCTACTGTTTATGAGGACTTAAAAACTAAAGGCATAACTTACCGTAATAATAAGCCGTTTTCAAAAACTGCTATCAGTTATATTCTAAAGAACCCGGTTTATACTGGCAAGGTGAAATATGCTGGGAAATCTTATGAAGGCATACATAAAGCTATTATTTCCGAAGAAGTATTTGCATTAGCCCAGGAAATACACAAAGACAGAAAACGCAGGGTAAAAGTGTACAAAGACTTTACCCTGGCCGGACTTATCCAGTGTAAAGAATGCGGTTCGTTTATGACTCCTTGCTATACAAACAAGCGCAAAGGCAGAAAACTAAGACGATATTACTACTATCGCTGTACCGATACTTTCCATCAAGAATGGGGTAGCTGTTCAACAAGGCAGGTTAGCGCAAATAGGCTGGAAAACTATATTTTTGGGAACTTAGAGCGGATTTCGCTGGATAGGCAGTATATTGACAGCCTGATTTTCTCTTTAAATCATCGGCGCGATGGCGGCCGCATTGGTTTCTTGGATAGTTCGAACCATATTAAGGAAAATGGCCTATTGAGGGGCCAACCTGGATACGAACTATCAGTAGAACCCCCGAAAATTTCTCCGGAAATTTTCGCGCAAACCCTCACCAGCCGCCTAAAATCTCTCTCAAATTCCCGCGGAATTGAAAAAAATCTTCTGGCCAAAAAATTCTTCAAATCGATAATTTATTCAAAAGAATCAATCCAGATTGGTCTCTTTTATTTTCAGCCCCAAAAAGAAAAAATCGCCTCCGAAGGAGGCGAAAAATTTATTTTTTCCGGTAGGAAAGACTGCCCCGCCTGGACTCGAACCAGAAATAACTGATCCAGAATCAGTCGTGTTACCAATTACACTACGGGGCAAGTGTTTAGCGGGCTAAAGAAGACTTGTTGGTCTTAAATTCCAACCCGTAGCGGCGGATAATATCTTCTAAGAAGTTCCAGCCCCAGCCGGTCAGTTCGCCTTGGTCAAAAATAAGCGGGGTAAGCTCGTCGTCGGTAATGGCATTGTCGGCTCGCTTGGTCTCGGTATAATAATATAAAATCTCTAAACCCTTCTCCTCCCCCAGACGCAATACTTCGCTCTTGTAAGGGTTGGTTATTCTATACCCCATGGCATCGATGCTTCTAGTCCCCATGATTTGCACAACTTGCTGCTTGGTTAAACCGCGGGATAAATTGACGATTTTTTCCCGGTTGCGGGCCCGGAATGAACTTAAATTCATGCAGCCGGATACTATTATTACCGCCATGAGCAAATAAATTACTTTCTTCATACCACCTCCTTGGTAATCAGCATTATATTTTCAAATCACCAGGTGTGTTTTCGAATCCAGTTATCGGCATCCTCAATCGTACGATAAAAAATATAGGCGTCCTCAGCCATCCCCTCTCCGACCAGACCGATGCCGCGGGCGGTCTTACTGGCTGTCTGGCATCCGCCGGCGCCAAGAAGAGAAACAAAAATAAAGATTGCGGTTACTGCTTTTAACATTTTTATCCTCCCCAATAAGAAACCAGCCGCTCTAACCTGGAAATAACCTTATCTTTCCCCAAAACTTCCATGGTTTCGAATAATCCCGGGCCGATTTTCCTTCCGGTTAAAGCCACCCGCGTCGGATGAACCAGCACTTTAGCTTTAACCCCTAAACCAGCAGCAGTTTCCCGGAATTCTTTTTCCACTATCGCCGCCGAGAAGCCTTCGCTTTTTTTCAGTCTATCGATTAATAAGGTTATTTCTTTAGACAGGTCGGTATCTAAAACATCTCTTGCCTCTTCACTATATTTAAAATTATCATAAAAACAGAACCCTGTCCAGTCAATCAAATCCGAAAGTTTAAAAATCCGGTCCTTAAAAAGGCTCAAAACTTTCTGTAAGTAGGCCGGGTTTACCGGCGAGGGTAAAAATTGCTTGGCATTAAGATACTCTTGGGCTAAACAGACGAATTCCTTTAAATCTTTCTCTTTTAAATATTGCCCGTTGAGCCAGTCTAACTTATCCCGGGAAAAAGCCGCGCCGGTCTTATTAACCTTTTTTATATCAAATAAATCCCGGGCTTCATTGAGGGAAATAATCTCCCGGTTGTTTCCGGGGGCCCAGCCTAAAAGCAAAAGATAATTTACCAGTGCCGGGGCCAGATACCCCATTTCTTTATATTCGCGTATGGAAGTCGCCCCGTGCCTTTTTGACATTCTCCCCCCGTCCGGAGAAAGGATCAACGGAACGTGGGCAAACTGGGGGGTCTTAAACCCCAAAGCCGCGTACATTAAAATCTGTTTAGGCGTATTGGAAATATGATCTTCCCCCCGGACTACACAGCTTATACCCATGAGGGCGTCATCTACCACACAGCTAAAATTATAGGTGGGAGAATTATCGCTCTTTATAATCACTTCTTCTTGTTTGGGAAGCTCCGCAAAAACAATCCTTCCCCGGATTAAATCGTCTATTTCTATTTTTGTAAATTCATATTTAAAGAAAACCGCTCCTTCCTTACGATAAGCCTTACCCCCGTCAATAAGCTCCCGGGCGTATTGGCGATAGAGATCAAAGCGCTGAGACTGATAATAAACCTGATCCCAGTCCATACCCAGCCACTTTATGCTCTCTAAGATCTCGTCCCGGTATTCTTCCCGGGAGCGCTCTAAATCCGTATCTTCGATCCGCAAAATAAATTCCCCGTTAAGCTTGCGGGCGTAAAGCCAGTTAAACAAAGCGGTCCGGGCTCCTCCGATATGCAAATAGCCCGTGGGCGAGGGGGCAAATCTTACCTTTACCTTACTCATCTTCGGCCTTGTCGATTTCGGCGTTAAATTTATCGAAATCTACTTTCAACCGGGCCAGCGTATCCCGGGCTTCTTCATAATCTCCGGTTTTGATATAGATCCTGGCCAAAAGCTTGCGGGCTTTCCTGGCCCCGGGGGCGAAAAATATACTGCTGCGGCAATAGCGGAAAGCTTCTTGGTATTTAGCTTTCCGGTAATAAATTTTTGCCAGATAGTAGTAACTGCGGGCGTGGTCGGGAACGATCCGCAACAATTCCTCCAGGCACTCCTTGGCTTTTTCCAAATAGCCCATTTTATATAAAGCCAGGCCCATATTAAAATACCCCTGCGTAAAAGGTTTTTTCAGCTTTACGCTCTTGAGCAGATTAAACTGCTTAAATTTATAGCTCCGAAAATCAATGAAATATCTTTTCAAAGCCGGGGTTTTGTGCAGAAATTCTTTGCTCACAAAAATTATGCCGTCTAAATCAAAATAGATACACTTAAAGCCTCTCTCGTGGATGAGTTTAACCAGATCGGGAGGCGAATTCTGCAAGTAGCTTATGGCGAATCCTTCGAGCCTATATTTTTTGGAAAGTGTATCGAATGCTTCAACGTTAGCGTCCAGCATATCAATATATTGAGAAAAAAACTTAAGTCCATAAAGCTCTCCGCGGCCGTCAATAAAAACTTCCCTCTGCGGAAAAGAATTAAATATTAAAACCGCGCCCAGATTGAAATTGTTGAACATTCTCCGGGGAAGATCATTGCGGTTAATAAAATCCAGCATCTGTTGCGGGTACCTTACGGGGTCGTGGGCTAAGAATCTTGACTTTATATCCACCTCTCTATCGGAGGTAATGTAGGAAACCCCGTACCGGGGAAGCCGGATGAAATCCTTAACCATATTGATACAAATAGCCAGCGTAAGGTAAAAACAAAGCAGTCTTACCAGTAAAAAACCTCTTTCCCGCAAAACCTGTTTAAGGAAGACTTCCTTTATGTAAGGGAACCGATCCACGAATATAGCCACGCCGACCGGAATGAAAAAATAGACATTCCGGATTGAATTTAAAGAAAAGGCGGCCATCACTAGGTAAAGGCCGATATAGAAGGGGCTTAAATTCTTAAAAAACAGGAGGCAGATAAACGCTCCGATCAGGTATCCGAAAAAAGGATAGTAACCGGAAACATCCTTTAAAGGGCTCTGGAGCTCCTGAATGTGTTTAAAAAACAGTTTTTGCTGGCCGGAAACCACATCCTTGACTATTTTAGCGGGATAGCTTACGGTGGCCAGGGGCTGGGGGCTTAAAAAGCAGGCCAGCAGGGTAAATAAGAAAATTATTTTAACGGTTTTATAAAATTTTTTTTCCGGGGCAGCGCGGCGGCGGCCCAATAAGAGGTATATTAAAAGAATGAGCGGGCCAAGAAAGAAGAATCCGTGAATATTCACCCAGAGGATCTGGATGAAAGGCAGAAGGAATAAAAGTCTGCGTTTTTTGAAGATAAACGGCGTCAAAAATAAAATCAGAAAGAGCAGGCTTAAATTATCCGGCCTTAAGGTAAATCTGCCGATGGCAATTTTAAGCCCGTAAAAAATAAGGGGAAACCCGAAAACCCAATCGGTCTTTAAAACCATTAAGGTTAACAGGAAGAAAAATAAGCCAAATACAACCAGTTTAATCAGAAAAAGGCTTTCTAAACCGAATTTATTATAGAGCGAATAAATGAAAATCTGATAAAGCCACTCGTGGTTACTCCATTCTTTTCCTTTCATCGTAAAGGAAAACACCTCTTTTTTAGGGATCTCCTTCTGGGTTACGATGTGTTCTCCGGCTTTAATGTGAAAGAAATAGTCGAAACCGCGCAGGTTCAGCGAAGCGCAAAAGGATAGATGGGCAAACAGGATAAAAAAAGCCGGAATTTTTAACAACTTAATAATTTTATCGATAGCCTTAGCCCGCATAACACCTACTTGCTAAACTGGCGAAAAAAATCCCTGCCTTTATAGAATCCTTTAAGATTAACTTCTGAATTCTCCTTTTTATCAAAAACCTTCTTAAGAACCTTAACTACGGTTTCTTCCTTGAACAGATTGTTTTTAAAGGCGGTTAAAAATCCTAACGCGACAATATTAGCTACCCGTAAACTGGCGCACTCTAAAGCTAATTTGTTTAAGGGTAAGCCGATTTCTTGAACATCCCCGCGGCTCAAGAAACCGTTGACTAAATCCGTATTTATGATTAGCAAACTTTTATTTTTTAGCCTGGGGGCGAACTTATCCAGAGAGGGTTGATTAAAAATGAGGGATATATCGGGAAATTCCACCAGGGGTGAGGCTATCGGCGCCGAAGAAATCTTGACAAAACAATGGGCGGTTCCTCCCCGCATCTCTGCGCCGTAAGAGGGAAACCAGCTGGTATGTTTGTTTTCATCCAGAGCAACCTGAGCCATAATCTTCCCCAAGCGCATCAAACCCTGGCCGCCAAACCCGGAAATTAAGATTTCGGTTTTCATTGCCATCTTCTTGGGCCGATACAGGGATCGGCCCCTACATTATTCCTTAATGACACCTAAGGGGAACTCTTTGGTCATTTCTTTTTCTATCCATTGAACTGATTCAACCGGATTCATCCGCCAGATGGTCGGACAGGGGCTTAAAACCTCGACCAGAGAAAATCCTTTTTTCTCGATCTGGTTACGGAATGCCTTCTGGATATACTGGTAAGTTTTTTTAACCCCGGCAGGATTACTTATTGCCGTCCGGACAATAAAGTTAACCCCTTGAAGGACCGACAAGATCTCGCTTAGTTTCAACGGCCAGCCATCGCCGGCAGAAGGGTCTCTACCCCAGGGGGTAGTGGTAGTTTTCTGTCCGATAAGCGTAGTAGGAGCCATTTGCCCGCCGGTCATACCATAACAGGCGTTATTGACAAAAATGCAGGTTAAATTCTCGCCGCGATTAGCCGCATGCAGGGTTTCGGCCGTTCCGATAGAGGCTAAATCGCCGTCACCTTGATAAGTGAATACCATATTTTGCGGCCGGCAGCGCTTTATCCCCGTGGCTACGGCTAAAGCTCTTCCGTGAGCAGCCTCGGCCAGATCAAAATTCCAGTAATCATAGGCCACAACCGCGCAGCCCACAGGAGCGACTCCGATTGTTTTTTCGCGCACCCCTAACTCATCAACGGCCCGGGCCACCAAGCGGTGCAGAATACCGTGGCCGCAGCCGGCACAATAGTGGGTGCTTACGTCTTTTAAGGATTGGGGACGGCTGAACTTCTTTTTCATAATTTATTTTGTACGGGCCGCAGATCTGCGGCCCCTACATTCTTTTTTACAAATTTGACAATTTCGGTAACGGAGGGGACCCCTCCGCCGGCTTTGCCTAAAAAAAGGATTTCTTTCCCCGGCAAAGTCAGCTGTACATCTTCCAGCATCTGCCCCAATGATTGCTCGATGACAAGAATCTTCTCTACTTCTTTCGCCGCTCTGACTAAGCCTTTCTTGGGATAAGGCCAGAGAGTTACGGGTCTAAACAACCCGATATTTACCCCCTCATTTCTTAAACTGTCTACTGCTTCTTTGACTATTCGGGCCTGGGAACCGTAGGCAACCGCTAGGAATCGGACTTTGCTGGCTTTACGTGCCCCGTTAGAAAATTCTTTTCTAACGGGGTAAACCGAAAATCTCTGCTCCCGGACCTTAATCCGGGCCCACTTGTTTTTCAAGCGCGCATTGTGAACTTCGAGGCCGCCTTCTCTTAAGAAAAAAGACTTTACGACATTGGGCGGCCTTTTTTCTGCTCCGGTCAAGGCCCAGGGTTTCTTTGTTTTTGCAGGGAACGGTCGCGACCGTTCCCTGCATAGGCGGAAGGAAACCGGTTCCATCATCTGCCCGATTATGGCATCAGCCAGAACCAACACCGGGTTTCTATAGCGATCAGCTAAATCAAAAGCCAGAGAGGTAAGCCGAACGGCCTCCTCTACGCTCCAGGGAGAAAGGGTTAAAGTGAAGTAATCTCCGTGGCCGCCGCCGCGGGTAGCTTGAAAGTAATCGGATTGGCTGGAAGCGATATTGCCCAGGCCCGGGCCGCCCCGCATCACGTTGACTATTACGGCCGGAAGCTGGGCCCCGGCTAGATAGGAAATACCTTCTTGCTTTAAAGAAATTCCCGGGGAAGAAGAAGTAGTCATGGCCCTTGCTCCGGTAGCGGCCGCCCCAAGAACCATATTGATCGCGGCTATTTCGCTCTCTGCCTGGATGAATACCCGTTTCTCCTCTCTCATCCTCCGGGCCATATAAGCTATTAATTCGTTCTGGGGGGTTATCGGATAACCGGCATAAAACTGGCAGCCCGCCCTGATCGCCGCCTCGGCTATGGCTTCATTACCCACCATCAATACTTTATTAGTAGAAGCGGATATATGCGGATATTTACGCGGATTAACGCCCGAAGCGTTCTGGGCGTTTATCCGCGTTTTGTTCCGCTTTGTTCCGCTTCTATTTATTTTCATAAACTTCTATGCAGCTTTCGGGGCAGATGAGGAAACAAAATCCACAGCCGGTGCAGGAATCTTCGCTTTTAATCTGAGCAAACTTAACTCCCCTTTTGTTTAACTTTGAGGAAAGTTTTAAATGTTTGGTGGGACAGTAAAAAATGCAAAGCTGGCACCCCTTGCATCTATCTTTATCGATTGCTACTGCGCAGCCTAATTTATTTTTTATCCTTACTTCTGCCATGCAATTCTATTCGACAATAACCTTTTTATCCTCTCGGCGAGAGCGGAAGGATCTAAACCGTAAATGCTCAGTAATTTTTCTCGGGTCGCTGCCGGGATAAATTCATCGGGAAGGCCGGCGCGCACTAAATTTGTTTTTTCCAGCAGCCCCTCTCTTTCATAAAACTCTAGAACCGCTCCTCCGAATCCGGCGGCTAAACTTCCTTCCTCAAGGGTGACGATAAACTTAAACTTTTCAGCTAAGCCCCTGAATAGCTCTTCATCCAGAGGTTTGATGAAACGGGCGTTTATCAATGCGGCGTCTATTCCCTCTTGACCCAGCAAAGAAATGCATTCTAAACCTGTCTTTACCATTGAACCCAGGGCAATCAGGCAGAGACAATCGCCTTCCTTAATAACCTGGGCCTTTCCCAGCTCAATAGGCTGCTTCTGGCCCAGAGAATAGGCCTGGCCTCTAGGGTAGCGGATACTGGCCGGTAAATCCAGCCGGCAGGCAAACTCCAGCATATCCTGAAGCTCCTCTTTATCTTTAGGGGCCATACAGACCATGTTCGGAATCATCCGCAAGTAGCCGATATCAAAAACTCCCTGGTGAGTCGGGCCGTCTTCGCCCACTACTCCGGCCCGGTCAACGGCGAACACAACTCCCAGATTCTGCAGGGCAACATCGTGAATTATCTGGTCGAATGAGCGCTGCAAAAATGTAGAATATATAGCCACCACCGGCTTAAAGCCCCCTCGGGACAGTCCGCTGGCAAAACCGACGGCATGGGCCTCGGCAATACCTACATCAAAAAACTTATCCGGAAATTTCCGGGCGAATAAATAAAGTCCGGTACCCTTGGGCATAGCGGCGGTTATGGCCGCAATTCTTTGGTCATCCTCAGCCAGAGAAATGAGCTTGCGGGCAAAAACTTCGCTGAAGCTCTCCCGGCTTTCCTTTAAGGAGCCGCCGTTGGCGACATCAAACAAGGAAGCACTGTGGAAATCTTCGGGATTCTCCTCGGAAAACTTATAACCCTTGCCCTTCTTGGTAATGACGTGCAAAACTCGCGGGCCCTTTAAAGAAATAACGTTTTTTAAAGTCGGAATCAGGGTAGAAAAATCATGCCCGTCAATCGGCCCGAAATAACGAAAACCCAACTCTTCAAAGAATATTCCCGGCACGACCAGGCCCTTTATGGTTTCTTCGAACTTTCTGGCTCTCTGAACCAGCCGTTTCATCAAAGAAAAATGTTTAAGAAAGCTTTCCAGCTCGTTTCTTATTCTGTTGTATATCGGCGCGGAGATTATTTTGGTCAGATAACTACTTAAAGCCCCTACCGAGGGCGAAATACTCATCTCGTTATGGTTGACTACGATTAAAATATCATTTTGGGAATGCCCGCAGGAATTCAAAGCCTCAAAGCACATCCCTCCGGTTAAAGAGCCGTCTCCGACTACCGCCACTGTTTTTGTTTCGGCTTTCTTTAACTTTTTCGCCTCGGATATACCCTGGGCCCAGGAGATAGCCGTAGAGGCGTGGCCGGAAATGTAGATATCATAAACAGACTCTTTAGAATTGGGAAATCCGCTGATTCCTCGATATTCCCGCACCGTATTAAAAGCTTCCCTTCTTCCGGTAATAATCTTGTGGGCATAAGTCTGGTGCCCGACGTCGAAAATAAGAGAATCCCAGGGGGTATTAAGGCAGTGATGTAAGCTTAAACAGAGCTCCACCGAACCCAGGGAAGAAGCCAGATGGCCGCCCTTTTTAGAGATAACCGCGATGATTAAATCTCTTATTTCGCTACTGAGCGCTTTTAGTTCTTCGTGACTAAGGTTCTTTAAATCCTGGGGGGAGTTAACTCTTTCTAAAATCATTTTTTAGGAAGATTCGACGATAGATCCGACGAAAGCAGCAATCACTTTCTGGTCATTCTCGTCGATTTGATAAAATTCGATGCCGGAATCATAAAAAACGGGTTTATCCGGAATGGGCTTACCTTCTACCACCCAGACTATTCTCCCCTGACAGGTTATAGTTTCACTATCTAAATAAATCTCCAGGCCGACCAGCACTCCGACTTCCAGTTTTTCGGCAATAACCAGCTTGAGCCCTCCGGCGCCGATATTTTCGGTATGCGTATTGATTACGTGCTCTTCGGGGGTATGCACCGTTACCCTGCAGGGAAAATGAGCTCTTACAAAACGTCTTTTTTCTCTACCGCCCCAATCCATAATATCTCCCGTTGACTAGCGACATTCTATTCACTATTTCTTCTGTATTCCACCCTCTCGATCGAGACAGCGGCTCCGGTTTCGGCATTAACGTCAATGACTACCCCCTGAATCCGAACATCCTTCTGGGCTAAATTAAACCGGACCGGCATATTAGTAATAAAACGCTCGATAATTTGATGTTTCTCCCTTCCTAAAATAGAATCAAAGCTTCCGGTCATGCCGGCATCGGTAATATAAGCGGTAAAGTTATCGATTATCCGCTCATCGGCCGTAGGGATATGGGTGTGGGTACCGATCACCGCGCTTACTTTTCCGGCCAGAAAATAAGCTAAAGCCAGCTTCTCGCTGGTGGCCTCGGCATGCATATCCACGACGATTACCTTCGCTTCTTTACGGATATCCTCTAAAACTTCCTTCATGGCTTTAAAGGGGCAATCCACCGGCTGCATAAAAACCCGGCCTAAAAGATTTACCACCCCCACTCTTACTCCCTCGACTTCCTTTATCAGATACCCGACCCCGGCGGCTAGCTCTCCGTAATTCAAAGGGCGGATAATGTCCCTTACGCCGAGCACATCTTTAGATTCTTTCTTTTTAAAAATGTGATCGCCGGAGGTAACTACGTCTATACCGCAGTTAAAAAGGTCGTCAGCGGTATCCGGGGTGACACTGGAACCTCCGGCACAATTTTCGCCGTTGGCGATAACAAACCCTAAGTTTAAATCTTCTCTTAAAGAAGGTAGCTTTTCCTTAAGATATAACCGGGCCGGTTTCCCCACAATGTCGCCGATAAATAATATCCTCATTGTCCTATTCTAACTCCTTCTCAACCTATTGTCTATTTTAGTTATTTAGCGTAATCTACAGCCCGGGTTTCTCTGATCACCGTAATCTTAATATTACCGGGATAGTCCATTTCCTGTTCCAATTTCTTCTTTATCTCGTGAGCCAGCATGCTGATTTCGTTGTCCTTCACTCTGTTCGGCTGGACAATTACCCTAATTTCGCGTCCGGCCTGGATGGCAAAACTCTTATCGACCCCCTCAAATGAGCTGGCTATGGTCTCGATCTGGCGCAGGCGTTTTATATATGTTTCCAAGGTTTCGCGCCGGGCACCGGGTCGGGATGCGGAAATAGCATCGGAAACTAAAGCCAGCAGAGAATAAATGGAGCTAAATTCTGCTTCCTCATGGTGTGCTTCAGCGGCATTTATAACCAGGTCGTGTTCTCCGTATCTTCTCAATAGATCCGCCCCGATCTGAGCGTGTGTTCCTTCTACCTGATGATCGATGGCCTTGCCGATATCGTGAAGCAAGCCTGCCCTTTTGGCCATCCGCGCATCCAAATCCAGTTCGGAAGCTAATATGCCCATAATAATGGCTACTTCCTTTGAGTGTTGAAGGGCATTCTGGCCAAAACTGGTGCGATATCTTAATTTGCCCAGTAACTTAATTAATTCCGGGTGGAGATTATGAATGCCCACCTCAAAGGCGGCTGATTTTCCTTCCTCAATCAATTTCTTATCGAACTCTTGTTTAGTTTTATCGACGATTTCTTCTATCCGCGCCGGATGAATTCGTCCGTCTTGAACCAGTTTTCCTAAAGAAATACGGGCTATCTCTCGGCGTACCGGATCGAATCCCGATAAGCTTACTGCCTCCGGAGTGTCATCGATTATCAAATCCACGCCCGTAGCCATTTCGAACATCCGGATATTGCGGCCCTCTCTACCGATAATTCTTCCCTTTATCTCATCATTGGGCAGGGCCACCACGCTTACCGTAGTTTCGGTAGTGTGCTCTACGGCGCAGCGCTGGATAGCCTGGGAGATTATCTCTTTTGCCTTCTCGTCCGCTTCCTCCCGCACACCTTCCTCCATTTCCCGGATCATTCTGGCTTTTTCGCCGCGCAGCTCTTCTTCATACCTTCTAAGCAAAAGCTCCCTTGCTTCTTGAGGGGTCAGGGAAGATATCCTTTTCAGCTTTTCCTTCTCGTCTTCAATCAACCTCTCGAGAGTTTGCTTTTTGGCCTCCACTTCCTCCCGGCTCCGATTCAAAATTGCCTCACGCTTATTAAACTCGCCCTCTTTGTTCTCGATAAAACCAAGCCGCTTCTCTAAATTTTCCTCCCGTTGCATGAGCCGCTTTTCTAATTGCGACAGCTCATTCCTTTTAGACGAATTCTGCTTTTCAAAATCCACCCTTAACTTATAAAGCAGCTCTTTACCGTCTAAATCCGCCTTGCGGATAATTTCCTCGGCCTTAAACTGGGCCTCTTTTACTATCTTCTCCGCATCTTCTTTTGATTTTTTCAGTTTATTCTTTTTAAAAATTTCACCGAGCCACCATCCCAAAGCTGCGCCGCCGAGCACTCCTATTGCTATGTAAAGAGTAGCCATTTCTCCTCCTTTTATTTAAACGCAGGTAATCACAGGCAGAATATACCCCTGTCTGCTCTTAATCTGCGGTGGTTTGTGGTTTTAGATTATGAAATTCTCGCTAACGACAACGTCGACTTTTTGATCTAGGGGAGGATGAATCGGAAGGTCTTCCCGGACTTGAAATTCAAAGGCTACTCCGGCTTTCTTTACCGAAGATGGTATTACCTTAAGGAAGCGGTCGTAGAATCCGCCGCCTCTTCCCAGCCGATTTCTTTGTCGATCAAAACCCAGGCCGGGAACTAACACCAGATCTATTTCTCGAAGATCTACTTCTTTGGCCTTGCGGGTATCCGGTTCCATAACCCCAAAGGGGCCGGGAACAAAATCGCGGTCTAAATCTCTAACCGCAAAAGCCCGCAAGCTTTTTGCCTTTAAATCCATCACCGGAAAACAAAATTGTTTACTTTCGACATCCTTCCTGATCAGCGTCAAAATATCCACTTCCCCCTTTAAGGGGTAGTAGGCCATAACTGTTTTTGCTTGACTGTATATAGGTAAATCCGATAATCTATGCTCAACATTCCTGCTCCTCCTTTTTAACTCTTCTTGGGTCAAAGATAAAAGGCGTTTTAACAACTCTGTGCGTATTTCCTTTTTTTCTCTACTGGCAACCATTTCCATGACACTCATTATACCATACTTCTGCTCGCCCCCAAGACTAAATCCGGGGTTCTGGGGGAAGTGAGAAAATTATACCACTTTAAATGAAAAAAGCTATGAAAATTTTCCCCGGCATCCCGGTCCCGGGCCGGTTTTAGCTCTAAAAAGCCTTGAAAAATAAATGCTTTTTGCCACAGACTAAACTTCCGGCCGAATCGGGGACAATTTAATCAAGGCCTCACTTTCCCGCGGGCTCATCCCCAAAGCCATATCCTCCCGGAGAAAAGACTTATTTACTTAACCTCTTTATTGTCAATGAGATAGCAAGATTAATCCTTCGGGCCTTCTTTGGAGACGATAATCACCAGAGCAATTATAGGAAAAAACGTAGATTTTACAATAAGCCCCGTTAGAAAAGCCTAATTTTTCAAGAAGAAACCTTTTCTAACGGGGTAAAAAATTGTATTTAAATTTCTTGACAAGAAAAGCTACAGCTATACAATAGTAAAAGTGGTTGAAAACATTGAAGGTTTTTCGCCTCACACCTGTGCGGTGTGGGAGCTAAATAAACGAAGGGGGTGTTTACATGAACAAAGCGCAACTGGTTGAAGTAATCGCGGCTAAGACAGCTACGAAAAAACAAGCTCAGGAAATCGTGGAGATGCTCTGGGACTCAATCAAGAGTAGTCTTAAGAAAAAGGAGCCGGTAGCTATTTCTGGTTTTGGAACTTTCAAAGTAAAACAGACAAAAGCAAGAGTGGCCCGCAATCCTAAGACTGGCGAACCGGTCAACGTTCCGGCCAAGAAAAAGATTGCTTTTAGAGCATCCAAAGAATTGAAATCAATTCTTAATTAAGGATTAGCCATAAAAAAAGGCATACTGAATAACAAGTATGCCTTTTTTATTCCTAATCTCGCTTAAAAAGCGACCTTTTTAAACTTAGCCACAAAAAAACCTTCCCAGGTATCGGTGGGAATGATTCTGCGGGTAAAACGCAAAGAAGGGCTGAATCTTTTATCCTGCCAGCGGGTTAAGCCTTCCGCCGCATTGCCGAGCGTTATATCCAAAGGCATAATCTCTACTTTTTCCCTAAACTTATTTAAAAACCAATCCACAACCGCTTCGTTCTCTTCCGGCGCGAAGGTACAGGTAGAATAGACTAATACTCCTTCTTCTTTTAAGGCGTAGAACGCGGCCTGAAGGAGTTTCCTTTGTTTATGGGCCATTTCATTGATCTTTCTCTCTCCCCAGTACTTAAAAGTCTTAGGGTTCGAAACCAGAAACCGGCCCTCGGCCGAACAGGGTACATCCGCCAGGACCTTATCGAAATGTTCCGGGAATTTCTTGCGCACCCAGATTCCGTCTAAAAGAAGAACCTCAACCTTATCCGCCCCCTGAAGTTTTAAATTCGCCATAAGTTTATAGTAGCGGGTGCGGATTTTTTCCACCGCTACCACCTCGGCCTGAGGCGCCAGAGAAGCAATCTGGGTGGTTTTTGCTCCCGGGGCCGCACATAAATCCAGAATCTTATCCCCATTCTGGGGTTTAAGGTTGATTACCGGGACCATACTGGAAATATTCTGGACGAAAACACGTCCTTCCTGATAGACCGGGGCGTTCTGCAGGACTCTTAACGGCGATTTGAGCCGGAATGAACCTGCCGGATAGCTCAACTCTTTAGACTTAACCCGCTGGTGGATAAGGGCCCGGCGCAAGTTAACCAGGTCGGTCTTAAGGTAATTTATCCTGAAGGCCGGGGTTTTTTTGTGCAGGAAGGTATTGGCTATCTGCACATGGCGGTTAGGGTATATTTTTTTCAACTTATGCAAAAAATGCTGAGGCAACTTATGGATACTCTCCTTCATGGCTGAACCTCAATGTGCGGCGCAGATTTAAAGAAGCATTTTGCGCCGAGATGAAAAATTACCTCCGTTGTTTTTGTATCCCAAAACCCTTGTTTAAAGCAGTCGGCCTCGGCCTGGGCATAGACTATATCGCCGATAAACAGAAAATGGTCGCCGGTTTCTTTAGCTTCCCGGAGCCGGCATTCGATATGGCCCAGGCATTGGGCAATTGCCGGGACAGCCTGTAAGGTATGTGCCTTTAGCCGGGTAAGTTCGGCCTGCGCAAATTTATCTACGTCTCTGCCGCTGCATTTGCCGCAGGCAATCACTTTCTTGCGTAAAGGCCACGGAGGAATATTCACGATAAACTCCCGGCTTTCCTTTATTAATTGCGCAGAAAAGTGTCCTTTAGCTAAAGCTACCCCCAGCAAAGGGGGGTTTTTAGAAAGCGGCAGGTGCCAGGCACAGGGTGTGATGGTAGCCTGGTCTTTATGGCCGGCGGTAACCAAGATCACCATTCCGCAATTAATCAGCCGGCTGGCCTGACTTACGGCTATCTCTTTCTTCATCGCTCCTCCTAAAATTCTCTATTCAACCCAATATGCTGAGCATATTCTACCACTTCCCGGTATTCGGCGGTATTAATTCTTCGCCCCAGCTCCTTAAACTCGGAAGCCCGGTAACAAGGGTAATATTGCCGCATGATATTAACGTAGGTATTTAAAGAAAGTTCGTCCTTTATGAAATCCAGGATTTTAAATGAGCCGGCCAGTTTATGGGGTAAAACCAGGTGCCGGATCAGCAAGCCTTTCCGGGCCCGGCCTTCCTCGACTACTAAATCTCCTACCTGGCGGTGCATTTCTTGTACTGCCGCCTGGGCAATTTCCCAATAATCGGGAGCGGAAGAAAAGCGCTGGGCCGGAGCGCTCTGGGAATACTTAAAGTCGGGCATATAAATATCGAAAACCCCTTCGATCAATCTTAAGGTCTCTAAGCTCTCATACCCCCCGCAATTATACACTAAAGGGAGTTTAAGCCCCATATCTGCCGCGATGACTAAAGCGGCCACGATTTGGGCCACTACGTGGCTGGGGGTGACCAAATTGATGTTCTCGGCTCCCTGCTCCTGTAAATGCACCATTAAGGTGGCCAGCTCCTCGGCGCTCACCGTCCGGCCTTCGCCGGAATGAGAAATACTGTGATTCTGGCAATAAAGACAACCCAGGTTGCAGTAGGCAAAAAAAATCGTTCCCGAACCGCCCCGGCCGACCAGCTCCGGTTCTTCTCCGAAATGCAGAAAAGCACTGGAAACTATTGCCTTATCCAGAGTCTGACAGAACCCCTTCTGAGCTTCAAGCCGGTTAACCCGGCAATTGCGCGGGCAAAGAGTGCAGCAAGCCAGCCGCTTAAGCAATTCAGCGCTTAAGCCTTTGAGTTTCCCCTCCCGGTGAAGCAGCAGATACGACATTTTTTAAAACCCCTTTTGTTTTAAACTTATTATACTCGAAAAACAAAAACTGGATAGAGGCAAAACCAATACCGGCCGCAGCTTTAAAAATGGCCTTAAATATGCTATACTGGCCGTGAGGAAAGGATAAAAAATGAAAAAGTTAATTTTATTTCTCGTCTGGGCCTCAATTTCCTTCTCCCTTTTTGCCGAAACCATTATTTTGAAATCGGGTAAAACCGTAGAAGGTAAAATAATCGAGAAGGCCAAGGGAAAAATAAAGGTGGATATCGGCGGTATCCCCATAACTTATTATACCGAAGATATTGACAGCATTAACGGCCAGAGCGCTTCCGCTTTTTTAGGCCCGGAATATGCCGGTCCGGATAAAAATACCTCGGATTATATAAAACTGTTAGAAAAAGACAGCGCTGAATTAAAAAAATGGCAGAATTGGCATGCCGGGGTCTCGGGCTACTTAAATCAAATGGGGATTATCGGCCACAAAGCCGGACAAATCGGCGCCATAGCCCGAAAGCAAATGCAGGGCCAGGACCAGGAAACAAAACTGCGCATATTCGCTGAAGCTATTCAGGGAATCGAAACACTCATAAAACAGACCGAAAGCATATCCCCGCCGGTAGAGTTATCCCGCTACCACCAAAAGCGGCTCCAGCTTTTAGGGCTCTCTTTAACCCTGCATAAAGAAATTAGAAATAATCCGGCCGGCCGGCCTAAGGAAGCGATGCAAAAAATGCAAACTATCACTATCGAGGAAATGGAAGAACTCCGGCGGGTATATATCGAACAGGGCGCGCCCCCGGAATTCCTGGGCCAAGTAGATCTGGCCATTTCCTATGCCAAGCAGGTGATGGAGAACATCCGGCAGCAAATGGAAGAACAATATGACCGTCAATAAATGGGATTATTTCTGGTCGGAGTCTATGGTCTGGACCCTGCGGCTGGCCTGCTATGCTTCTGATTACCATTTTTTTAATGCCGCCCGCGGCACTCTGGCTGCTTCCGGAACCAAGCCTTTTATCTTCGATATCCTGATCGGGGCCTACAGTATCTTCTGCTTATTGACGATTGAAAAAATTATGGCCCGGAAATATAACCCCCGATACCCGAAGCTTAAACTCACCCCGGAAGAATTAACCTACCGGGTGGGGAGAGAAAAGATTATCCTGAGTGGATTTATATTTTGTGCCCTTAACTTTATTATCGGGACCATCCTCTCGCTGGTTATTGCCAGAGGTGTCGGCCAAAATATATTTATCGGCCTGGCCGGTTTAATCGGCTCCATCGGGGCCGTATTCCTAGGCGTTGTCTTTCTGGTAGCCCGGGATGTAAAAACCAATAAGCGCATGCCGGCTTTATACCCATTAGGAATAGCTGCCTTTTGCTTTCCCGCCGGCTACATTGTACTAACGCTCAAAACAGTATTTTTTTGATTGATGAAACTCGATAAAACAATATTACTTCTCCCCCTAGTAATCTGCTGTTTTGGCCAATTGCTTTTTGCCGACACGATTACTTTTAAGTCCGGCCGGAAAATAAGGGGTGAAATCGTAAAAAAAACTGACCGGTATATCGTAATTGAAATTGACGACCTTACCTTAAAATACCCCCGGGATGATATCGCCAAAATCAAAGACTACCCCTCAAAACGCAAAAGGCCGGTAATAAAAAACCTCATTTCCTATAAGGTGAAAAAAACTTTTACGATTAGACCTCTTATGGACTTGCATACTTTGCGCTTCCGCTATCCGGTAGGACTCAGGAATTTATCCTACCAGGCCATATCCACTATTCGCACTCTTCCTAAACACGATGCCCTTATCGACGATCCGAATAATAATAAGGTGGCTGTTTTCGACTTTCCCCGGCCCCGAACCGGGAAAAATATTAATATAAATATTTCCTATTCCATCCAGGTACAACAGACGGATTTACGCCTGAAACCGGAAGCTATTCCCGACCGTTACGGCAAGCTGAATTCCAAAGTCCGCGCTTATTTAAAAAGCTATAAAGACGCAAAAATCAATAATAAGCTGCTTAAGAATACGGCGCGATCCATAACTAAAAATATAAAAAATCCTTATCGCAAAGGCAGAGCCCTGTATAACTTTATAACCCGCAATTTTACCTATGAACACCGGCCGGAAATTTCGGGATTTCAAAACCCGGATCAAACCCTCCGGATAAAAAAGGGAAATTGCGCTGATCTGTCCAGGCTGTTCATTGCCCTGGCCCGGACCAGCGGCATTCCGGCGCGGGAAGTAGACGGTATCGTGTTTATGCCTAACGTCTCCCGGAATAAATGCGTAACCGATGTCGGCCATGCCTGGGTGGAAATTTATCTACCGCGATACGGCTGGGTCCCGGTCGACCCCACTTTCGGCATCTCTAAAGGAAAAAATTATTATTGTTTCCGGTATGAACACCACATCCGGGAGTATTACGGGCAGACCAATTCTAAAGATTTCGGGACTCTGTTTCGCGGGGCCAGTATCGAGGTTACGGCCAGGGAAAAAATAGCCTCTACCCCGATAGGCAAAAGCGCCCAGATAGAGATTACCCTCTTAAAAACGAAGAGGGTAAATTAACTACTTTAGCTTCTTTTTAAGCCGGAAGGCGATTACGATGGCGAAGATACAATAGAGAAGCGACCAGAAATAGATTATCCGGTTTTCCAGAAAATAGACCATCATCTTCTGCACTGAGAATTCCCTCACCGCAGCCAGGATAAATTGAATCCAGAATATTCGCGGCGGGGAGGCTAAGAGTATAATCAACAAATACTTTCTAAAAGAAAATTTACTTAAACCGAAACTTAAGTCCAGGATCCGGTAAGGGATCAGCGGGACCAGGCGCATCAAGAACACCCAGCCCATGCTCATCTGCCCCACTTTTTCATAAAAATTCTTAAATTTTCCGCGCAGATGCTTATCCACAAAATCGCGGCCTAAAATACTGCTGATATTAAAAAAGATATAAGCATTGATTATCTCGGCAATATAAATGAGCAGGGTGCTGATATAAGCGCCGAAGATTACCGCGCCCACAATCTTTAAGGGGTCTTTTAAATACCAGATGAAAAAGGTGCCGATTACATACAGAAGCACAAAGGCTAACGCGGAGTAAAGAAGGGGTATTTTTTTAAGAAAAGTATCGATTTTTTCGGCATCAACGGCAAAGAGCTTTCCGCCGAAAATAAACAGTAGGATCAGGCCGATAAAAATTAAAAAGCGGATATTAACTTTAATGCTCATTGCCGAAATCAGCTCTTAACTGCCCGCAGGCAGCGCTGATATCGCTGCCCCGAGGTTTACGTATGGTGAAAAATACCCCTTTCTCTCGGAGGGCCCGGGTAAAAGCGGCGATTTCCTCCGGCTGGGGGGGCCGGAAACGGCCAAAGGCGCAATTAAGCGGAATAAGGTTCAGCTTATAGCGCATACCCCTTAACAGCCGGGCTAAACCCTCTGCGTCCTTCTCACGGGTATTATACCCTCGAAGCAAGGCATATTCAAAGGTAATCGGATACCGCTCCTGCCGGGAAAGAAACCGGGCCGCTTTTATCACTTCCGGCAAAGGGTGCTTTTTATTGACCGGCATTATTTCACTGCGCCGGGCATTATCCGGGGTGTTCAGGGACAGGGAAAGCTTGACCCCCATTCTTAAATCCGCCAGTTTCTTAAGCGAAGGAATGAGCCCGCAGGTAGAAATACAAATCCGTCTTCTTCCCAGACCAATTCCTGCCGAATCCATCAATATCCTTATTGTTTTTACGGTATTTAAAAAATTATCCAGTGGCTCTCCGATGCCCATAAAGACAATATTGGTTATTTTCAAAGGAGCGATCAAGTCGGCCACCGCCAGGTACTGATTGATAATTTCAGCGGTTTCTAAGTTGCGCCTAAACCCGTTTTGTCCGCTTAAGCAAAAGGCGCACTTGAATTTACATCCTACCTGGGTAGAGACGCATAAGGTGTTTCTTTTCTTTTCCGGTATAAACACCGTTTCGATAGAATTTTTATCCCCCAAGCCGAATAATAGTTTCTGCGTGTCGTCGGAAGAAATTTCCCGTTTCCGCAAATCTAACCGCGAAAAGTAAAAATTCTTCTTTAAAAAGTCCCGGCCCTCTCGGGAAATATCGGTCATGGCCGTAAAGTCCTCTATCCTTTTCTGGTACAGCCAGTTAAAAATCTGGCGGCCGCAGAACTTAGGGTGACCTTTTTTAGATAAGAATCCTTCCAATTCTCCAAGGAGGTAATTTTTTATATTCTTCATAAGCCTTAATATTCTATTCTATAATTAAGGGCTTTTCAAATAATACTTTATCGGCTAATCTTAAGCCAAAATCCTTTTACTTTTTTTAAAAAAAGTTTGCCGAGCTTGAATTCGTATATATTTAAGACTATACTAGTATTTAAGGGGTGGCATCTAGTAACCAAAAACTATAAATTAAAACAGCCGGATATTAATTGTCAGGACATAAGAAAGGAGGAACATGAAGTACGAAGATGCCAAACCGTTTGGATTAAAACTAATTAGTGGGCTTTCTATCTTTAGCGGAATTATCGGCATATCTATTATTATTTGGGACCCATACCACCTTATTCAGAAAAAGGATTTTATATCGCAGGCCTTTCCTTTCTTATTTTGTGTATTCCAGATATGGTGGGGATATGCGTTTCTATCTCTACAAAAAAGTGCATGGAAAATAGGTATCATCTTATACTCTATCCCGATTGTACGTATCGTAATTTTTTTATTAAATAATTTTTCTCGAATCGACTCTGCAGATATCTCGATAAAAATTGCCATATCCATTATTTTTTTCATTTGTTTAATTATTCTCGGTTATGTCATTTGCCTTAAAAACTATTTTGAAAAGTAATCAAATGAATAACTGATACAAGTCAATCCACCTGACCTTCCTCGCCGCTCCCTAGAGTCGCGGGCTCGTCAGGCAGGTGATTTTTGTGTTGGATGAAAATAAAAAAGGGGAGTGAAATGAAGAAGGTAATCGGATTAGTTCTGATAAGTTTAACCTTTTTAAGTTTTGTCTTTGCTGAAACCATTAAATTGAAATCGGGAGAGATAATCGATGCAAAAATAATTGAACGTACCGAAAATTACATAAGAATTAATTTTCAGGGAATACCGTTCACTTGTTATTTTGATGAGATTGAATGTATCGGGAATGAAAAAATCAGCCTCCCTGTAGAAAAAAACAGTTATTCTCGTGAGCCCCTCGCCATTTCGTCGCCAGAAAAATACTATGGCCAACTCGTTAATATAGCCGAATTCGCTTTATACAATGAGAGGGGTGTCTCTTTGCAAAAATCAGGCAAACCCAAGGAAGCCCTGAAAGAATTTCAGGGTGCCTTAGGAATAGCCAGGAAAGAAGCTGGTATGGCTCGTTACGGCATTGGCTCCTGCTATATGACGTTAAAAGAATATGATAAGGCTCTTGTTGAATTCAACAAGGCAATCATACATAATCCCATGCTGTATGACGCTTATCAAAATAAAGCCGTTACTTACAGACTTATGGGCCGTTTTCAAGACTCGATAGATGCCTGCAAAATAACTATTTCTCTTTTTCCTGATTTTGCAAGAGCATACTGTAGCATGGGCTGGGCTTATGAATATCTTGGTAATTATAAGGAGGCGATCGACGCACATTTAGAAGCAATTCGCCTTGCTCCCGAATGGCAATTTCCTCGACTGAGAATAGATTATATTCTTTCCAAAATAGGTGGTGACCAATATCGTTCTGAAATTTATCAGGAAATAAAACGAATAACAAATGGAAAGGAACAACAGAATTGAATTATAAAAGTTAAAAATAGAAACATCTAACAACTCATCCCACCGCTCCTGACTCGTCACTAAACAGGTCTGGCAGCTTGCTCGGAAGTTGATTTTTGGGTTATAGGAAGTTGCTTCGTTGACTCATCAAGAGGCATCCGGTTTAATAATTACTTTGAGGGAATTTTTTCCTTCGGCAACCAGACCAAACCCTTCGCCGGCCCGGCTTAAATTCAGGCGATGGGTAATCATGCTGCTGACCACAACTTCTTTGCGGGCCAGTAATTCTATAGCCGCGGTTATATCCTGAGGGCTGCCGCCGTAAGAATGCATGATCTTTATGCTGTTACGCCAAAAATCATTGACCGGAAGGGGTAAAGTAACTCCCGGCTCCGTGGGGGCAAAACAGAGGATAGTCCCGGCCCGGTCCACGGATGTTAGGGCCTGCTCAAAGGCCGCAGTAGCACTGGTACAGATAATTACCAAATCGGCCGGCCGGTCCTTTAGATAACCGGGGACATCTTCTTTTGCCGGTATTACTAAATCGGCGCCGAGCTCCTTAGCCGCCTTCAGACGGTATTCATTGATGTCGGTAACTACAATCCGCTCCGCGCCCCGGGAGCGGGCCAGTAAAAGATGAAGTAAACCGGATACCCCTCCCCCCAGAATCAGCAGGTGTTGGCCGAACTCTAAATTAGCCATTCTTTGACCCCGAACTACACAGGCCAGGGGTTCAATGAAGGTCGCCTCCTCAAAAGAAATCTCCGGCGGCAGAAGAAACGTTCCCCGCTCTACGTTAATCGCCGGTACCCGGATATATTCGGCAAACCCGCCGGGGTCAAAGTTGGTGGTCTGCAGAGTGGGACAAACGGTGTGATGGCCAGCCCGGCAATACCGGCACTGGTTGCAGGGAACGTGATGGGAAACAAAAACTCTATCCCCCTCCTTAAAATTTTTAACTCCTTCACCTGTGTTAATAACCTCACCGGCAGCTTCGTGGCCTAAAACCAGCGGAGCTTTCTTTAAGCGGTACCACTCCATCACATCGCTGCCGCAGATACCGCAAGCCCGCATCTTCACCAGTATTTCTCCGGGGCCGATTTGCGGCTTAGGTCTCTCCTCTAACCGGACATCATTATTGCTGTAGTATACTGCTACGCGCATTTTTTGGTCTCGTTGAATATCGCTTCGGCTTGCTTAACATCAGCGCTTTCGTGAATAATGGCCCGCAGAGCCCTGGCCATGGCTACCGGTTGAGGATTCTGCCAGACATTTCGGCCTAAATTAACGCCAATAGCGCCTTTCTGCATGCCGTCGTAAACAAATTCAAAAACTTCCCGTTCGGTGTTGCATTTCGGCCCTCCGGCCATAACCACGGGGACCGGACAGCCTCCTACGACCTTATCAAAATCTTCACACCAGTAGGTCTTTACTATTCGCGCTCCCAGCTCGGCACAAATACGGCAACACAAACCCAGATAGCGGGCATCGCGTTTTTCCAGCTCTTTACCCACCGCGGTAACAGCCATAACCGGAATGCCGTAGCCTTCACACTGATTAACCAGCTGGGCCAGATTAGTCAGAGTCTGCTTTTCGTAATCGCTGCCGATAAAAACCGAAACTCCCACCGCATCGACATTGAGGCGGATAATTTCTTCAATCGAGGTAGTAATTACTTCGTTGGCCAGATCTTTACCCACCATGCTCGTTCCGCCGGAGACCCTTAAAATAACCGGCTTACTGTTTTCGGGATCCACCGCTGAACGCAGCACTCCTCTGGTTACAAAAAGGGCGTCACAGTAAGCTAGAAGCGGCTTAATGGTTTCGCCGGGCTGCTCCAGGCACCGGGTCGGACCCTGGAAATAGCCGTGGTCTATGGGTAAAAAGAAACAACGTCCATCAGGAATTACTTTACTCAATCGATTCCTCATCCCCCAATCCATTTTCAAACCTCCCTTTTTAGAGGCGGATATACGCGGATCTAAACGCGGATAGACGCCAAACATGCATGGCGTGAATCCGCGTAAATATCCGCGTGAATCTGCTTCTATCTCTATAGCCCATACCAGTAATTAACCAAAGGCTTTGATTCCTTGGTTTCATCAACGATAACATTCTTGAGCCGGGTGTATTCTAAGAAACCCTCTCTCCCCAATTCCTTGCCAAAACCGCTTTGCTTAAAGCCTCCGTAGGGAATTTCATTAAAAAACATGCCGTAGGTATTAATCCAGATTGTTCCGGCGTTAATTCTTTTAGCCAGGTTCTCGGCTTTTGTATTATCCTTACTCCAAATACAGCTGGCTAAACCAAAATCACTGGCATTAGCTAACTTAACTGCCTCGTCGATATGCGAAAATTTATTGATACACACTACCGGTCCAAAAACTTCTTCCCGGAAAATAGCCGCTTGCGGGCTTACGTCTATAAACACCGCGGGCTCAAAGAAAAATCCTGTTTGCAATTCCGGTTTTTCGGGGATTTTGCCTCCATAAACTAAATTGGCCCCCTGTTCCTTGGCCTTCTCCACAAAGCCAATTACTTTAGCCCGCTGTTCTTGGGAAATTAAAGGTCCCATCTGAGTTTCGTAATTTAGCCCGTCGCCCAATCTTATGCGCTTTACTTTATCCAGGAACTGAGATAAAAATCGGTCGTATATTCCCTCGGCCACAAAAATCCGCGACATTGCGGTGCACATCTGGCCTTGATTTAAAAATATCGAACACAAAGAACCGTTCACTGCTGCTTCTAAATCGGCGTCCGCCAAAACGATGCCGGCGGACTTGCCCCCTAGCTCCATGATTAATTTTTTTACGTTTGCGGAAGAAGAGGTGATGATTTTTTTACCCACCTTGTTTGAGCCGGTGAAGGAAATCAGGTCCACCCGCTTATCCGAACATAGAATATCCCCGATTCGGCTTCCAGATCCGGCTAAAATATTGACTACTCCCGGGGGGAAACCGGCCGCATGGATAATTTCTCCTAACTTTAAAACAGTTAAAGGGGTTAAACTCGACGGCTTTAAAATAACCGTATTGCCGGCGGCTAAGCTCTGGGCCATCTTCCAGGAGGCTATAAGCAGGGGGTAATTGAAAGGAACAATCAAAACCGAAACCCCTAACGGTTCGCGCTTAAGCCGGCTCTGCACCGCCGCAATCGGAGATTGGATATCGATATTCTCCGAAGCCAGAAATTTCTCCAGATTACGGGCAAAATATTCAAAGGTTTGCGCCGCTGAAGGAATATCCATGAAAGTAGATTCTTTTATCGGCTTGCCGGTATTTAAAGTTTCTAAATTAGCTAACTCTGCGGCCTGCTCTAAAATTGCCTGCGCTATCTTTAAAATATACTCTTTACGTTCAGCTAAAGGAAGGCTCCTCCAGGGCCCGTTATCATAAGCTTTACGGGCCGCATCTATGGCGGACTCAGCACTCTCTGCATCGGCGAAGCCCACGGAAGCTATGGGCGCGCCGGTAGCCGGATTAATTATCTCCTGCTTTAAACCGGAATCTTTAAACTCGCCATTAATAAATAAGGAATAATTCTTCATTTTATCTTAACCTGCTTAAATAATTCAAACAGGCGCTTAAACGGGACGTACCAGCGGGAAAGCTGGCCGAGCTGGCCCTTTAGCTTCATCTTCCCCTGGGTAACGGCCACAAACGAATCTAACTTCCCCAAAAAAACCAGCTCCCAAACCGGAGCCGGAGCCGAAATTACAAAAGGGGCATTATCATTTAACTCTAACTGGGTGACTTTTCCTTTCTCAAAAGTAAATTTATAGGCTTTTTTATCCTCAGCAAGCTTTATGGCCAGCTCCACGGTCAAATCCAGTTCCCGGCCCTTTTGGGCCATAAATTCATCTTGATTCACCAAATCGACAATAGCCTGAATGTGTTCTGGGGAGAACATGGGGTAAATATCAGTTTTTTGGGTTAAATCCTGTTTAAGGGCCTTATCCAAATCGTCTAAAACCTTCTGGTCAAACAATCGGGCCGTAGCGGCAACTTTTACCGCTTCTTCTAAAGTCTCAATCAAATTAAAACTGTCCTTAAAATCCTCGCCCACACCCACCACTCCGTGATTCTTAATTACCACCAAATTATTGGTTTTTAAAGCTGCGGTCACCAATTCCGGCTTAGTTATGCTCGGGGTATCCTGGGGCACAACCGGCACCTGGCCCAGATAGAATTCGGACTCAAAAGTCAAATTCTTTAAACCAGAACAGACCGCAAAATAACCATTCACCAGGGGCGGATGGCAGTGGATTACGGTCTTTACGCCTAGAGTTTCATAGATGAGCCGGTGCAAAGGAAATTCTGTAGTCAGGCGCTTATCGACGCTCTCCTTTTGGGCAAGATTAATTTTGATAATATCCTGGTTATTTAAATCGCCCAAGGCGGCTCCGGTTGTGGTTATCAGAATATTGTTTTCATCGAGACGCGCGCTTAAATTACCTGCAGTTGCCGCTACTAACCGGGCCGCATAGAGTTTCCGGCCCACCATGATTATTCTTTCTTTGAGTTGTTTCTCTTTACCGAACATAATTACT
Organism: uncultured Planctomycetia bacterium; assembly: GCA_964420965.1. GTDB lineage: Bacteria > Omnitrophota > Gorgyraeia > Duberdicusellales > 4484-171 > CAYQUQ01. The sequence continues at coordinate 73,789 of CAYQUQ010000001.1, read as the reverse complement.
TTAATTTTAAAGGTATATGCTTAGTAATCAAGTTATGGGGGGTTATATCGAATGCCGGATAATACCCCTTTACCCCCCGGGGCCTGATGGATTTATGGGCAAACATAAACAATTCTTTATCCGGCCGGACTTCGATTTTAATCTCCCTTCCGGTATTGGCCCGGGATGGCGGCGGGCATAAGACATAAAACGGAATTTTAAAATACCTGGCTAAAACGGCAATCTGATAGGTGCCAATCTTATTGGCGATATCGCCGTTCTGAGCTAAATTATCTGAACCGACAATAACTTTATTGACTCTTTTTTCTTTCATCACCTGGGCTACCATGTTATCGGCGATTACGGTAACATCGAATCCAGCCTGGCTAAGCTCCCAGGCAGTCAGTCTCACCCCCTGCAGATAGGGCCGGGTTTCGGTAACCAGGAACTTAATCTTTTTATGGTGCCGGCGGGCAAACCGGCCGATTAACGGCATCAACCCGCTGACGTTGCAGTGAGTAAGAACTGTATCCCCGTTTTTAACTAACTTAGAGGCTTCTTCTGCCTGCTGAATGCGTTTATTCTTTAGCCGCTTCAAAAAGCCGAGGATATTTCTTTCCAGAGGCACCCCGGACTCATGCCAGCCCAGAATCATATTGGTTAAATATTTAAAAGATAATGTCGGGCGGGTGGAATTTATGGCCCGGGCGACCCTTTTTAAAGCTAAGGACAGGTTTTTCTTCTTCCTGTTTTTGCGGACCACCTCAAGGAAAACATATAGCACCAAAATCACCTGCCCCACGGCCCGGGTCTTCATCTCTCTTATGGCCCGGCAGGCTTGCTGATAATCAGTAGCTTTTATATACTTAACCTGGCCGGGAAGAAGAGTCTCGTCTAGAATGTAAATAGTATTCCCTTTGAGCTGAATCGGCCAGAATAAAGGTGAAAGTTTCATTTTTTTAATCCTTAAGGTATAGCTTTAACCACAATACTGGCATAATTCATTCGGCGTTTGGCCGGAATCATCACGCCTCTTAAGCCGACCGTATAGTAAGTTTGCATAAAATTCGGCTTAAAGCCGGCCGAAGACAAAAGGTTAAGCCACTCTTCTAAAGGCCGGTAATGATGGCCCCGGTCAAAGTCAATCAGGGTTTTGGATAAAGGTAATTCCAAATAAAGAGACCCTGCTTCGGCTAAAGACGGCCTGATAATTTTAAAAACAGTCAGGGGCTCGGCGATGTGTTCAATGATATCGAAGGCCGTAATCACATTGAACTTATCACGAAAAGGTATCCCCTGGGTGACATCACAGCATTTTAAATATTCGGGATGAGAAACTAAATTCCGAGCCTGCTTTATAGCGTATTCCGAGATATCTATTCCGTAAACCTGGTATTTCTTTTCCAGAATTTTTATAAAAAATCCGAAAGCACAGCCGATATCTAACAATCTTCCCGAAGGAGAAATCTTGGCTAAAACTTTCAGCCGGCGCCGCCAGAATAGGCGTGAACGCAGGTTCCGGTAGCCAAAGATGTAATTCGATCCCCGGCCCCGATAGTACAGTTTATCATAGTGCTTATTTTGAACTGCCAAGATTTTCTCTTTTGGTTAAGCGGCCTTTACTTTCAGTCTCTCTCGATAATGCCCTAAAATCTTACCAGTCATTTCTCCGGGCTTACCCTTACTCAATAGTTTACCCGCGCACTCGACTAAAGGCATAACTTCCAGCAAAGCGCTGGTTATAAATGCTTCCTTGCAATCATCGATATCGTCAACAGTAAGTTTGCCTTCTTTTACGGCTAAGCCCAATTCCGCAGCTATTTCCATAACTGCCTTGCGGGTAATACCGGCAAAAGCCCCGCACTCAATAGCCGGGGTAAAAATTTCCTTATTTTTAACCAGAAAGAGATTGCTGCGCGACCCGCCGGCTAAGAACCCTTCCGGATTTAAAACCAGGGCCTCGTCTTTTTTTACCTTTTGAGCCGCGAGCCAGGAAATTCTGTTCTGTAAGTAGCTAAGAGACTTGCTCTTAGAACAGATGTTTTTCCCGCATCTTCTATGGGGCGAAATGATGGCCGAAAACCCTTCTTTATAGATATCGGCGGTATAATAACCGAAGGTGTCGGCATAAATTAACAAGCCGGTACCTTTTCTCTTTTTGTAAGCGGTGATGCGCACGTAGGCGTCCTCTAAGCGATTTTCCTGCAGCAAATCTGTTATAGTCTTAGACCAATCCAGTTCTATTTTTCCAATCCCTAAAAGTTCGAGGCTTTCATTCAACCTGGCGATATGCGCATCCAGAAAGGGAATGTTGCCGGCGTAGGTCCGTAAAGCCTCAAACACCCCCCAGCCAAAGAGAAACCCCGGCTCAAAGAGTTCGGTTACCTGCTCCTTCTCGATTAAATCACCGTTACAATAAATCTTCATCCGAAAATAGCCTGGAAATTTTGATAACTAATTTTTTCTTTGGTTTCAGGCCCTAATTCATCCAGCATCTTCAAATTACCCGGGATGTCACCGCAGACCGGATAGTCCGAGCCCCACAAAAGCTTATCCGCTCCGAATAACTCCATAGCCAGCTGAATATTCTTCAAGGAGGCCCCGGAAGTATCCACATAGACGTTCTTTAAAATTTGCGTGGGCAGCTTGCCTAAGTCTTTCACAATCTGCCGTTTCCGGAGCATGGTATAAACCCGGTCGAACCGGTCTTTTAGAAAAGGAGTGATTCCGCCTAAAGAAGAAAAGATAAACTTTACCTGGTACTTTTCCAGAATCCCTTCCATCATCAACAGCCCCATAAACATTGAAGAGTCAAGGCTGTATTCTAATACCGGCATAAGCAACGGGTCTTTTACCCGCTCAAAGCCAATGGGGTTTATGGTCTGGGGGTGGACAAAAACAGGTAAATTCTGATTCTGGGCCGCCGCAAACAGAGGTTCTAGCTCTTTAACCCAGAATTTTCCGTTATGGCTGGAAGCGATACTGACGGCCCCAAAGCCCTTTTGCTTTAGCTCCTCGGCTTGCGCCGCCACCCCGGAAAGATTATCCATATCCACAATTCCCGCCCCGATAATCTGGGGATTTTCTTTAATAACCTCTGCCAAAGCCGAATTGTAAATCTCACAGACCCGGGAAAAGACTTCCAGCTTTAGATGGGCATCGGTAGAAGGATAAGCCAAAAGGGCCTTTTCTATTTTATGGTGCTCCAAAAACCCGTAAAGCTTATCCTTATCCGTCCATATGCCCTTGTAGAAGGCAGTATAGGCCGACAATTCTTTAGGAATGAAGTGAATATGGCTATCGCAAAGCATTATATGTGTTTTTCGCCTTTGACCGCGCCTTCCTCCCACTTCTGCACTCCACGCATAACATCCTGGAAGCAAAGTTTGGCCAGGGGATCGAAGTTACTGGTCATAATCCGCTGAATTCTGCCCGGCTTGGAGAAAAACTCCCGCATCGACCAGGCCCCCAGCCGGCCTAAATCCTCGATGGAGAGATGGTCAGTAGGTATTACCGGGTGCAGAAAATCCCATTTAAGAAAATCGATTTTCCGGGGGTCAAACCACCCCTTCTTTAAGCTAATTCTCCACATCGGCGAATTGGGCGCCGGGGTAACATAGCCGACCCATAAAATATCCGGATCAACCTGATCGGTAAACTCATGCCGCTGTTTTACAATCTGCTCGTTATCATAGTCAAAGCCGATCATAATATCAGCCACAATGGCCACGTCATTGGCCCGTAAAATATCAATGGTCTTTTTAATGTGCTCAACGGTTATTCCTTTAGCGATTTTCTTGAGTTCCTCGGGAGTGGTTACCTCGATTCCAAATACCCCCATAAATAAACCGGTTTCTTTCATCAGGGGCAATATCTTCTCGCAATTTACCCAGTCAATAGCCCGGCCCAAAGAAACCCATTTAATGGGATTACCTTTTTCTTTCTTTAAATTACAAAACTTCTCCACCCTTTCAGCGTCAACGTTAAAGTTATCGTCCTGGATCACTACTACTTTAACACCGAACTTATGGTGCAGCAGCTCCAGCTCTTCGATCACCCGTTCCGGAGACTTGGCCCGCCAGGTTAAAAAATCATTGGGTGAACGGGGATCATACTGGTTCCACTCATAACAAAAGGTACAGGCTGATGGACACCCCCGGGAAGTTATCATCTCTACAAACGGCTTCCAGTGAGTATGACCCACATATTTATCCATGGGAAACAAGTCATAAGCCGGTAAAGGTAAGTTGTCTAAATCGGTCATCAACGGCCGGTGCGGCCCCATTTGAGGCTTACCGTCAATGCGACTGGCGGTTCCGGCCACATCTTTAGTCGATGTCCCGCTGTCAATGGTTTTGACTAAATCATAAAAAGCTTCCTCTTCGCCCATAACCACATGATCAATAGCCGGGTTATCCTCTAAAGTCTCAATAGGGGTAGCTGAATACCAGAGGCCGCCGACAACAATCTTAACCTCAGGTAAAGCTTGCCTTATCCGGGAAGCGGCTTCATTAAAATGCCAGATAATACCGAATCCCACCGAACAGTGAATCATATCACCCATCAGGACCAAATCCAGATTCTTCTCTTTAACTTTTCCGGCTAGCTGGTCCAGAGGGATATTGAGAATGGTGCAATCTAAAACCTCTAAATCCGTATACCCTTTCTGGCGAATATAAGCCGCCCACTGGGCATACAACTGGTTGGGCGCCACATGCTCTCCGTGGGTAGCCCAGGCCCCGATTTTTGGCATCACAAACAAAACCTTCATCTTTTTCCTCCCTTTGAATTAGGGTCTGTCCCCAATTATTTCTTCATCCTGCGGAAAATACCGGAGTCTTTCTCCGAATACTCTTCCTTTTTGTGCTTGGCGATAAAGGCAACCAGATTTTGGGTAGAGTCGTCTAAGGTTACCGAAGTGAAGAATTCACTGTCGGAAACGCTTCCTTTGATTGCTCCGTCCTCTATGGCCTGTGTAAAAAACTCGGTTTTAAGAGTACGGGTTACTAATTGCCCTTTTTTGTCGATATCGTAAGGAAAAAATATGTAATTTTGGTCATCTTCTTCGGCATAGCGGTCGATAAGCTTTAAATTTAAAAACCGCTGGCCATTAATCTCGGAAATAAACCCTTCCAGATAAATAAGGTCTTCTTCCCGCGCGTCGCTAAAATAAATTATATGCAAGCGGCCTTGGTCGCGCTGAAAAATAGCCGCGTAAAACTCGGCACCCTCGCCTTCGTTCTCCACGGCATACCATATTCCCGGTAAATCCGGATCAATCACCGCCGCGGCCGGGTCGCCTAACGGATTCGGGGATTCGATATTACAACCCCAGAGCAGTAAAGCCACTAACCCTAACCATAAAAAACGCCTTTTCTTGTCCATATTCCACCTCACTTTTGGGGATGATCCTGCTTAAACGGTATCACCGGCTTAGTCCAGGGAGTCTGCTGGTTGATTACGGCTAATTCCAGCGGACAGGTATTAGCCGGTTGGGCTAAGGCGAATAAAACCGTATCGGCAATAGCCTCCGGCTCGATTAATCTATCTTCAGCGATATTTTTCAATTTTCCGGTTAAAGGGGTGCGGGTTACGCCCGGAAAAATCGAAGTGACTTTAATCCCGAAGTCGCGCATTTCCCAGAAAAGACCTTTGGCAAAGGCCCGTAAACCCACCTTCAGTGATGTATAAACGATAAAATTGCGCGGGGGCGGTTCAACCATAACCGAACCGCTGGTAATATTGATAATATGCCCCCCTCTCTGTTCTTTCATCGGATTTACCACCAGCCGGGAAAGCATTACATAGCTGAAATAATTAGTATACATTATCTTTTCAATATCTTCCAGGGGCTGGCTGAAGAAAGGGTGCTGGCTGGAAACACCGGCCGCGTTAACCAGAATATCGATTCTTTTAAACTTTTCTAAAGCTTTATTCACCAGGCCTTCTAAATCCGCCTGCTGGGTAACGTCACATTTGATGCATAAGATATTATCGGGATGCGGCAAGGATTGTTTTAACTCTTCGAGTATTTCTAATCTCCTCGCGGCCAAAATCAGTTTTGCCCCTTGCTGAGCTAATCTGGCCACGATTACCTTACCGATTCCGCCGCTGGCTCCGGTAATAATACAGACTTTATCCTTTAAATCAGCCATGGCTTTTCTTTCCTCCGTTTAAAAATTTTTCCAGATAAAACCCCAATAAAAATATACTTACTGCCACCAGCCAGAACAAAAATTTAAAGCCGGCCATTGTAACCAGCACTCCGCCTAAAAAAGCCCCCAGGCCCCCGGCGCTAAAACGCAGGGAGCTGTTTAAGCTCGATGCATCACGTAATATTCGATCCGGAAAATTAGTGAGGTGAGTCGATAACCCGACATGAGTCAAGGCCCAGCCCGAACCCCAGAGAACGATAAAGAAAAATAAGGGCTGATATTGGCGGGTAAAAATAAGGCCTAAGGTAAAAACGCTCATCAGAATAAAACCGATGCGGGCTACTCTAAGGTTACCGAAACGGGAGCTTAAAAACCCTCCCGAAAACTCAAAAGCAATCGCGGCGAGGGTGGCGATGGTAAAAATGGTGCTGATAACCACCTGGGTTAAAGAAAAGGTCTGGCTGAGATATACCCCCAGCCTCTGTTGTAAGCTGTGATAAAGCATGCTTCCCAATATAATTACCAGAAAAAAGCGGCTGGCATTTTTATCTTTGAGTGTCTCCAGATAGCTGATCTTAAAGCTGGTCTTTCTAAAATCAAAATCATGCAGGTGGGTTAAAACCAGCGCGAATATAGCCAGGCTGGATACAGCCGGGATCAGATAAATAATCCTCCAGTGGATAAATCCGCTTAAAAAAACGCTCACCAGGGTAGATATATAAGAGAGGCCGAAAAACGTACCCACATACTTTGCCTTACTCTCGGCATCAATGACCTTGCCTACGGTAATTAAGGAGAGGGGTACGAAGCTGCAGGCAAAGGCTCCCATCAGGAAGCGAAAAATAAAGGCCTGGTGTATACTGCGCGAAAGGCTAAACAGCAACGCCGATAAGAAAAATCCGGCAGTGGCAAAAAGGAGTATTTTTTTTATCTTGATAATCCGGGTTAACGGGGCCCAGAAAAGGGCCACTACTCCGTAAGGAAGCATATACAGCCAGGTGAGCCGGATGGCGTAGTCTGGAGAAACCCCGAAATGGGCGGCAATCGAGGGGATCAAAGCGGCCATGGCCGCCACCCCAAAAGAAACCGTGCAGAATATCAGGCAAAAAATGAGAAAGCTTATTTTAGGCATTCACTTTCGCTTCGCTTTCGATAATCTCCTTAAACCGCTTTAAGTTTTCCTGGGAGTGCTCATTCATCATCTTCTCCACCTGCTCGTCGGTAAACTTAGCCCCTTTATCCATCTTAAAATCCTGAATCCAGATCATCTCCGTACCACCCTCTACTTCCCGATAGAGCCAGATAATCCGCATGTATTCGAAAGGAAACATCGGTTCGACCCGGGAAGCATAAGCAAACTTATCTTCTTTAAATAGCAGCCGGTAGGATTTCCAATTCATCCCTTTTTCGTGGGTAAGCTTAAAAGTCAGTTTATTGCCTTGTTTTTCCAAAACTTCTGACTCAGTGTATTCATTGAAGAATTCCTTCCAGCGGGCAATATCATTACTGACATCAAAAACCTTGTCATAAGCAGCATTGATCACGATTGCATTTCGGGTGTGCGCCATCTTAATCCTCCTTTTTTAGCTATCAGCTTTCTGCTTTCAGCTGTCAGCTTTTTTATCTCTATGCTGAGAGCTGATGGCTGATAGCTGAAAGCTTTTATAAAATCGCTACCGCTCTGGCCCAGGCTGCGCCGGTTTGCCTGATCCGTACCGGAAAACAAATTACTTTAAACCCCAAATCAGGTAATTTATCTAAATGGGCCAATCTTTCGATATGGATAAATTCTCGCTTACGGCCGTGGAAATGGGACGGCCATAAATGCTTAGGGTTTTTCTTCTCCAAAAATTCTTTGATCATGAATTTATAAGGACGGTCAATGCCCATGGTATCAACTCCGAATATTTTAACCCCTTTATCCAGCAAATAATCTATAGCCGAAGCGTCAATGCCGGGATAATCGCTGAAATATTCGGACCGGCCAAAGAGTTTATCGCAACCGGTATGCAGCAAAACAATGTCTAACGGCTTTATCTGGTAATTAATCCTGTTAAGACCTTCTTCGATATCCTGGGCTGTAATCACCTGATCAGCCTTTTTGTGAGTCAGGGTAATTTTCACACCATTTTGATAACACCAGTCTAAAGGAATCTCATCGGCAGTTTTTGAAGGCCGGCCTTCAGATTCACTGCCGTAGTGGTATGAATAATCGAGGTGGGTCCCGCTGTGAACCGAGGAGTAAACCATCTCCAGGGATAAGAATTCTTCGTCCGGCAAATCTTTTCTTTCGATAATCCGCTCACCCTTTTCGTATTGCGCTTTTTGCTCCGGGGTGCGCGACATAAGCACTTTATTCAATTTTTCCACGCCTTCCTGATGCAAAGTGCGCTCAATCCTTAAAGGATGCACCTCGAAAGCGGTATCGTCAATGGGTAAACTTATATCTATTATTTTCATTGATTTAGTATCGGGCCGGACATGTCCGGCCCCTACAAATTATTGTTTTTTGTTTTGGACTGTGTCTACAATCTGGTTTATGGTTTGTTTATTGGTAATATCGCCCTGTTCTAAATTAACGCCCAAATTCTTATTAATGGCTACCCTCAGCTCCACCATCTCGGTAGAATCAACCCCTACGGAATCATATAAAGTCTGGTCCTCTTTAATTTCTTCCTTTTTGACCTCTAAGGCCTGGCAAATCAAATCGATAATTTCTTCCTTTAAGGTCATACTAACCTCCCTATTCCTTTTCTACTCCTAAAGCTACGTTTATTCCGCCGCGACCCCGGGCCAGAATCAAAGCCTTATTTATATCCCGGGAAACCGGTTCATTCGGCGTGCAGTCGATATCGCAGTGAGGGTCTTTTTCCGTGAAATTGATAGTGGGAAGCACAAGGCTGTTTTGCATGGAAAGCAGAGTGGCAATTAAATCCAGGGAAGTCTGAGCTCCGAGGAGATTACCGTACATGCTTTTGGGAGCGCTTAAAGAAATGCTTTTAAGTTTGTCCCCAAAAACATGATGCAGAGCTTTTGCTTCCAGGGCGTCGCCCAGGGCAGTAGCCTCTCCGTCGAGACAGATGTAATCTACGTCTTCTTTATTCCAGCCGCAATCCTTAAGGCATTGGTCAATTGCGTATTCTAAAGCTTCCGTTTCCAGCGCATAGCGCATGTGGTGAATCCCGTCGGAACTGAAGCCAATACCTTTTATGAATCCGTAAATATGCACGCCTCTTTTTAAAGCCTGGCTTTCCCTTTCCAGCAGCGTCATGCCCGAACCTTCTCCGATTACAAATCCGTCACGATACAAATCATAAGGCCGGTAGGCGCAATGAGGGATCATATTATTTTTAGAAAGGCTCCCGTAGGTATTAGCGCATAAAAGGGCGTAAGGGGTAATCGGAGCTTCCATCCCCCCGGCTAAAATAAAATCGCTCTTTTCATCCCTTAAAACTCTTGAGCCGTACCAGACCGCTAAAGCGCTGGAGGCTTTATCGGCAACTACGGTCTTACTGTAACCTTTAATCCCGTAGTAAATGGTGACCTGCCCCTGGGGTGCAGCCGGAAACCAGGCCGAAGCCATATAGGGAGAAATTCCTTCTCTTCCTTCTAAATATAAATCCCTTAACTCGGTTTCGGCAAACAGCCAGCCGCCTAAAGCGTTACCCATAAATACTCCCACTCTATTTTTATCAATTTTATCTAAATCAGCCTGGGCATCTTTAAAGGCTTGATCGCTGGCAACCAGGGCCATATGAGAAAATACATCTATTTTTTTAAGCAGCCGGCCGGAAAGATGGGTATAAATATCTAACTCCCGGACCTGTCCGGCAATTCGGGAAGGATACAGCCCGGCATCAAAACGTTTTATGGCGTCAATGAACGAGCGGCCGGCCTTTAAATTAGCCCAGAAAGTCTCCTTCTTCAATCCTGCCGGTGAAACAACCCCTAAGCCGGTAACGGCAACGCGCTCTTTCATTTATCCTCCCAACGTTTAAAAACCATTGAGGAGTGAATTCCGGAGAATCCACTGCTGGTCTTCAAAATATAATCTACTTTTTTTTCTCTGGCCTTATTAGGTATATAGTCTAAATCGCACCGGGGATCTTTCTCTTCCTGATTTATGGTGGGAGGAAGAATGTTTTTCTTAAAAATCAGGGCACAAAGAACTGACTCTACGGCATTGGCTGCGGCCAGGGGATGCCCGATCATCGACTTGATTGAACTGATCGGAAGCTGGTAGGCTAAATCGCCAAAATAAGTTTTGTAGGCGTTGGTCTCGAAAACGTCATTCTGAGGGGTAGATGAACCGTGGGTGTTGATGTAATCGATTTTTTCTTTGGCAATCTTAGCGTCTTTGAAAGTCTCCTCTAAACACTGAACCATAGCCACGCCGTCCTGGGGTAAATCAGTCATATGATAAGCATTACAGGAAGTCCCGTAACCGATTATTTCACAGTAAATCGGCGCACCTCTTTTTCGGGCATGTTCTAATTCCTCTAACACTAGAATTCCGCTGGCCTCGGAAAGAACAAATCCGTCTCTCTGCTTGTCAAAGGGGCGGGATGCTTTATGCGGTTCGTCATTACGTTTGGAAATCGCGTTGATTACGTCGAAAGCGCCGAAAGTAATCGGGGTAATCGGTGCTTCGCCGGCTCCGGCTACGATCATATCCTGCCGGCCCTCTCTGATCAGCTCGTAGGCAAAACCGACGGAATCCGTCCCGGCGGTACAGCCGGTGGAAATAGTGCAGTTAATCCCTTTAAGACCGTAAATAGCGGCTATCTCTGTGCTCGGGGTATTAAACATAGAGGCATCATAAAGATAAGGGCGCCCCTTGCGGGGATCGATAGGATTTTTGCCCCAATCGGTCACCAAAAGAAACTCTTCCTCCATCCAGCGCGTGCCGCAGATAGCGTTGGCTAAAACCACCCCGGCCCGGTAGTGATCGATAGAATTGCCGTCGATGTTGCTGTCCTCAACTGCCTGTTTGGCGGCGGCAATACTGAATTGAACGTACCTATCCATGCGTTCATGGTCTTTGATGCCAAACTTCAAGGGGTCGAAACCTAAATCCTGGGAAGCAATTTTGGAATTAAACAAACTGACGTCGAAATTATCCACCCGCTCAACACAGGGTTTACCGTCGATGAGATTTTTATAAAATTCTTCTTTTGTCTCCCCTGCTCCGCAGATAATACCGATACCGGTGACTACTACTCTCTTCATTTATTATCCTCCATATTAGAAGCTGATTCACGCGGATCTACGCCATAGATGTTTAGCGTTTATCTGCGTTTAAATCCGCAGTAATCCGCATCTATTCCTTCCGTCTAACTCTAAACACAATATTGCCTCCGTCAGGGCAGGTTACTGTGTCTATGGAGTTGTGGTCCTTCATAAAGAAAAACTTGGCTCCGAAATTAAGGGCGAACAGGGCCGGAAAAGCCGTATGCCAGGCCGCCCCGCAAAAACCCTCGATGCACTTTAAACCCTTTATCTCCCATTTATCACCAATCTTATAACCGTAAGAACACTTTCCCTGGGCTTTTACCACCTCGATCTCCATATCTTTGGGATTAGGCCCTTTGTGATGGGGATCTTTGGGCACAAACTTAACCTGGTCATTTTTATCCAGCAATTCCACTAAAAATTCGGCTTTGCCCCCGTCGGGACAGGTTACCTTTAATGATTTTTGATTCTCCATAAAGCCGAATTTAGCGCCGAAGCTTAAAGCATAGGCCACCGGAAAAACCGCATGGGCTAAGCCTAAACAAAAGTGCTGAGGCGGATGGGTAAAATCACCTAAAATAAATTCATCGCCGACCTCATACCCGTGATAACACTCGCCGTAAACACCGATGCAAGTCAGCTTGATCCGGGGAAAAGGGGTATTTATTTCCGCGCAATTAGCCTGGCAATATTCTGCTTTATAATTTTTCATGGGACACTGCTCCTTTTAACTGCGATAGCAATTCTTCCTTAGAAAAAAACCTACCCCTTTCTTCCACCTGATGCACCAATTCAACTATTTTTGTATTTAAAGGTGCTTGCTGTTTATTAGCTGTGGCCTGGTGCCTGATTTCTCCGTTGATGTAATCAATCTCTGATTTTTTGCCGCGTTTTATACTCTGCAAGATTGAGCCGTATAAAGGTTCTTTGCTTAAATTGGTCATTATTTTGGAAAAAAGGCCGGCCGCTTCTTCAATCGGCATTGAGATTAAGCCCTGTATTCTTTCTTGGGGATAACTTGGCAGGCTCTCTAATTTAATATTGGCTTTGCTTATAACTACGTAAGCCTCTTTATTAAGTTGTATGGCTAACTTAGCTAAATCTATATCGGAATAAGTCTCCTGCATGGAGAGTCCTAAAATAGCCGGGAGGCAATTATTCAAATTGATAAATAATTTCAGGTACTTAGCACCCTTTATATTTTCTAAATTAACGGCATTGAAAGCCGGCTTTAATAAGTTTAGGACATTATCCAAAGAATTTACTTTAGTATTATATATATTACCTAATATAAAATCCCCTTCAAAATTATGCACAACTTTGCTGGGAGCGTAAAAAGTGGCCCCGAACATAACGATACCGGTGATAATTTTTTCTGGAACAAAAAACTTATTCAGCAGGTAATCGGCCTGGATGCCGTTTTGAGTAGAAAGAGCGGTCGAGTCTTTTAAAAACGCGATATTTTCTTTTATAATGTCCTCGAGATTGTTTATCTTAGTGGCAAAAATGGCCAGGTCTACCCTTTCCCTTAAAGCTGTGTCGACTTTTACCTTAATGGCTTGGTTGCCCCGAACGCCCTCTATATTTAAACCGGCTTTCAACAGGAGTTCCTTTTGATAGTCCCGCACAATCCCTATCACATCGCACCCCTCCCGGGACAGATACCCTAAGACAAGTCCGCCGATGGCTCCACAACCTAAAACCGCTACTTTCATTTTATTTTCTACCCATCTACATATTTACTATAATCTATGCCCTGCTGATTAAACAGCCGCTTCATCATATCCTTAAAAGCCGGCGGCACTTCTTTAAAAAAAGCTACCACCAGATCTTTCTCCTCCACGCAGGGCGAACTCCGCTCTTGGGCGATAGTTTCCGCGCTCTCCTTGACCAGTTGCTGGGCAATGGTCCGGTGAAACTGGGGCAGATTTCCGATCACCTGGTCAAAATGCTTCCGGGTTTCTTCGTTCCATTTAATTTCCATGATTTTCTCCTGGTTAATCCGGGGCCGGGGCCGCGATAAGATTTTCGATGGCCTTAAAGGCTAAACCGGTCATTTTCATTTCGGCTTCAAAAAAGCGGAAGTCGGTAAAGCCCATCTGGCCGGTAATCAGATTATCGGAAACTGCGCATATGGCGGCGACTTTCTTGTGGTTTAAATTAGCTACGGTAACAAAAGGCGAGGTTACCATGTCCACGGCAATGACCCCCTTCTCGATATAGGGATTGACTATTTCTTTGGTCTCGCGGAATATGGCATCGGTGGTCCAGATTCCGCCCCGATGCACCGGCCCGGCTTCCTTAAAAGCCGCCTCTAAGCTGTCGCTTAAGTCACTGCTTATGCGGGGAACAAAATCGTCGGCAACATAATAGCGGGTTGTCCCGTCGCCTCTGAGAACATCGGTAACCAAGACATAATCGCCGATATTGATATCTTGGCGCAAGGCCCCGCAGGAACCCAGGCGGATAAAAGTATTGATTCCGCCGGCACATAAAAGTTCGGTGGCCAAAGCCGAATCCGGGGCGTAAAAGCCGCCGTTACCCACAGTTACCTTTTTGCCCTTATAAAATCCGGTCCAGAAGGTATAACCTAAAAAGGTAAAATTCTTAACGTGGTTTTCAAGGTGCTTAAGGCACATTTGGGCCCGGTGCTGCTGACCGCTGACCAAAGCAATTTCCCCGAAATCGCCGTCTTTAAATTGCAGTGAATAGAGAAGCTCTTGGGCAGTCATATGAATATCGCGTTGCATCATGGTTATTCTCCTCAATTTTCCCCTGACCTTAAGTCAGGAAAATTGATCTCGAATCCCGACGTCCGCCATTGGCGGACGGGATGAGAGATCTTAACTTAACCTGGTCTTATCTATCTTCCCGGTTCGGTTTTTAGGCAGTTCATCCACAAACACAAAATAATGGGGCATCTTAAAATGGGCCAGGTGTTCTTTTAAGAATTCTTTTAGCTCCTGTTCGTCTAAAGTCTGCTCGGCTTTGGCCGCAATAAAGGCTTTGGGTACTTCTCCCCGCAATTTATCGGCGACGCCGATAACGGCTGCTTCTTGGACTTTAGGATTCTTAAGAATTTTTTCTTCGACCTCGGCAGAGAATACAATCTCTCCGGCGACCTTAATCATGTCTTTTTTACGGCCCACAATATAATAAAAACCCGCCTCATCAAAATAGGCCACGTCCCCGGTCTTAAGCCAGCCGTCGCCGGTTAAAGCCTGGCTGGTCAATTCCGGCTCCTTAAAATAACCGGTCATTACCGGCTGGCCCTTGAGCATGAGTTCGCCGCGCTGATTGGGCCCTAAGCTATCACCTTTATCGTTGATTACCTTTACCTCTATATTGGGCGTGAATTTGCCGATACTTCTTATGTTGGCATCGCCTACGGACAAAGTGTTGGGGGCAGCGGTTTCAGTCATACCCCAGCCGTTTCCTAACTGAGCCTTAGGATAAGCCTGGTGGAAACGCTTAAGCAGTTCGGGTGAAGAGGGAGCGCCAAAAACAACAGCATAGCGCAGGCAGGAAAAATCAAAGCCTTCATAATCTTTTAAGGATAAAATAGCCATAAACATGGCCGGCACAATACAGAAAATAGTAGCCCGGTGTTCCTGGATATTTTTCAAAAACTCAAAAGGATGGAAACGCCGCATCAGGACCAGGGTGGTGCTAAAACGCAGGGTCAACAGAATATAAACTAAACCGCCGACGTGAGAAAAAGGGACCCCCCCGCACAGGAATATATCCTCTGCGGACAGTTTTAAAAAATAATCTACCGCGTAAGGGGGGTTATCCAGATGCGCATAGTTAAGCATTACCCCTTTAGGATGGCCGGTTGACCCCGAAGTATAAAATATAGAAGAAAGGTCATTCTGATCAATGGTTACCGGAATCTCATCGGCTTTGCTCTCCTTAAGCATAGTATCCCAGGATGTAAAACCAGCCGCAGCTTCGGCGCAAACGACTATTTCCTGTAAATGGGGACAGCGGCTTTTGACCTGGGCTAAATCTACTCCTTTCCGGGGATACGTAATTAAAATTTTGGCCTGGCTGTGGTTAAGGAGATTTATAACCTCCTCTTCGGTGAGCATAAAATCCAGAGGGACTACACAGGCCCCCACCGCATATACCCCCAGAAAACTGAATACGGCCTCGGGGGTATTGGCCAGAAAAAGGGCGACCTTTTCTTCTTTGCCGATACCTCTACGGTATAAATAATTACCGACTCTCAAGGCCTTCTCTTTGAGCTCGGAGAAAGAAATAGCCCGGCCTTCAAAGATTATGGCCGCTTTGCCGGGACAAATTTGGGTATGTTTTGTAAGCAGATTTTGGATATGCATCGGAAAACTAGTAAAATTTGATTAGTAAAATTTTACTATCTTTCAAGTTTTAGTCAAGCCTTTTTTTAAGACGGCCTACTGCCCTGATAAGTCGTGGAATAAAGCAGTATTTTCGAACATTTCACGATTTTAGCAAAAAATGGCGTTAAGAAAATCGGCGAGCCCGGAGGCTGGGAGCCGATTTTTAGCCATTTTTTGTGTGCCTGCCGTAGGCAAGGCAAAATCGTGTCTTAGTGAGAAAATGCTGCTTTATGGAACTTTAGCGGCGAGAAAGCTGGGGTCCTTTGGTAATATGGACTGGGTCTGTAACCGGCTCGATTTTGAGAATCTGGAAGGTAAAGCCTTGGAAATTATGGGTATCGAAAGGAAGCTGAGATTCAGCAGGGAACGGTCGAGACCGCTCCCTGCTATTATCCCCGATAACCTGTAAATCCAGGTTATCAGGGTTAAAATCAATGCCGCCGGGTGTTTGGTTACCTTTGAGGAATGGTCTGCCGACACCCTCCCCGGCGGCGTTGTTGCCCCTCCGTGTCGGCTGGGATGAGGACGAAGCGTTGGGAGAAGACGAATCTGTCGTTGATAAGACGGTAAGTCCTGCCTGCTTGGGTTGACCTTCAGGCGGACTTTCGCCTACCCCGCTCATCCCCATCAGACCTAACACGCGGCCGCCGATTGACTCTAGATCATCTTGGGTGATATTACCAATCGGACTAAGATCAGTTACTTCAGCCATAGCCCTTCCCTCTGCTGCCCGCTGGGCCAGATAGATACGGCCGGCGAGTGTGCGGATATCCCGGTCAGAAGCACTCCTTAGCTGCAGCTGCCTGAACAGGTCAGCTTCGATTACCTCAATTCGTCCAATAAGCTCTATATCCTGCATCTGGGTAATATCAAAGTCCGGAAAGCCGGAGTCGGTGTACATGATCTCCGGTTCTGGTTGCTCAAGGCCATCCTCTTTTTTATCCTGCTGTTGCGCTATTGCTTTTTGTGCTTTTTTAATAGCATCGTATACCAGGTCTTCTGAATAACCTCCTTTCTCTATCGTTCTACGAACCTCATGGGCTGAATCATCGAATGCCCTCTCGATATCTCCAAT
Source organism: uncultured Planctomycetia bacterium (assembly GCA_964420965.1). Taxonomy (GTDB): domain Bacteria; phylum Omnitrophota; class Gorgyraeia; order Duberdicusellales; family 4484-171; genus CAYQUQ01. Next base: position 56,987 of record CAYQUQ010000001.1, on the reverse strand, counting down.
AACTTGTTCTGCGGCCTCTCCTGTCTCTATAATCCCTGCTGTCCTCAGCCTCTGTCTGGCCTCTAACACAGCCGCTCTCAGTAATTTTTCTGCAATTTTTTCTGCTTCATCTTTCTGCCCCTCTGGCAATACTCTCCGCAGATGCCACCAAAAAGGAAAATCATCAAATACAATTAAATTACCCCGACTCCCTGTAGTAGGCATTTGAACAGCACCTATTCCTGATAGCATATCGCGCAGAAGAGCATAACTTATTCTGACTGGAGATGCCGGAGACGGTAACGTGGATCCCGGTAGAATGATATCATTAGGCGCTACCGTCGCTACAGTTGCAGTCGCGGTCAGACGCTTCAAAAATCTTCTTCTGGTAATATCTTTTCCTGTACCGTCCGGCTGGGATGAGGACGAGGCGTTGGGGGACGATGAACTTTCATCGGGATCAGCATACTGGCGTAACTCCTCATTAACCTCCTTAATGGCTGCATTAACCTCCGCAAGACTGGCATTCACGCTATCTTCGTAAGTCTGCCCTCTCTGCCGCTCGCGGGCAATAGGCCGAGAAATATTGTCAGGAAACCAAAATTTAAATGACTGTTCATACTCCTGAAAATCAACTTCCCAGGGAAGTTCCCGCTCTTCTAAAACCGTCTGTAAGACTTCGAATCCTTCATATAAATGGCGATTATACCACTGGGCTACTTGTTTTTGTCTCGGTTCGTCTAATTTCTCGTGTTTACCTATTCCGTATCCGCCCCGGGCAAAGCCTTTTCCTTCCCCCTCTAAATATTCTATATCGATCAACATTAAAGTCTTAAGATCGAACTCTCTGATCAGCAATTCTCTTACCACTTGTTTGGAGCTGCGGGAAGCAGCGTGGGAAACAACACTATCTACATGTAATGCATGCTCAATATGCCAATCCATCCAGAGGTGCAACTCATCCATTAATTCTTCGCGGGTTTTAATCCTATACATACCTCTTCTGAGTTCATCCAGCATTTCTCCGGTGGTCATTTCTTGTCCATTATATATACTGACTGTGCTATGAAAATCTTCTACTTCCTTATGGTGTAGGACGAGATTCGATTTTAATCTCTCCGCGGCATTCATCAGGGCATCGCGTAACCTCTCTAGCTCCTCTCTGCGGGGAGAAGACGATGGTGAGGAGACCGAAGAAGAAGCCTTATCCCAGCGCAATAAATAAAAGGTCTCTCCCGAATCAAGCCAATTATCTTCTTTACCGACTATGGCAAAGCCAAAATCATCCACCAGAAATTTGACAATCCCACCATGAGTATGCAGGGTTACGGTCTGATAGGTACCGTTGGTTACCTCCCGGAGAAATCCCCGGATAAACTTAAGATTGGCCGCCGGATTATTGCGGAACTCGGGCAGAATAGCAAAATCCTCAAGGTAAAGGCTGTGGGGAATCTGGGGAGCAGCCTCCTCGTCCTCAGCCGGAACAGAGAGGGCGTAGCCGATTATTCTTCCCTTGTAGCGCAATACCATATTGACCCCCTGGGGATTATTTACGGAGTGGCGTAAAAATTCTCTTCCCAGCCTTAATTCCGGATTAGAATAAGCCCCGGCCTCTACCTGGACCAGTTGATCTAAAATCCCCTCGGCCTGATCGGGTAGAACGCGGTCGACGCCGATCCGGCTATTATCCACCGGTTTAGGCGGAAGCTTAGGCAAAGGAAGGCGGTGGAACTGCCGGGCCGTAGAAGGGATACTTCCGTCGGCGCGGTGCGAACTCTGCTGAACGGTTTCGCCGTACATGGACTCTAAATAGTAGGTATAGTTTGCGCCTTCAAAATCCCAGAGGTAACCCCCGGGCTTGACCAACTGATCAGAAACAGTGGGGTAATCACTGGTGTTCACATCGTTGTACTGGGTTACCCCTAAATAAAGCTCCTCGACGTCGATAGCCTGCGCATATTTCTGCATGTAGGCTACCAGGTGATCACGGATTATTTTATTCTGACCGGAAGTTTTAGGGTAAGTTTCCTCGACTTCAATATTGTCTAAAACTAAAACCGGCTTGCCGTTTTGATTAACGGCTACAAAAACCCATGTCTGGGCTACGGCTAAGCCGGTAGCCTCATCAACAACCTCCACAATCTGAATCCCCTGGTCAATGAGGTATTCGATAATGGCCTCCGGGTGTAAGTCGTTATCGATAGCCACACAGCATCCGGTAAAGTTACCCTGGAAGATATCCCGGCCGGGATTTCGGGCCCACCTGCGGATTAAAAATGCCTGCGGGCCTTCCAGGGCTTTTTTAAATTCTGCGGGATTATTGACCAGGCGGTTAAGCATCTCTAGTTTTTCCCGGATGTGGAAGATTAAGGTAGCCGCTTCCTGGCCCTGATAATTTCTATCCAGGAAATTCAAGCTTTTCTGGAGTTTGCTGAAGTTACCCTGGTTTTTAAATAATAAACCCATCAAGGCTTTAAGGGCCACTTTCTGATTGGTTTCCTGCCGACCATTATTCTGAACCAGACGCCTGCCTTGAGCATCTTCCACTAATTCTAAGCCCATCTTACCTAAACTACCCCTGACCATATTCCCGTGCTTTTCCTGCAGCTTATCGAGAAGAGCGAAAAACTGCTCGGCCAAGCCCTGTAATTCTGCGGCCACATCAATCCGGCTGCCCTGGGCCTGCTCTAAGCTAAACCGGGCTTCCTCTTGATAGCCTAACCACTCTTCTAAGTCAATGCCTAATAACTCTAAGGCTTTTCTCACCTTCTGATTCTGCTCAGCAATTCTTTTACCCATGGGATAAGCGTTGGCATCACTGGTATCAGTGATCATCTCAGCGAATTTACCTTCCAGGGTGGCCTTGATCACTGAATCGAATAGCTGCTGCAGGGGCCGGTGGCTGCTGCCGTGAGCATAGACAATGCGCCGGCCCACAAACAGCTTGGATAAATAAGGCAAATACCAATTTTCAATGGTCTCGGCAGTCACCCGGTCCAGGGTAACTCCCAGTTTCTGGGCAAAGGCTTTGATTAACTCCTGGGCTAGAGCTAAATATACCTGCCGGACCGTAACCCGGCGTTTTTGGGCTTCCTGCGCGGCCAGCTGCACAAATAACTGGCTGATCCCTAAATCCTTATAGGCGGCAGCTAACTCGATAATTCTCTGGGCATAAGCATGATCCCGCTCTTGGGCCTGTTTAAATATTGACTTTAATGCTGGGTAAATGGTTTCATCCCAAAGGGCCGGTTGTATATCCTTTAAGAATGCCGCTAGCCGCTTTGGCCCCAGGCCGGAAAGGATAGCGTCAAATATCTGGCGGCAATAGCGTGGATCCAGGTGGTAAAGCCGGGCCACGGTAAGCCAGTAGTCAGCCATAAATGATTCTAAATTTATCTGCTTGTTGGAAGGAGCATCCTGATTAGCTGTTTGTAGCAACTCCCATAAATCTTGGGGGATAGCTGGTAGTGAGGTACTGCGGATTATTGCTTTAACGCCGTTATCATTCTGTAAGTATCTGATGATAGCATCGTCGGCAAAATCAGCGGCAGCAATCTCTCCTAAAGCCGCCAGGGCCGCTTTGCGGGCTTCGCTGCTGATATGGTGCTGGGTTTCCCGGACGATATAAGCTAAGTCATCGATGATGCCCTGGTTATTGGAGTCAAGTTTAGCCTTCCGGGGTATATCCGCAGACAGGGCCAGCTCCTTCACGGCCTGGATGCTGTCTAAGTTGCTTTCTTTGTAGGCCAGGTGATCCAGGTATTCGTAGGCGCTTTGGGCTAGGGCGTGGTCCTGGGAGAAGACCAGCTCCTTTATCCGGGGGATTACCTGGGCGGCCTGGGCCAGGTTTAAGTTTTCCAAGGCTGTCTTTTTATGCCCAGGGGTATATCCTTGGGCCGCCGGGTCAGTTACGGTATTAAATACGGCTAAGGGTTGTTCCGGTTTAGCCGTTAAGGCCCGGGCCGTTAAACCTGGGCCGATCTGGTCAGACTCCACCATTCTTTTTAAAGCCTGGGTGGCCAGCTCGGCTCCGTCGGGGATAGCGCTTATCACCTGTTCCCTTAGGGCGATGAATACGCGGTTCAAGATGTAATCGGCTATGTTGGTATCGTTAGCGTAGGCAAACAGGATCTCTTCTAAAGCCGCCAGGGCCGCCTTGCGGGCTTCTCTGCTGACGTTCAGTTGTATTTCCCGGACGATATAAGCTAAGTCATCGATAATGCCCTGGTTATTGGAGTCAAGTTTAGCCTTCCGGGGTATATCCGCAGACAGGGCCAGCTCCTTCACGGCCTGGATGCTGTCTAAGTTGCTTTCTTTGTAGGCCAGGTGATCCAGGTATTCGTAGGCGCTTTGGGCTAGGGCGTGGTCCTGGGAGAAGACCAGCTCCTTTATCCGGGGGATTACCTGGGCGGCCTGGGCCAGGTTTAAGTTTTCCAAGGCTGTCTTTTTATGCCCAGGGGTATATCCTTGGGCCGCCGGGTCAGTTACGGTATTAAATACGGCTAAGGGTTGTTCCGGTTTAGCCGTTAAAGCCTGGGCAGTTAAGCCTGAACCGATCTGGTCAGACTCCACCATTCTTTTTAAGGCCTGGGTGGCCAGCTCGGCTCCGTCGGGGATAGTGTTTATGTAGCCATTCCTTAAGGGGGTGAATATGCGGTTTAAGATATAATCGGCTATCTTGGTATCGCTCTTAGCATAAGCAAACATGATTTCCTCTAAAGCGTCTAAAGCCGCCTTGCGGGCTTCGCTGCTGATATGGTGCTGGGCTTCCCGGACGATATAAGCTAAGTCATCGATGATACCCTGGCTATTGGAATTAAGTTTGGCTTCCCGGGGTATATCCGCAGAAAGGGCCAGCTCCTTTACGGCCTGGATGCTCTCTAAGTTGCTTTCTTTGTAGGCCAGGTGATCCAGGTATTCGTAGGCGCTTTGGGCTAGGGCGTGGTCGGAAGAGAGAGCAAATGCCTTTAACTGGTTTACCGCGGAACTATCACCGGCTAAAGCCGCGTTATAGAGAACCTTAAGCTCATCTCCACTACTCTCACTGGGCGAGGAAACTCTCCTTGTCTGCCCCATTTCCGCCCGCAAAGCCACCTGGACATTGGCTCCTTCCCGGCGGGATAAGGGGGCCTGGCCGGTCTCACCCAACCATTCCCCGGGCTTTCCCCAGGCAAAGCCGCCGCTGTAGTACTGGCGGGAAATGTTTTTCTGCATATTGGGGTCATATTCAGTCTTGATGTAGTTGTATACGCCTTGCCGGTAGGCCTCTAAGTATTGCTGGTAGATTTTTTGTTTGGTGGCTTTATCTTTAAGATCGACACCTTTGAGTTTGGCTTTATCGGTATAGACCTGATTGAGGAGGTGAGTTTTAAGGCGGCGTTTAAACCAGGCGGCTAAGACCATGGCGTTAAAGGCCTGCCTCAAAGAGGCGAAGTTTTCTCCCTGGTTGATTTCTGTTTCGATTTCCGGCAGGATGACTTCCTTGATCAGATTAGAAGATATCCGGCATAAAACCTTGGTCTTATCCGGCGAGAGCTTTTCCGAACCGGGAGCCGGGTGGTTAAGATTTTGCTTTAAGGCCAGGTAGTCTTCTTCCAGTAAAACTTTGAGGCGGCTTTCCACCACATAAGCGGTATTGTCCCGGGCGTAAACTAAGGCCTTCTCCGGCATAATCCAAATCTTGTTGAAGGTGTTAATGGGTATTTTGGTCGTGCCGTAGAGCTCATGGGCGCGTCTATAGACCCGCTTCCAGAACTCTTTTCCGGTCTCACTGTCCGGGTGCATCAGGGAAGCCAGGAGTTGTTTTAAGATATAGTCCTGGCCTAAGAGGGCTTTTCCCAGCTCGGTTACGCCTAAGTCCTCAGGAGCGATTCTTTCTTGTTCGTAAGGGGAGAGGTTGACCCAGAAGTCTTCCTCGGGTATGGTTAAGGCCGCTAAAAAGTACTTGATCAGCTGCCGGGATTCTTGTTTAAACTGTTCATCTTTAAGGTGTTTGTCGCCGTTTTCGATATAGAAGTCGAAGCGAAAAGGATCCTGGGGATAGATGGTCAGGCCGCGTAAAAGCGGCGGGATAAAGGCGGGGGTTAAAGCTACTAGTTTGCCGGGGGGAGGAAGAAAATCAGCATACTTCGGTGATCTCTTAGGTAAGTAGGTAGCGGCTAGAGAGATAAACAGAAAGAAAATGAGTAATGCACCTAATAAGCGGAGAGAGACAGTGGCCTTCTGCCTCTGAAAAAATGACAGCATTCTTCGTCTCCCGAAATTAAGTTTTACAAACTATAGGTAACCAAAAAGCGCTCAAAAAAAGAGGTAACCTCTTGAGTATAACATTTTGGATAAGGGAAAATCTCGTATTTCCCTTTAAAATCAAGGGTTTTTTGTAAGCGCTTACAAGCAGAGTTCGTTCCGGGGTTCGATTTTGAAGATCCCCGGTAACCTGTAAACTGAGGCTACCGGGGATAAAGTCAATGCCGCCGGTGTTTTGGTTACCTGTAGGGAATGGTCTGCCGACACCCTCCCCGGCGGCGCTCTTCCGTGTCGGCTGTGATGAAGACTAAGTATTTACTATCACTGATTCTGGAAAAACAGGAATATTTTTATCGCCTCTCCCGAAAAGCTCTTAAGAAAACAAGGTAATCTTAATTCAGGTAACCGTTCTAATATACCATTTTATATACCTAAAAATCTTCTCTTTGAGGCCAAAATCACCGCTTTTTTGTAACCGCTTACTTGCGGCGCAAAAGGCAAAGAACCTCTAAGTGCGGAGTGTGGGGGAAGAAGTCAAAGGGTTCAATAGAATCGAGGTTATAGCCGGTAATGAGCTGGCCTAAATCCTGAGCTAAGGCGGTGGGGTTACAGGAAGAGTAAATAATCGTCCGGGGAGAAAGCCTTAAGATGGACCGGATTATCCGCTTGGAGAGCCCCGAGCGGGGAGGATTGATAACCAAAAGGTCGATATCGCGATAAAAGGCCCCCTGGGTATTAAGAAACCGCCGGGCATCCGCGCTAAAAAAGGAAATATTTTCGATATGATTAATCTTGGCGTTTTGCCAGGCTAAATCCACAACCTCTTTGCTGGCTTCCACCCCCCAGACAAACTTAGCTTTTCGGGCCAACCAGATTCCGATGGACCCGGCTCCGCAAAAAAGGTCTAAAACCCTTTCCTGGCCGGACAGGTTAGCATAGCCGGCAAGCTTATCATAGAAGCCAGCGATCATGCCGGGGTTAACCTGAAAAAAAGTATCCATACCGATTTTAAATTTAAAATCACCCAGCTGTTCCTCTATCAGCGGCTCTCCCCAAAGTAACTCCTTTCTCTGAAAAACCACGGCGTCTGACCAGGAGTCATTGATAATCCGGTAAATAGATTTAACTTCTGAATTTAGTTTTAAACTTCTTAATTCCTCCACAAACTCTTCAGCTTTAAACTCCCGGCTGCTGGTAGTTACCATTCCCACCATGAGCTGCTGGGTAAATTTAGCCTCCCGGACAATTACATTGCGTAAAAAGCCCTGGTGAGAGTAGCGATTATAAACCGGGTATTCATTGCGCCGGGCGAAATCTTTAACTGCTCTTAGAATCGGGGCCGCGACGGGTGAGAAAATCAGGCACTCCTCTAAATCGACAAGCTCCCCTTTCCGGTTTTTACTGTACAAACCGCAAATAACCCTTTCATCCCGGCCGAAGCTAAACTCCATCTTATTGCGGTAATACCACTGGTCGGAATAATTGATGGGTTTTAACTCTGCGCAAAGACCTAAAGAACCAAGGAGAGTTCTTATTTTATCTTCTTTGCCGGCCAGTTGTTCCGGGTAGGGAGTATCCTGGAGGCGGCAACCACCGCACTCAGAGAAATGTTTACATACTTTCATATTTTGCCATCGATAAATCTTTTGGCTGTTTTCGCCGTCCCTTCTTAATGCCGGCTGCGGGATAGCCTAAAGCGATGACAGCCTCTAACTCCAGGATTTTCGATATCTTTAAAAAGCCCTGCACCTTCTCCCGTTGGTTTAGGATCTCGCCCAGCCAGCAGGCACCTAATTTTATAGAGTGGATATAAAGGAGCATGTTTTGAATGCACGCTCCTATTGCCATTAAATCTTTTTCATAATTATAGGAAGCCTTCTTGTCCAAAAATACCAGAATAACTTTATCTGCTCCCTTTACGATACGGCCATAATGGGTAAATTGGGCTAAGGAATCTTTCTTTTCTTTCCCCAACACCATAAACCGCCAGGGCTGGTTATTCAGCCCGGAAGGGGCCCACCGGCCGGCCTCTAAAATGCCCTCGATAACCTTCAAAGGAACGGCCTTCTGCTTAAACTTCCGTACTGACCTGCGCGCCTTTATTACCTCTAAAATACTCATACCGTATAATTCTATTCGATATTCACCCTGATTTCAAACAATACTTTATCGGTTAATCTTAAGCTAAAATTCTTTCAAAAATTGGCAAGAAAATGCTATACTATCTTCGGTATCCCGTGCTTAGCTAAAAAACAGGGAATCCGCATGTTAATTACTATAGGAAAAAATAAAACATAAAAGGAGCGCCATGAAAAAATTAATTATTGCCTTGCTATCTCTAGTGTTAACATCGCCTCTATTTGCCGAAATAATTATTCTCAAATCCGGCAGAACCATAGAGGCAGAAATAATCGAAAGAGCTGAGGATTATATAAAAATAGATGTTTACGGTGTGCCGATGACCTATTATCGGGAAGATATCGAGAAGATTATTGGTGAGGCAGTCAACGAGGAACAAAATAAATTTTCATCTAGAACATCTTCAATAAAATCATCTCGAGACATCTTTGCAGATGTAAGCCCGGCTGTTGTATATTTCTCTAAAAAAGAGTATGGGAGTGAAAGAAGAGAAAATATCGGAAGTGGATTTATTGTAGATAGTAAAGGTTTGATTATTACTAATCATCATGTAGTTGGCCATCAATTTGATCGGGAGAGACTCGTGGTTGTGCTGAAGGACGAATCAACATTTCCTATAGAAAGCGTAGTATATACAGACCCTAAATATGACATGACGATTCTAAAAATTACTGCCGATCGTCTCCCCGTCGTTAATCTGGGTAATTCTGATACAGTAGAAACCGGAGAAGCTGTTTATTGCATAGGAGCATCATTAGGATTGGAATATTCCTTTAGTGATGGAGTATTATCGGGTGTTCGGCATGATCAGGATTTACGTTGGCTTCAATTGACCGCTCCCGTATCTCCAGGGAATAGCGGCGGCCCTCTCATCAATTCCAAAGGAGAGGTTATCGGCTTAGTCACCTGGCAATATAGAGAAGGTCAAAACATTAATTTTGCCTTAGCAATCAATCATATCAAGCCAGTTTTAGAAAAATATCGTAAATTAGCTTTTGGGGGTATTGATGAATCGACAAAAGCAGATTATTATCGGATGCAGGGGGAGAAAGCGCTTCAGGGAGATTATGTGCCCTCGGAAGATCAATACCGTGAAGCGATTACTTATTTCGAGAAAGCCTTAGAGTTAAAACCTGATTCTTTTGATCTCTATATGCTGCTTGCTAAGGCGTATGGAGGTATAAGGGATTATCAAAAGTCAGTTGAACTATACCAAAAAGCAATCGAGATAAACCCGGAACACCATGTACCATACGCAAGAATTGGTGCAATTTACCGCTGGCGAGATCCTGACAAATCAATATCTTATTACGAGAAATCCATTCAAATAGAGCCTAACGTTGCCAATGCAGATGACGTTTGGCGGTACGAAGATTTAGCAGACCTTTATGGTGACACTGGAAGATACCGCGAAGCGAAAGGGCTTTATTGGCAATTAAAAAGATTTTATCTCAGTATAGGAAATCATATGGCAGTTTCATTTATCGATTCTGATTTAAGGGAACTCTTTCTCATAAAAAAATGGGGGGGTGTACTATTATTTTTACTGATTTCTTCACTGATTACTGTCGGGTTTGCAATTAGGTGTTTGATAAAAAGAAAGAAGCTTTATTTAAATTCGAATAAGAAAATTTGGCATATAGCAAAGGGGATCGTAGGAATAGTCTTTATGATAGTTGGGATCGTAGTAACTTACTATGGAGTACTTGTATCAAATCTATGGATTGTTGCCGGTCTTGTAATTTTCGTAGCAGGTACTATTGCAGTTTTTGTTAAGAAAAATGAGTAGACAGAATGAATTTGGAAAAGATATTGATAATCTAATAAACCTATAACAAATCAATCCCCCATTAGACCTTCGGTCTAACGGGGCAAGCACCTGACCCTTCCATTACTTGGGCTCAGGCCGTTTACCCCGTTAGAGATAAGTTACCGAAGGCAACTGTAAGCTACAACGGGGCTGATTTTTGTGTTAGGTGAGATATTTACAAAAAAAGGAGGTGGCAAATGACAGTTGACATATTGCGGGGAGTACTGGGATGGTGCGCTGTAATTAATATGGGCTTATTACTGTGGTGGTTTTTTATTATCCTGTTTGCCCATGACTGGGTTTATCGTATGCATAGCAAGTGGTTCAAAATTCCGGTAGAAACGTTCGATGCAATTCATTATGCGGGCATAGCTTTCTTTAAAATAGTTGTATTCGTTTTTAATGTTGTTCCCTATTTTGCATTACGCATTGCAACATAAAATTATAGCCTTTAACAAACCTATTCCCACCAGTACCCTAATTCTTTAAGGATCCGGGGGCGGCTTTGCCAGTCCTTTAGCACTTTAACCCAGATATCTAAAAAAACTTTCTTCCGATAAATCCGCTCGATTTCGGGACGGGAAGTACTGCCGGTTCTTTTAAGCAGCCCGCCGCCTTTGCCCACCACAATTCTCTTCTGGGAGTTGCTCTTTACATAAATATTGGCTTTGATGTAAATCTTTTTTCCCTTATCCGCGATCTCTTCAACTTCGACGGCCAGAGAATGGGGCAATTCCTTTTTTAACTCTAAAAACAGCTTTTCCCGGATGATGTCGGCGACCCGAAACTTAAGGGGGAAATCGGTAAGCGTACCCTTATCGTAATAGGGTTCCCCCGGGGGTAAATTATCGGTTAGAACCTCCCTTAACCGATCAACATTTTTACCGGTTTTAGCCGAAAGGGGCATATAACATAAAAGCGGATCTTTTTCTTTAGCCTTTTTTCGCCAGAAAGCAACGTAATCATTGAAAAAGTTTAGACCTAAGTCAATCTTATTTAAAACCATTATCGTCTTAATATTCTGCCCGGCCAGGAGCGAAAGCAGCCTTTCCTCCTCCTTTCCGATCCGCCGGGAAACATCCACGACATAGATGATCAGATCACATCCCTTTAGCGATTTCTTAGCAATGGTATTTAAGTGCTCGGCCAGCTTATCCTTAAAGGAGTGCATTCCGGGAGTATCCACGAAGACTAATTGCGCCTGTTTTAAGTTGAGGATCCCCTTTATTTGATGGCGGGTGGTCTGAGGAATCGGGGAGATAATACTGACCTTATTCCCCACCAGGGCGTTAAGCAGAGTTGACTTTCCGGCGTTGGGCCGGCCTAAAAGGGCTACAAAACCGGATTTAAATTTCGTCCTGCCGCTCATTTAAGCCTTTTTAACTTTTGGTAAAAAGACTTAAACTCAGGGCTCTTACGCAGGTTTTCTAAATCGGGGTCTCTTAAGATATGCGAGGAGTCGTCATAGCCGAGCAAAACCGCCCTTTTCAGCTCTGACAAAGCTTCTTTAACCTGGCCGGTTAAAGAAAGGCTACAGGCCAGATTATAGTGTACGATCGGGTCATCCGGCTTTAAACTGACTAATTTTTTGTCTACGGCTAGACCTTCCTGATGGAGCCCTTTACGGGTATAAGTATCGCCGAGAGATATAAGCACATTAACAAAATCGGGGTGTTTTTTTAAAATATCCTCGTAAAATTTAATCTCGAAATCTTTCCGAACCATGGCTATTTACCCCGTTAGAGAACTTCGTTCTCTAACGGGGTTTGTTTCTCTTTAAAATAATCTGCTCTTTTAAGCGGTAAAGCGCATCCTCGAAATAACGCTTAAATTCCGGATAATTTTTTTGGGCTACCAATTTCTTCTTAACCGTCAGCTCCTGGCGGAAATCAATGGCCCCGGGCAGCTTCTGGTAGGATGCAGAAAGCTTAAACCAGGGATTTTCTAAACCTAAGTCGTCCGGTAAATATTTAACTTTTAAGTTTCCGGGAAGATTGATCTTTATGACCGCCTGCTTGGTGTAAAACCCTTCAAAATCGACGGGGAAATCTCTTTTCTCCTTACTGATTATCTCATGATTTAAAGAGACCTCGTCTAAAGCCGGGATAATTCTTAATTCACCGGCCGGATTAAGAAATTTATCGGCCTTGAATTTATAAACCAGTGAAGGCGGAGAATCAAAATCATCGACATCCTTTATTACGTAATCTAAAAGGCGGGAAAGCGAGGAAAGCGCGACCATTTTTTTACGGATGTCCTCTTCGATTATAGCCGGATGGGTATATTTTAAATACCAGCGGTAAGAGGAAGCAAAGAATCCTTGTGTATATACCTTTCTTGTAACCGTAGCATTCTCGTCCCTGTTGATGTCGATATCCATGACGTAGCGCACTGTATTTTCCTTTATCTGAGGGACGGTAAGTATTTTGTAGGTTTCGTCAAAAAATACCAACACCTTCCTTTTCTGATCGGAAAGGGGAATCTGGGCAAAAGGAGTGGCTTCGGCAGTCGGATCCATGAAAATCAGCTCTTTTCCCAGTTCCACGGCGCAGATAGCGTGGTTAAAATTAGAAGAAGGAAAATCTTCGGCGATCGGATAGGCTTTACGGGTCGGGATGAGCACCGGATAGGCTTTTAATCCGGCCGCCCGCAGCATGCTTACCAGTAAGATCGCCTGGTCCTTGCAATCGCCGTAGCGGTTGATGAATACCTCTTCGGCCCGATGGGGCTCGTAGCCGCTGTCCCCGTATTCGATGGCCACATAGCGGATATTCTTGGCGACGAATTCATGGATGGCTTTGGCTTTATCCCGTTCGCTGGATTTACCGGCGATAAGTTTTTGGGTAAAGCTTTTTATTTCTGCGGTAGCCTCGATTTTATCCCGGTACAGAGAATGCCACCACTTATAAATCTCTTCCCAGGTCGAAAAACTGGAAACCAACACTGCCGGGTTAACGAAGGAGACGGGCGGCATGGCGTACTCAGGAACTATCGGGTCTATTTTCTTAAAACTCCAGGAATATATCCGTTTATCCCCCTTTATCTTCGCCGAAGGCTTAAGCTTTATACCCTTAGCGTAATCGGGATTGAAGAATTTAAAATTAACCTTTCTTTTCTTGGGAACGATCAGGCGAAAAGCAGCCCGGAATATCGGGTATTTTTCCCGCAAGCGGTAAATAAAAGTGAAATCGTCCTCATTGATCAGTTTTGAGGAATAAATTTTTATTTTATACTCGATGAAAGAACCGACATCCACGGAAGGCATGGAAACTATAAAGGCCCGGGAGTTACTGTAGAGGGGATAATTAAGATAACGGCCGATATCCCGAATGTTTTCTTTCCCGGCATAAATTACTTTACCGTCTTTGGTAATGGTACGGGCGAATTCCAGCTCTATCCGCTGATAAGTAGAGTCATAGCCAATCTCCACCTCCGCCAGCTCTTTTCCCCTTTCCTTCAAAACTTTCTCGATAATATGCACTGTAGACAAAGAGGTGTTGTCGGTCCGGACTTCCATATCTTCGTCAACGAGCAGGTAGACCGCGGCGTCATCTTTAATACTTTTGAGAAAACTTTTTGCTTTCCGGGAAATCTTTGCTATCGCTTCGGGAATTTCCTTCTCCACCTTAAACCGGATACTTTTTACTCTTTCTTTAGCTTTAAGCTCGAACGGAGGGCCGACCCGGGCGTAAATTTTGATGGCCTTAGGGAATAAATTCTTCTCCTCTAAAACCGTGCCGTAAAGATAAAGATATTCGGGATCCTCGGGAAGGGGTTTAAGCTGCTCAAAGATTTCGATGGCATAATCATGCTCTTTAAGCTTAGCATAAGCCTTAGCCAGTACCACTTTGGCTTCCCGGGAGTCAATATTTTTAAGGATGGCGATCGCCTTTTCATAATCCCGGAAATCACAGTAAAATCCGGACAGCTTTATTCTTAAATCGAGGTTATCGGGATCGGCCGCGACGGCTTCTTCAAGCCGGAGGGTCAAATCGTGGTAACGCGCAGTGAATGAACTTAGAGATTCTGCGGAAGGGTTGCTGCCGGAGGCTTCTGTCACGCCAAAAGAAAACAAAACAACCAGTCCGGCTATTAACTTAAGCGATAATTTTGAGGACATCTTTTATGCACTGACCCTTATGTATTCCCAGCCTTTTCGCCTTAAGCGTAGCTGAATAAACTTTGGCTTTAAGGGCTTCTTTAAGGGTAGAAACCCCGGTAATGACTGCCGCCGCATCCTTGAATTTACCGGCCGCCTTTAAGCTTAAATACCCGCACATAACATAACCTTTCTGGCCGCGCAGCACAATCAGGTTTTTATTCCCCAGCTTCATCACCAGAGTCCGGATATTCTTTTTATCCGTTTTTATTTTGGACAGCCTGGCCATAAAATTACCGTGGCTACAACCGGCTTAAAAATCTCTCGATCCGTACTACCGCCTCTCTCAAGTTGTCTAAAGAATTAGCGTAAGACATTCTTACGTAGGAATCGTATTCTTTTCCGAAAGCGCGCCCGGGAACCACAGCCACTTTCTCCTTGAGCAAAAGCCCTTTAGCAAAATCTAAAGAGCTTATCTTGTAATTTTTCAAAGAGGGAAAGCAATAGAAAGCCCCTTTGGGATTTATCGTAACCAACCCCAGTCGATTTAATTCCTTGACCACAAAGTCTCTTCTCCGGTGATATTGCGCACGCATGGAATTGACTTCCCTTTGGGCTAAAAGGGCCTCGGATCCGGCGACCTGAGCAATAATCGGCGCGCACATTATGGAAAAAGAATGAATTTTAGCCATAGCCGAAATTATCTCCTTATCTGCACAGGCAAAACCGATTCTAAAGCCGGTCATAGCATAGCCTTTGGAGAATCCGTTAAGGACTATGGTCCTCTTGCGGGCCGGTCCGGATAAAGCGGAAAAGGGGGTATGCTTCTCTGCGTAAGTCAACTCATCGTAAACCTCATCGCTGATCACGATAGTTTTTTTCGCCGCTAAAGCTTCCCAGATTTCTTTTAGTTCCGGCGCCGAATAATGGACGCCGGTGGGGTTAACCGGGTTATTAAAAATTATTGCCTTGGGGTTTTTCTTTAAAAGTTCTTTCAGCCGCTTTAAGTCGATTTTAAAATTTTCCCTCTCTTTGGTGGCTAAATAGAGTACCTGGCCCCCGCAAATCTCTACCAGTGCCGGATAAGCAACATAGTGAGGGCTGACCACGATTACTTTATCGCCGGGGTCAACGATAGCCCGCAGAGATAAATCCAGAGCTTCGCTTACCCCCACTGTTATGAGTATCTCGCTATCGGGATTATAGCTCAGAGCGTATTTCTTTTTAAAGTGCCGGGCGATGTCGGAACGCAGCACAAAAAGCCCTTTATTGGAGGTGTAGGAAGTCAAACCCTTCTCCAAGGCGGTAATGGCCTTTTCTCTAATCCGCCAGGGAGCAATAAAGTCGGGCTCGCCCACGCCTAAAGAGATTACTTCCGGCATGCCCAAGACCAGATCAAAAAACTCCCGGATTCCCGAGGGAGGCACTTTTTTTACGTGTTTAGCAATCATTCTTTTTCAGTAGGTTATGGCCAATCTCTGGCCTTCTTCTTTTTTTACCAAAACCACTCCGTCTTCCTTATACTTCTTAAGCATAAAATGGCTGACAGTCCCCTTAACCGAACTCAAAGGAGCCAGCTTCTCGGAAACAAAGCTGGCTACCGTATGGATATCCTTTCCTTCAACGATCAAGAGTAAATCATAAGTTCCGGAAATAAGGTAACAGCTTTTCACTTCCGGAAAACGGTAAATCCTCTCGGCGACCAGATCAAAGCCGACATCTTTCTGGGGCGTAACCTGGACCTCGATTAAGGCCACCACCCCGGCTTCGCCCTTAATCTTCTGCCGGTTGATCACAGTCTTGTATTTTACGATTACCCCTTTTTTCTCATAACCTTTTATGGTCTTTTCGATGGTTTTTTTATCTTTGCCGGTCAGCTTCTTAAGCTCATCTAAAGAAATCCGGGCATTACTCTCTAAAATTTCCAATATATCATCCATCTCATACCCCCTTTATTATGTTAAATATAATACCATACATGTCCGGGCTGTTCAATCGCTAAACTCCCCGGTTCCGGCGATATCAAAAATCCGATTTAGCCTCGCCCGGGAAGGATTATTGTCCGCACCCTGATATAAAAGATAAAAATGCCGGTTTTCCTGAAATATCCTGAGGGGCCGGATCTGTTTCTCTTCCGCACCACCCTTGGGCAAAAAACACTTGATTTTTATATTCATTTTCGCATCGATCGCCGCCTTAAAAAAATCTACTTTACTGTTTTCCTGGGAGCGGAAAATATCGTTGTTAAAACCGTAAAGGGAAATGAATTCGGCAAGCCTGTTCAGCCTTTTTTCTTTGAAAATCTCCAGCAGCCGGAAAAATATCCGGTAAGCGACATAAGCATCGTCTAAAGCCCGGTGGAAATTACCCCTGCTTTCAATATTAAAAAACCGGGATGTAGTCGCCAGATCGTATTTCGGCAAATAAAGAGCGTCCCGGGCCATAGAAAGGATATCTACTGCCGGGGTATCCAAAGGCGGATAATTAATTTTTTTTAAATGTTGATCCACAAATCCCATATCAAACTCAACATTGTAGGCGAAAATTACGCTGCCCTTAAGAAACGAAATAAGCTTATCCGCTATCTTTTCAAAAGCCGGGGCATCCTTTAAATCCTGATCCGATATTTTATGGATCCGGAAAGCTTCCGGGGGCATACTTTTTTGCGGATTAACCAGAGTGTGGAATTCATCGATGACCTCTCTTTTTCTTACTTTTAAAGCTCCGATTTCGCAGATAGAATCCCCGGTTACGACATCCAGACCGGTTGTTTCCAGGTCAAGAAAAATCAAATCATATTCTTCGATATCCCGGCTTAAATCCATATTTTGGCTACGATTTTTCGCTCCCGGGGGCGAGTGTCAAAATCGATTAAGACCACTTGCTGCCAGGTTCCTAAATCAAGTTTGCCGCCGGTAACCGAGACAAAGAATGAGGTTTTAATAAATGAACTCCGCAGATGAGAGTGGCCATTGTCGTCGGCCCAGGTAAAGTTATGGGAATAATCCCTGCGGTAGGGGATAAGTTTCTCGAACATCTTCTTTAAATCCTGCTTAAGTCCCGACTCGTACTCCATGGTGGTTAAAGCTGCCGTTGAGCCGATGACCGAGAGAAAGATAATCCCATCCTTAAGCTTTTCTTTCCCGGCTATTTCCCTTATGCCGGGGGTAATATCGATAATATCGCAGTTTCCTTTTGTATTGACCCTTAAATATTCTGTTTTCATCATTTAACCTTGCTCCCCGGAGTTGCCTCGCGATCAGAAACTATCACGCTGACGTCGCCGTCGGATTGAGCCGCAAGGAGCATTCCTTCCGAAACAATGCCTCTTAAGCTTCTCGGCTCCAGATTAACCAGAACGACTATTAATTTACCGACTAAATCCGGCGCGGCGTAAAAAGCTCTTATTCCCGCAACCAGAGAAATCGTGCTTGCGCCGATGTTCACCTTTAACAAATAGAGCTTTTCGGCGTCAGGGTGAGGATTTACCTCCAAAACTCTGCCGATTCTTAAATCCAGCTTAGAAAACTCATCGTAAGTTATCATTCTCTTCCTCCCGGGGTTATAGAGATTAAATTAAGGGGGGCGGTGCAATCAGGCGCTAAAGGCGATATCCTTAATGATTATCCAGAGCAAAAAAATTATTAAGGCTGTCGCCACAATATAAAAATCATTAAAGTAAAAAAATTCCCTAATGCTTTCTGAGCGGTGGCGTTTTTTTTCGGGAAGATTATATTTCTTTTTAATGGCAGGTTTAATTCGCAATACATCCTCTCTTTTAAAACGGAAGAACTCCCCGGCTACCTTGAAATGGGGGATAATATTGGTATTAGCCAGGTCGATAATCTCTTTTTCGGGGATGCCTAAGATTTGTGAAACCTCTCTGGTGGCCAGAAGTTTTTCTTTCATAATTATTAATTAGATTACAGGGATTATTCTATCTAAGGTTTATTTATGGGCTATAAAGCTTTCTACCTCTTCGCGGTCGAATAATAATCTGCTCCCTTCTTTCTCTACGGGAATTTTACCGCCGTCGACCCATTCCATGATCTTATCCTCTTCGATCGAAAGATAATCGGATAGCTCTTCCAGGGAAATTCTTCCCTCGAGCATGGCGCATTTACCGTTAAAGACCGCTCCTTCTTCGATAGACAGCCGGGGAACTTCCATGTCGGCAACAATCCGCCCCGTGCTTACGAGCCGGACCATCCCGCTGGCTTTAATCTTTCCCCGGACATAACCGGCAATAGTTATGCTCTCACCGATGATGTCCGCTTTAACCTCAGCGCTTTCTCCGATAATCAAATTACCTTTGGTGGTTAAAGTGCCCTCAAACTTTCCGTTAATCCGTAAGTTTACGGGGTCCGAAAAAACTAAGCTTCCCTGCATGGCCGCACTTACGTCTAAAATTTTCTCTTCTTCTCTACGTCTCGCCATTTTTTCACCCCCTCAATTTTATAGCGTTTCACTCAGGAAAATTGATCTCGAGTCCCGACGATGAGTCGGGACGAGAAATCTTATTAAATTGCCTTATTAGCTGAGCTCCTTTTTTCTATTTTTTTCAAAAAAGAAAGCGATAAGTAGGAAAGGCCGGTAACTACCAGCGCGGCGCTGATATATCCGCAACCCACGGCCAGACCGATGGCTGCGCTCACCCAGATACTTGCGGCCGTAGTCAGGCCTTTGACTCCTTCCCGGCTGCGGATTATCGTCCCCGCCCCCAGAAATCCGATACCGGTAACTACCCCGGCGGCGATTCGGGAAGGATCAATTGCGGCCTTATCCTGATAAATATCATAAATATAAAGGGAAGTCAACATTATTAATGCCGACCCCACACAAACCAAGATATGGGTCCGTAGTCCCGCGCTACCCCCCTTTTTCTCCCGTTCTAAACCAATAACGCTCCCTAAAATAAAAGCTAAAATCAGCCTGATTATGGTTTGAAAAAAGCTAATCATTATGCGGTCAGTTCGGCTCGGCCCTTAAATTTAGAGGGCTCTTTGTTCTCCTTTTATTATACAGATAAAACCCTAATCCTGCAACCATTGCTCCGTTATCCCCGGCGTACTTGCGGGGCGAAACCAAAATCTCTAATCTGGCCTTTTTTTCTTCACTTTTCAGGCGGCGGCGTAAATAGCTGTTGGCGGCGACTCCGCCGCCGCAGACTATCCGGTCTATTTTAAACTTCGCGGCCGCTTCCCGGGCCGCGCGGATAATCGTTTCGCAAACTGCATACTGAAAAGAAGAGATAAGCCTTATCTTCGTTTTGGCATCAAAAAGGCCCTTGGCCTTAAGTTCGTTTCTCTTATAAATAAGGGCGGTTTTTATTCCGCTGAAGCTTAAATCAAATCCGGATCGGCCGCATTTAAAATCAAAATCCTTTCTGTATCTCTGGTCGTAAAGCCGGTCAATAACCGGACCTCCGGGATACCCCAAGCCGTAGCCCATAGCCACTTTATCAAAAACTTCCCCGCAGGCATCATCGAGAGTTTCGCCCAGAGTTTTTATCTTATTGAAATCGTCGACGCGGTAAATCTCAGTATGCCCGCCGGAAATTACTAAACCTAAGAAGGGAAATCTTAACTTATGCGCACAATTTAAAAAAGGGGCAAAAAGATGCGCGTGGAGATGGTTTATTCCTATAAAAGGCACTTTAAGCGCTACCGACAGGGCTTTGGCAAAGTTAAGGCCGACCACCAGGCTTCCGATCAAACCCGGTTTGCAGGTCGCGCCGATCAGGCCTATTTTCTTTAGGGGCACATCGGCCTGAATAGAAGCTTCTTTTAAAACTCTATCCATAGCCTTAAGGTGGGCGCGGGTGGCTATTTCGGGAATCACCCCGCCGTACTTTTTGTGCTCTCTTAAAGAAGACAGGGTAACGTTGGAAAGGACTTCAAAATTATTTAAAATCGCGCAGGAAGTTTCATCGCAAGAAGTTTCTATACCCAGGGTGTACATGCCTACTCGCTGTTTTTTAAAACGAGCAGGCCTCGGATTAAATCCAGGGCTCTGATTATCTGATAATCTTTTTTATAATCGAATTTCTTTTTCTTGTCCAGATCTTTAAAAACATCTTCCTCGCCTTCGGCTTCGGTCTTAGTCACCAGAATATCCGGCTCAATGCCCTTTTCGTGAATACTCTTACCGGTGGGGGTATAATACTTCGAAGTAGTCAGACGCATCGCCGAAGAGTCGGATAAAGGTACTATGGTCTGCACTGAGCCCTTACCGAACGTTGCCTCCCCCAGCAGAATAGCCTGCTTATTATCCCGCAAGGCCGCCGCCAGGATCTCGCTCCCGGAAGCGCTGCCCTTATTTATCAATACCACCAAAGGGATATCCAAATACTTCTTATTGACCCGCAAGGACTTATACACCCGCTCCGCTTCACTGCGGGATTTGGTGGATACGACCACGGCCCCGTCTTTTATAAACCGGCTGCTGACTTCTATGGCTGAGCTCAACAGCCCGCCGGGATTATTGCGTAAATCAATGATTATACCTTTGAGCTTTTTTTTATTCAATTTCTCTAAAGCCTTGTCCAGATCCCGGGCCGTATTCTCTCTAAATTCGGCTATTTTCACGTAACCAATATTGTCTTCTAAGACCAGGGCTCTTTTTATGTCTTTTATTTTAATAATTCCTCTGGTGATGGTTATGTCTTCGAGCTTGCGGCCCTTTTCCCGCAAAACGGTTATGGTAACCTTGGTGCCGGGTTTGCCCCGTAACTTTTTAACGGCTTCATTCAAAGTAATACCCTTGGTCAACTCGCCCTCGATCTTAACGATTATATCGCTGGCCTTAACTCCCGCCTTCCATGCCGGTGTATCTTCTAAAGGCGAGACGATGGTAAGCAAACCGTCCTTGATGGTAATCTCAATACCTAACCCGCCGAACTTTCCTTCCGTTTCCACTAAAAGGTTTTTATAGTCATCGGGGCTTAAAAACTGGCTGTAAGAATCCAGGGACATCAGCAGCCCTTCCATGGCTCCGTAGATTAAGTCTTGCGCGGACTTGTCTTCGACGTATTTCTTTTCAATGACGGCTAATCCTTCGGCGAAGATCTCCAGCTCTTTATATAAATCATCCTTTTTAATTACTTTTTTAACTGCCTTTTTAACTGCCTTTTTCTTTTCGCCTTCCTGGCCGAAAGAAATACCGGCCCGGTAAGAAAGTGCGATTACGGCCAGAATCACTATAAAAACAACACTTCTCCTTCTCATTTCTTAAGCCTCCTTTTAATGAGCCCACGACTTACGGAGTGAGCGAAGCGAATGAACGTAAGTCGTATGGGCGAATTAACCCCCACACCAATTTCGCTCCTTAAACAAAGTGTACAAATTGGTGTGGGGGTAAGTTCGGCTACAGATTTTTGTTAGCTTTCCTTTGTACGCTTCAAAAATCTAAGCCTCACTTAGCCTCCTTTCTAGCATTTCTCTGGCGACCTTAGGATTCGCCTTACCCTTACTCTTCCTCATTACCTGACCCACTAAGAACTGAACCGCCGGGAGCTTGCCTTCTTTGTACTCGCTGACCGGCTTGGGGTTTTCCTTAATAACCTCCTCGACAAAGTTAGTTAAAGAATCCTGATCCGATACCTGGAAAAGCTCCTCCCTGTCGATAATGCTGTCCACATCTTCGTTGGTGCTTATACTTAAGGAAAGGGCAAGCTTTCCGGCTAAATTATTCATTTTGCCTTCACTGAAGTATTTTACTATCTTCGCGAAGTTTTGTGCAGATATTTTTACGGAATCGAAATTACCCGCTAAGTTGTTTACCTGCTCTAAGAAGGGTCCGAGGAGCCAGTTAGACACCTCTTTGGGTTGCGGATAAACCTTAAGTATCTCTTCGAAGAATCGGGCCAGTTTAGAATTACCCACAAATATATCGGCCTCTTTAGCTCCGATTCCGTAATCCTGCATTAATCTTGCTTTCTTTTTAAGCGGTAATTCTCCAATCAACCCTCTCTCCTGCTCGATGAGCTCTGCGGAAACCGAAAAGTTAAGGAGGTCCGGTTCGGGAAAATAGCGGTAATCGTGAGCCTCTTCTTTAGTGCGCATAACAAAAGTCTTTTGCTTCTCTACATCCCAGAGCCGGGTCTCCTGCACGATTCTCTCGCCTTCAACCAGTGCTTTGGCCTGCCTTTCGGCTTCAAACTGTAAAGCCGACCTTACCCCTTTAAAGGAATTCATATTCTTCAATTCCACTTTTGTGCCTAACTCTTCCTGACCCTTCTCGCGGAGAGAAATATTAGCGTCACAGCGTAAGTATCCCTTCTCCATATCGCAATCGGAGGCGCCGATAGACTGAAGGGTTAATTTAAGATGATTTAGGTAATCGTAAGCCTCCTCGGGACTGCGGATATCCGGGGAGGAAACAATTTCCAGTAAAGGGATTCCGGTACGATTGAAATCTACCAGTGAACAATCTTCTTTATGCACTAATTTCCCGGCGTCTTCCTCCATGTGCACTCTGTTGATCTTTATGGTTTTACCCGACGCCAGCAAAAGAGAACCCTCTTCTCCCAGGGGCATCTTATACTGAGAAATCTGATAATTCTTGGGTAAATCGGGATAAAAGTAATTCTTCCTTTCAAAGTATATATCCTTATTAACTTTACAGTTTAAAGCCAGGGAAACCCGCAGGGCTAATTCCAGAACTTTTTTATTAAAAACCGGGAGTACCCCGGGATAGCCGCAGCAGACCGGACAGATATTGGTGTTGGGAGGGCTTTCAAATTTAGTGGCGCAGGAGCAGAATATCTTGGAATCTGTCTTAAGCTGCACATGCACCTCTAAGCCGATCACTGTTTCGAAATTACTCATTTTATTGCGGGTATTTTTTTATGAAAATCAGTGCAGTCCTGGAAAAGCGAGCCCAACTTAATAAGCGTGGCTTCGTCAAACTCTTTGCCGATCAACTGGACTCCGATCGGCAAATTGCCGGGAGTAAAGCCGCAGGGGAAAGAAACCGCCGGAATCCCGGCTAAATTAACCGATATGGTATAAATATCGGATAAATACATACTTAAGGGGTCGCTTACTTTCTCACCGATTTTAAAGGCTGCCGTAGGCGAGGTGGGGGTGAGAATCAAATCGACGGCTTTAAAAGCCTGGTCGAAATCGTCCTTAATCAGCCTCCTTGCTTTCAGAGCTTTGAGGTAGTAAGCGTCGTAGTAGCCGCTGGAAAGGCTGTAGGTCCCTAAAAATACTCGCCGTTTCACCTCGTCGCCGAAACCTTCAGCCCGGGTTTTCGCATAAAGCTCTTTTAAATTACCGCTTTTACTCCTTAAGCCGTATTTGATCCCGTCGAACCTCTGCAAGTTGGAGCTGGCCTCAGAAGAAGCGATAATATAATAGGTGGCTACAGCGTATTCGGTATGGGGCAAGTCTATGGGAACAAACTTTACTTTCTTTTTCTTAAAGGTAGCTATGGCTTCGTCCACCGCCGTTTTTACCGCCGGGTCTAGTCCCGGCCCAAAATACTGTTTCGGCAAACCCACTTTTACCCCGGCACAGGAACAGCCCAAACTCTCTCTAAAATCAGGAACGGCTAAAGAAACCGCGGTAGAATCTTTAGCGTCGGCCCCGCAAATTATATTGAGCAGATGAGCGCAATCCCCAAAATTTGTAGTCAGAGGGCCGATCTGATCCAGGCTCGAACCAAAAGCAACCAGCCCGTAGCGGGAAACCCGCCCGTAGGTCGGCTTAAACCCGACCACGCCGCAAAGAGCGGCCGGTTGGCGGATGGAACCTCCGGTGTCTGACCCCAGGGCAAAGGGAACAAGCCGCGCGGCTACGGCTGCGGCCGAACCGCCGCTGGAACCCCCAACCACCCGGGATGGATCCCAGGGGTTTTTCGTAGGCCCGTAACAGGAATTTTCCGTAGAAGACCCGAAAGCGAACTCATCCATATTGGTAGTCCCGATAATGCTTAACCCGGCATCCTTTAATTTCCGGATCACGGCAGCGTCATAGGCCGCCCGGTGTGAAGATAAAATCTTAGAAGCACAAGTAATCTTTTTACCCTGGATACAAATATTGTCCTTTATGGCTATGGGCAGACCCTCTAAGGAAGAACTTCCCGGCCCGGGTATCGGCTGCGCATAAACTTCTACGAAACTGCGTAAAGAACGGTCCAGCTTTTCGATCCGGCTTTTAAAAAAAGTGTGAACATCCTCTTTAGAAAGGCTCTGGTCCTTAATTCCCTGCGCAATCTCTAGCCCGGTAAGACTAATTAACTTATCCATCGGTATTGCTTCTTCATTCGATCACTTTAGGAATCTTAATGAAATTATCCTGGCGCAAAGGGACGTTGTTTAAGATATCCTCTGCGGGCTTAAGTACGGCTTTATCCTCGCGGAAAATGTTTCCGGCAATATGCAATCCTCTCAGGGGCGCTACTCCTTCGACTTTTAGCTCTTTAAGCTTATCGATGTAGTCAATAATCTTGGAAAGCTGATCGCCTAAAGATTCTTTTTCCTCTTCGCTTATGGCTACCCGGGCTAATTGGGCTACATGTTCAACGGTTTTTTTATCGACCATAGTGCTCCTTTACCCCGTTAGAAAAAAGCTTTTCTAACGGGGTTCATGAAGGGCGGAATTTACCGCGGAAAAGGGTAAGCTCTAAAAAAGTCTGCAGACGGCGCGAACGGCTGGGATGCCGCAGCTTCTTTAAAGCTTTGGCCTCAATCTGCCGGATCCGTTCACGCGTGACCCTAAAAATAGTCCCGACTTCTTCTAAGGTTTTGGGACTGCCGTCCTCGAGCCCGAATCTTAAAGTAAGTATGTTTCGTTCCCGGTCGGTTAAGCTTTCCATCACCTGTTCCAGCTCTTCTTTAAGCATCGAAAATACGGTAGCGTTAGCCGGAGAAACGGCCTTTTTGTCCTCGATGAAATCGCCAAAAGAAGTGTCGCCGTCATCACCGATCGGCGTATGTATCGATATCGGTTGCTGGGACACTTTAATAATATCTTTTATTTTAAAAACCGGGAGCTTGAGTTCCTTGGATAATTCTTCGGGGGTAGGCTCTCTTCCCTTCTCCTGGATAAAAAGCCGGGAAATTCTGATTATTTTGTTAATCGTCTCGGTCATATGCACCGGTATCCTTATTGTCCGGGCCTGGTCGGCGATAGCCCGGGTTATGGCCTGACGTATCCACCAGGTAGCGTAGGTAGAAAATTTGTATCCGCGTTTATATTCGAACTTCTCCACGGCCTTGATCAGACCGATATTTCCTTCCTGGATCAAATCTAAAAAAGAAAGCCCCCGGTTCACATATTTCTTAGCTATGCTTACCACCAGCCTTAAATTGGCCTCCACTAGGGTCCTTTTAGCCTGATTGTAAACCCGGACCTTGTCCGCTATCGACCTCATCCTGTCTCTTATCTCATCTTCGCCAAAACCCAGACGCTTAATAATCTTTCGCTTTTCTCTGGCCAGGCGGCGCCTCTGAGTTTGGGCCCGTTTGCTGCGGCCCTGGACCCGCTCCAGCTTCCGCTTTAACCTTTCGGCCTCCCGAACGCTAAGCCGGGTTTTAACGATTATCCGCTCAATTATTCCGATCGTAAAATTAAACTCCTTGAGGATCTTTTTCTGACTCTCAATTTTTGTTATCCGGGCTAACTTTCCGTAGAGTTTGCGGATTCTTTTAATCTCTTTTTCCTTACTCTTAATCTCCCCTTTTACAAAATCATCGGGATTCAGCTCTTCCCTTATAAGACGTCTGGAAATATCGATAAAAGCGTCCCGGGATATCCCTGTGGAGAACACTTCTTCCCGCAGAATTTCTTCGGCCTCTTCTATCCTCTTGGCCAGCCTTATTTCTTCCTCGCGGGAAAGTAAGGGAATCTGGCCCATCTGTTTAAGATACATTTTTACGGGGTCATCGATGGATTGAGATGTAGAAGGAGTATGTTTCTTCTTCATCTTCTCCCATTCCGCAACCTCTTTTGCCTCGAGGATACTTATGTCTTTGCTGTCCAACCGCTCGAAAATAATATCCAGATCTTTTGCGCTGGATATCTCCTCGGAAAGAAAATGGTTTATCTCGTCGTAGGTAAGGTAGCCCTTCTTTTTACCTAAATCGATTAACTGGCCGATACTTCGCTCTAAAAGTTTTTTCTTAACCATTCCTCACTCCGTTCACCCCGTTAGAAAGTTCCTTTATAACGGGCTCATTTAATCTGAGTAAATTTATTAAGCAGCTCCCTTAAAGCCTCTTTATCCCCCCGGGACTCTGCGTCCCGGATCTTATCCTGAAGCTTCCTTTTTAGCTCCACGGCCCCCTTCTTGCGCAGCTTAAGCAGGCTCTCCTTAAAAGTATCTTTGTCGGAAGGTATATCTTCGTCCATCAATATTTCGGAAATAAAACCGCTGACTTCTTTATCCCTGACTGTTCCTAACAGTTTTTCGATCGGAACGTCCTTAAAAGAAGAGTCCTGAAAAAGAAAGGAGATGGTTTTCCGGGCTAAATATGAATTAAAATACTCTTCCTTTAAGTTCTTTCTGGCCAACGCATAAGCCTTGGGGTTGGTGAGCATAAATTTAAGCAGGACCTTTTCGGTAACCGATAAGGGTTCGTGTTTGTGAAAAGGGGAGTCTTGCGGCCGGTCAGAAAACCCGCGCCTTTTTTCATAAGCCCTGCTACCTTTGCTAAAGGTCTTCTCGAACTCAGCAATCACGATCTCCTCTTTAACCCCTAAATGTACGGCCAGCTTTCTTATGTATTCGTATTTTTCAATCTCGCTGCTTAATTTATTTACGGTAGCCAACACATCTTTGGCGATGGCGGTCTTTCCTTCAATGCTCTTTCGGTCATGGCTCATCTTTAGAATATTTAATTTATATTCGAAGAAATCAAGGCTGTTCTCAAGAAGTTTTAAAAAATAATCCTTCCCCTTCTTTACTGCTAAAGAATCAGGATCGTATCCTGCGGG
>CAYQUQ010000001.1:0-29763 GCA_964420965.1 uncultured Planctomycetia bacterium | reverse complement strand
TAACCACCTTAACCTTTAGATCGCCTTCCAAAAGTAAATCTACAGACCGTAAGGTTGCGTTCTGTCCGGCCGGGTCGGAATCATATACCAAAATTACCTTTAGAGCATACCTCTTGATTAAGCGAATCTGCTCTAAAGTAAGGGCTGTCCCTAAAGAAGCGACGATGTTTTTTATTCCCCGCATAAAAGGGGTGATCATATCCAGATACCCCTCGCCGACGACTATTGTCCCCTCCTTCACGATATTCTCTTTGGAAAAGTTAAGCCCAAAAAGGTGGTCTCTTTTACTGTAAAGGGCGCTTTCCAGGGAGTTAATATATTTGGGGGAATCGCTTCTTTCCCGGTAAAGCCGGCCGCCAAAAGCAATGATTCGCGAACGGACATCAAAAATAGGGAAAATAATCCGGTTATTAAATAAATCCCGGAATCCGGCTCTCCCGGGAGTAATCAAGGACGCCTTCTCTAAAATCTCGAGAGTAAACCCTTTCTTGCGCATATAGCTTATCAGGGTGTTGTTGCCGAAAGCGAATCCCAGGCGAAACTGATCGATCGTATTCTGATCCACCCCCCGCTGCTTAAGGTATTCCCGGACGCCAGAGCAATCTCGGCTGTCCTTAAGGTTACGGTTAAAGAACGCGGCGGCCTCAGCCAGCGCTTCATAAAGAACGGTTTTGACTTTTGAAGCTCTGTCCTGTTGATAAGGTACGGCCAACCCGTTCTTTTTGGCCAGAATCTCCACGGCCTCGGGGAAAGTCACTTTTTCGATCAAGGTCAAGAACTGAAAAACTCCCCCGCCCTCTCCGCAGCCAAAACAATGAAAAATCTGTTTCTGGGGGCTGATTATAAATGAGGGGGTTTTTTCGGAATGAAAAGGACATAAGGCTTTGAAATTCCGGCCGGTCCTCTTTAAAGGGATATAACTCGCTATCAGCTCAGCGATATCCGTCCGGGACTGAACTTCGTCAATGAAGGCTTGAGGAATCATTTCTTACTTTAGAAGCGGATATATGCGGATCTAAACGCGGATAAACGCCCTGCGTGTGTTGGGCGTAAATCCGCGTAGATATCCGCGGTGATCCGCCTCTATCTCGTGCGCTTAAAGCGGCGAAAACCGGAGAATTCGTAAATTTTAAACTTTTCTTTTTTCTCTAAAGAATCCAGCAATATGTTTAAACCTAAAGCGTCGGAAGCAATGTGGGAGGCGAAAATAACATTTATATTGGCTTTCTTGCATTTCTTGAAGTGTTCTTCGGACTGGTGCATGGCAATTATAGTGTCAATGCCCCGGGAAGAAAGCTTTTCATATATGTTTTGGGGGCCCTCGGTTCCCCCCGTAAACTCAAGGTATATTTTTTTGCAACGCGAATTTCTATTGCCGACCGCTATCTGGGGAGGGTTATTATTCCTGGCGGCATCAACATACTCGGGAACAGCCAGCAGTAAATCCATTATCTGGCCCAGGGAGGCCGGTTTAAGTTTATCCACTTCTTTGCGCAAATACTGATAAGCGCAATTGTCCGCGGGGGTATGAATACATAAGAAGTTTTGCTTGAGCAGTTTGGCGGTATCAACCGCCCGGGCATGGTTGGCAGAACTGACTCTGCGGGCCACCTGCCGCTTGCGTTCTCCCAGGAGATTCTCGCTGACACTTACCGGAATTCCGGCCCGGGCAAAAATATCTATCTGTAAATCCATCACCTCATAAAATCGGGCGTAGGCCCGGCCTTGGGGGTGATGGGAAACGATCAAATCTATTTTTTTGCCTTTATCCTTCAACTTATCCACAAGCAGCAGCTCGCTGCCGTCGACGTCTATACCCACGATCATCGACTTTACACTGCTTTCGGGATCACCCTCAAGGATCCGCGTATCGGCGAAGGGGTTAAAAAGCGAATCTAAATCAAAACATTCTTGCTCTTTCGGGGTTAATTTTTCATACCCTTTCTTCTTTTGCTTTAAAAGCTTATCGATTTCGCCGCGGCTGCGGATGTCGGCTTCGATTCCTTTGGCGATCACTTTCCGATAAAGAACGTTTAGCTTCATAATATGCTTCCACCTCCTTGCTCAGTACGGCTTCGGGGTCCATTTTTTTATAGGCCTTAAAAGTCGCCAGGTAAAATGCGGGAGCAATCTTTTTAAATACGACACGGGACAGGGAATTATTAACGTGAACTGCGCTAAAAGGAGACAGGTGCAATAAAAAAAGAACGACACTGCTTAAAAAGGAAAACCGCGCTCCCCCCATCAATAAAGATGCCCATCTTTCCCGGGACGATATTTCCCTCTTTTTGTAAAAAATACCGACGACCCATCCCAGGAGACCAAAGATTATAGTTATGCTTAAAAAAATTACCAGGAAAGCCGAAAAGTAACAATACTTTACCTTCAGAAAAGATATTTTATCAGCAATAAACTGCGCGACAAGAGGATAATGTTGGAAAGCAAAAAAAGAACCGACCAAGACCCCGATGATCCGAAGGATCTCCCTTTGAGGTCCCCGGGAAACAGCGATGTAAATTGTATACAGACAAAGAATTAGAAAAAATATATCTATCCAGCTTCCTGCCGCAATTGTTTCCATGTATTTCCCCCGCCGCCGGGGGTGCGCAAATGTAATTAGTATATAGCATATACCATAGGAAATGTCAAGGATGTATTGATTTTTGGTCCTCTTTATGGTAATTTAAGTGCAGACGGAGTAAAATTACCCTATGTTTTCCCAGAGCAGACTACCCAAACTTTGTTTTTTTACTGGCCTGATAACCTTTCTGTTAATTTTCCCCGGTCCGGCCGAAACAAAACCAGAAGCCGCCAAAAAGGGAGTTGCCCGCGGGGTAAAAGTCTTGAATTTAAAAGGAGAAATCATTAATCCCGTAACCGCCGACTATATCGCCCGGGGGCTTCAGGCCGCCCAAAGCGATAATTCTGTGCTGGTCCTGGTTATGGATACCCCCGGCGGCCTGCTTAAATCGACGGAAAAAATAGTCAAATTGATCTTAAACGCCTCGGCTCCGGTTATTACCTACATCGCCCCTAAAGGGGCAAGGGCAGCCTCGGCCGGCACCTTCATCAGCTACGCCTCCCATATTGTGGCCATGAGCCCCTCCACTCATATCGGTGCGGCCCACCCGGTAATCGGAGGCGGAAGATGGGGCTCATTAGATGAACCGACCCGGGAAAAAATCATCAATGACACTCTGGCCTGGGCCAAGAATATCGCCCAAAGCAGGAACAGGCCCTTTCCTTTTCTGGAAAAAGCCATCGCCAAAAGCATTTCCATTACCGAAAAAGAGGCCCTCAAGGAAAAAGTCTGCGATTTAATTGCCCAAAACCTGGATGAGCTCCTGGATAAGATTGACGGAAGGCGCGTGGTCACGGCCGCGGGAGAAATAGAGCTATCTGTCCGGGAACACCCCTTAGAAACAATAGAATTTACCCCCAGAGAGAAATTATTAAATGCCCTTATCGAGCCGAACATCGCTTACTTACTGCTCACCTTAGGGTTCTTGGGCCTCATCTTTGAAGTTACCCATCCCGGATTCGGGTTTCCGGGGGTGTTCGGAATCATCTGCTTAATTCTTTCCTTTTATGCCTTTAGTATTCTGCCGGTAAATTACGCCGGCATCGCCCTGATCGTACTGGGCATCATCTTTTTTATCGTCGAAGCATTTACCCCTACTTTCGGGCTGTTTACGCTGGGGGGTGTCGCTTCCTTTATTTTAGGTTCGACTCTGATTTTTAGCGGCCCGGGGTTCCTGAAAGTTTCTCTGGCGATGATTATCCCCGTGGCCTTAAGCTTCGGCTTGTTCAGCCTTTTTGTCTGCACCCGCATAATCAAAACTCATTTAAAAAAGGCCAAAACCGGCCGGGAGGGCTTAATCGGGGAAAGCGGAACCGCCTATAGCGATATTGCCAAAAAGGGGAAAGTTTTCGTTCACGGCGAAATCTGGAATGCGGTAACTACCGGTGAAGGGATAAAGAAAGAAGAAGAAATAGAAGTGGTTGATGTAAAAGGATTGATTCTGGTAGTAAAGAAAAAGGAGGTCAAGTGAGGACATAATTTATGGAGTCCCGACGAGAGTCGGGACGAACATAAATTATATGTCCGAACTTACCCCCACACCAATTGGTTGACATTCTTTAGTTACCCACAATTGGTGTGGGGGTTAATTCGCCCAAATGACTTATGTTCGCTCACTTCGTTCGCTCCATAAGTCATGGGCTCATTAAAAAAGGAGGTTTAGAATGCCGTTACTTTTAAAGTTTATCTACACTATCGCCATAGCTGCCTTTATCTTCCGGATATTTTTTAGAGTAATAAGGGATTACGAAAGAGGGGTGATCTTTCGTTTAGGAAGGGTCCTGGATAAGCCCAAAGGGCCGGGACTGATTTTTCTCATCCCCGGGATCGACAAAGCGGTCATAATCCCCTTAAGGACAGTTACTTTAGATGTTCCGCCCCAGGACATTATCACCAAGGATAACGTTTCGGTTAAATTAAATGCGGTGGTCTACTACCGGGTGATGGATCCTACAAAATCGGTTATTGAAGTCGAAGATTATGAATTTGCCACTTCCCAGATTTCCCAAACCACCTTAAGAAGCGTGGTCGGACAGGTGGAGTTGGACGAGGTTCTGTCCAACCGGGAAAAAATCAACTCCTCCCTGCAGGAAATAATCGATAAACAAACTGACCCCTGGGGGATAAAAGTCTCAGTTGTCGAAATAAAGCATGTTGACCTCCCGGAAGAGATGCGCCGGGCCATGGCCCGCCAGGCCGAAGCCGAGCGCGAAAGAAGGGCCAAGGTTATCGCTGCCGAAGGTGAATTTCAGGCGTCCGATAAACTCAAACAAGCCGCTACCGTCATCGCTGAACACCCCATGGCGCTGCAAATGCGGTATTTACAAACTCTGGTCGAAATATCTTCGGATAAATCATCGACGATCATCGTTCCGGTCCCGATTGACCTCTTCAAGGTGTTTATGGAGAAGAAGTGAAGCAGGACGAATTTGCCATAGCCCTAAGCAGCCGGGAGGGGGGCGATGCCATAAAAGAAGTCTCCCTAAAAATAAAATTAATATTCCCTAAACATATCGGCCATTTGATAATCCTGTTTACCCCCCACTACGATCCCGAGACCATCATTAAAACCGTAAACTTTACCTTAAAACCCCAGAAGATTCTGGGGCTGCAAGCTCCCTTCTTAATCTACGAAGGCAGAATCATCACCGAGGGTATAGTAGCCTGCTGCATCAACAAGGAAGATTTAAAATTAGAGGAGTTTGTGATTAAAAGCAGTGTTCCCCAGGAAATGGAATCATCCCTGCGCCTTTCGTTTAAGAAACTGAAAAAAACCTCTTCCTACTTTTTATCCTTTATCCCTCCTTCGATTAACCCCGCGGTGTATTTGAATACGCTTAAGCTATCCCTGGGGAATATTTTAAATATCCTTGGTTCCGGGTATGCTACCAAGTACTCTGCCGCTAATTATCAAATAGTGAATAACACTATCCACCAAGGCTTAACCAGCTTTACCTTAGAGGGGATAAACATAAGCTATTTAAGAAGTGAAGGGTATCTGCCCCTGGGCAGGCCGTTTACCATAACCAAAGCCACCCCCAGCCGGGGCCTGATCATGGAAATAAACGGTAACCCCGCCGTCAATATCTACCAGCATTACCTCGAAGAAAGGTTTAACAGCTTTATGAAACACCGCCTCTTTTCGTTTTATCCCCTGGGGATTAAAAAGGCCGGAGAGCTGCAGCGGATCAACATAGTCGAGTGTTTACAAGACGGCTCCTTAGCCTGCGTGGGAGATATAAAGGAAGGAGACCGCGGATACCTGATGTTGCTGGACTCTAATTTATTGTTGAAAGAATTGAAAATTAAGTTAAAATTCTTGAAGGAAAAGGGAAGCGGCCTGATTTTTATCTTAAACTCCCTGGCCCGGAAAAAAATCTTAAGGGAAGTGGCTCACCAGGAGTTAAAGCTCATAAAGCAGACTCTGGGCGAGGAATTTAAGATAGTCGGTGTATATTCCGACTACTCCTTTGTCGCCGATAGAGAAAAAGGCCATATCGATATGGATACCACCAATCTCTTAATAACCTTTTGGCAATGAGCACCTTTAAAATCATATCTTTAGCTAACCCCATGGCCGTTCTGGCTTTTGTTTTCTTTATAGTCATCGTCATTCTGGCCATATATCTGATGAAAAAGATGAGCGACCTCTCTACTCTAAAGGCCGAAGCCGAAAGCTTAAATGAAACGCTACGCGATTTAGACCAGCAGGCTAAATTAATTATTAAAAGCGATATGGAGCTGAAGCTCTATCAGCGGGAAATCGAAGATGAATTCAATAAATTGGCGTTAATAAAAAGTTTTATTCTTTCCTCGATGCATATTCTGGATAAAGAAAAGATTTTTACCCAAATCGACCGCAAGGTGATAAACGACCTCGGATTCAAAAGAGGGTTGATCTTAGGTTTTAACGATTTGGGGATAAAAGTTAATGTTGACTTCGGCCCCAAGGAAATAGTGGCAGTAAAAAATACCCTCCAGCACAAAAAGGAAGCTTTAAAGACGGCTGCTCTCCTGGATCAAGATTCGGAAATCTGTAAACAGCTGGTGCAGGAAATAAACCTTAAAGACACCCTGATCACGGCCGTAAAAGCGCGGGAACAGGTTTACGCTATATTCATCTTATCCGACCTTCTGGTGTCGGAAAAGATTAAAAAATCCGAGGGGGAGGCCTGTCTGATTCTCTGCATGTATCTCGGCCGGTGCTTAGACAATATTGAGCTGTTTGAAAGCCTCTATCACTCCAAAGACGATTTGGAAAGGAAAATTAAAGAGAGGACCAATGAGTTGGTTAAAAGCCTGCGGGCCATCCAAGTAGCCAACAAGGCTAAATCCGACTTTATTTCCAGCGTTTCCCATGAGCTGCGCACCCCGCTTACTTCGGTGAAAGGGTTCTCCTCCCTTCTGGTAGATGAAAAATTCGGCAAGCTGCCCCCGGAAGCGAAAGAAAGACTGACCAAAATAGACGATAACGTGGATAAGCTTATGGACATCGTAAATACCCTCTTGGATATTTCCCGTATAGAATCGGGTAAGATGGAAGCCAAAATAGCCCCTTACGATATTGCCCAGCTGGCCAAAGACGTCACCGACTTCTTAAGCCCCCAATCCCAGGCCAAGAAGATAAGTTTAGCCCTGGACTTTCCGGAAAAGGTAAACGCCTTTTTGGATAAAAACCTGATCGAAAGAGTCCTGATTAATCTCATCAACAACTCTATAAAATTTACCCCCGAAGGCGGGGCCATAACAGTCGGCTGTAAAAAGGACGAACATGCGGTTACTGTTTCTGTAGCCGATACCGGCTACGGCATGGAAAGGGAAGATTTAGAAAAAGTATTTCAGGAGTTCTTCCGGGTAAATAACCCGGCGAACCAGAAGATAAAAGGAAGCGGCTTAGGGCTCTCCCTGGTAAAAAGGATTATCGATACCCATAAAGAAAAAATCTGGGTAGAATCTGAAGTCGGAAAAGGCACTACTTTTTACTTTACCTTAAGAACCGTAGAGTAACTAAACCTAAAACGCTATGCCGGAAATAAAAGTTTTAATTGTCGATGATAACCCCGATATCCTGGATCTTTTGGAGTCCACGCTTAAAGGCGATTTTGATATCGTAAAAGCCGCCACCGGCCAGGAAGCCCTGGAAAAAGTAAAGAGTGAAACCCCCAACCTTCTGGTACTCGACTATGTCCTCCCGGATATCGAAGGCCCGGAAATCTGTAAAATCATCCGCAAAGACCCGCTGTTCACTAACACCCCCATCCTGATGCTTACCGGAAAAGGCGAAGTCGAAGACAAAGTCGGAGGGCTGGAAGCGGGAGTAGACGATTATATGCTTAAACCTTTTGTACCTCAGGAATTAATCGCCCGAATCCGCATGCTCATCCGGCGCTCCACGGCCAATTTAGACGCCAACCCCTTAACCCGGCTGCCCGGCAATGTCTCCATCGGCAAAGAGCTGACCGAAAAAATAAAGGGCGATGAACGGTTTGCCGTCCTTTATATCGATCTCGATAATTTCAAAGCTTTAAACGACTTCTACGGCTTTGAACGGGGAGACGTGGTAATCAAAGAAACCGCTCAGATCCTGATCAATACTATTCAAAAAGAGGGAACGGTCAATGATTTTATCGGCCATATCGGGGGGGATGATTTCCTGATTATCACGACACCGGCCAAAGCCGAGGATATCGCCAAAAAAATAGTGGCTGATTTTGACAATATCGCCTCCCAGTTTTTCGACGAAAAAGAGCGAGTAAAAGGCTATATTGAAACTAAAGGCCGCGACGGCCAGGTCCAGAAATTCGGCTTCCCCGGTATCTCTATCGGGATAGTCATCGAACCCGAGAAGCATTTTACCCATGTCGCTCAGGTAACCACTTTAGGAGCGGAAACCAAAAGCCTGGCCAAAAAATTCCCCGGCAGTAAATATATTTTTAACCGCCGCAAATCCTAAAAGCGCGGGTGGTGGAATTGGCCCTACTTCGCCCTTGAAATAAGACTTAATCAGCCTGGCGGGCTATGTAGGGCAGGCAGACATATCAGTATTTGCGCGGGTGGTGGAATTGGCAGACACGCTAGGTTGAGGGCCTAGTGGTAGCGATACTGTGGGGGTTCAAGTCCCCCCCCGCGCATTATTAGTTGATAGTCGTTAGTGAATAGTGAATGGTAGGTTTATAACTGAAGATTAGGGAAAAAGAGTTAGCTCTAATTACGGTCATTCGATAATATCGTATTCGGAAATAACGTTAAGAATATCAGCAGCTTTCTGCTTGGTTTTCCAGGCCCGCTGCAGAAGCTCAATGCCCTCATTATAATCATCGGTAAATTCTGCGGTTCCATCTCTGTAATCGAGCATGTAAGCGAAGTCTATGATCTTAAGTGGGACTCCCTCGTTGTCAGTTTCATAAATAACTAATTCCTTATCCAGTTCTTTAGGAAAATAGCCGAGCTCTTGGGCAACCTGCATTATCACCTTCCGGACAGAATTCCTCTCACTGGAAAATAAACCCGAATCTACTCCTTGCTTTGCGCCAAATCCCTGCATTATCTTAGGATCGCTTCCGATGCGGTAAAATTTCTGGCGGGGATGAGAATCTAACACCCGCACCGCTTCATCGAATTCATTCCTTATTTCGATCGGCACGTACACTTTTTCCGAAGTATTGTGCTTATTCTTTATATGCTCAATTTCAACTTGCTGCACTTTTTTGGCATCTTCCAGTGAAAGGAAAGGGCCTCTGTTCCAGACCCGGGCTGCCTTGGGCAGCAGATAGACAGGCTGCTTGTATTTCGGTTCGCTTCTTTGCTGCATTCTTGCCGCATGATAACGGGCCTGGATATCGGCAGAGCGGATACCCTTTATGTCTTTAACAGGGGTGGTTGATGCCACGGTCAGATTATCCCAGGCATAACTTTGCTGACCAAGTACCAGGGCAAAAATCAACAGCCCAACGTAATAAAAAATCGATTTACTTTTCATGTTTTATATGCCTTCCTGTTTTTCTATTACAACCCGATTGCTATTCAGAATAGTGCTCTACGAGCGGCTCGATATAGTCATGATGCTGGTTCATTTGGGGAAAAGATTTCTCTAAAAATTCAACCCGGTCCCAGGCTTCACCGTAAGTGTGAAAGAAAGATTGGGTATACGGCTCGTATACTTTCCAGTGTACATCCATAAACTTAAGGATGCGGCCCTCTCCGTCAGTTATCTTAATTTTAATTTCATCCAGCAAGGCTTTGGGGATTTCGCCGTGATGGGTGTCGGAAAATAGCTCCCGGATTACTTTGTCTACTCGGGCGCGCTTCGCTGACGCCCCCGCAGCTAATGAATAATTATTGCGTTCGGTGGAGACTACGTGCAAAGCCTGGTCGCTACCGACCTGGAAAATAACTTCATGGGTAGCCGGATCAATTACCCGCACGATGTCTCCGTGCCCGTTGATTTCATCGATGCGCATGGGAACCTCGGCAGAATTACCGTAGGCAATCCAGCGAAGGCGCGTTATCTCTTTCTTTTGGGCTTCGCGGGCTTCGGCTAAAGTGTTAAACTGCCCCGGCCATCGTGGAGCATGGGGCAATGTGTACTTGGTACCCTTAAATTTCTGGGGACCTTTGGCTTGTATCCGGGCAAAATTGTATCTGGCCTTGAGGTCAAAGTCATGCTCGGCCTTCAGTTCACTAGCACTACGCCCCAGGCGAGTGGGGCTAAAGCCGTATTTTTCCTGAGCCCAGGTCTTAAGCCCGGACAAAACCAGAAACGCGGTTATAAAAACTACAAAACATATTCTTGACTTCATATTCTTTCCTTATTTATCATTCTAGCTCCCACAAACAAAGAAAGGGGACGGTTCTCTGGCCCCTAACCACTTATTAACCAATACCTTATAACCCTTCCATTATACTCAAAATAATAACAGATAATCGTGCTTTCATAATAGCTTAAGGCGGAATCAATAAGGGGGCGGCAATTCAATAATATCGTATTCGGAAATAACGGTATAGACACGGCCGGCTTTCTGCCTGGTTTTCCAGGCCCGCTGTATAAGCTCCATGCCCTCATTGAAATCATCAGTTACCTCCTCGGTCCCATCTCGGTAATCAATTACATAAGTAAAATCGATGATTTTAAGCGGGAATCCCCCGCTGTCAGTTTCGTAAATAACTAATTCTTTTTCCAGTTCTTTAGGAAAATAGCCGAGCTCTTGGGCAACCTGCATTATGGCTTTCCGGGCAGAAATTCTCGCACCCGAAAATAAACCTGTATCCAATCCTTCCATTATCTTAGGATCGCTCCCGATACGGAAAAAACTCTGACTGGGGTGAGGATCCAGCACCCGCACCGTTTCATCAAACTCATTCCTTATTTCGATCGGCACATGCACCTTTTCCGGCGCATTGGGTCTATTTTTTATAAACTCAATTTCAACTTGCTGCGCTTTTTTGGCATCTTCCAGTGAGATGAAAGGGCCTCTGTTCCAGGCCCGGCCTTCCTTGTGCAGCACATAGACAGGCTGCTTATACTTCGGATTACTTTTTTGCTGCATTCTTGCCGCATAATAACGGGCATGGATACCGGCAGAACGATTATCCTTTATACTTTTAGCAGGAGCCGTTGTTTTCCCAACCAAATTATCCCAAGCATAACTTTGCTGACCAAACATCAAGGCAAAAATCAACAGCCCAAAGCAAAAATAAATCAACTTACTTCTCTTACCTTTCATTATTTTGGCTCCCACAAACAGAATTCCATTTAAGTATAACATATTTGTTAAGCAAGTTTAATGACTGAGAGGGGTATTTTGAAACCGTTTACAGGGCGGGCCTTACGGGGTTAGTTCGAGGTCGCCCCAGAGGTAGATTTTACCCTTAAAGGCAATCACGATCGCTTCCACAAAGGGGCTTTCTTTAGCAAGGGTTAAAACCGGTTCGATATCCGCTTCTTTCTTTATGCGGTTAGAAAGGGAGGTGGCGAAGCTGTCGGCTAAAATCGCGTTTTTAGCTATAACCGTTACCAGGTCGGCCGCGCCCAAGTTTAGGCTGGAGCCGATAGTAGCCGAAGAAGAGGCGATTCCGAAAGCAGAATCTCTTTTTTTTATGTTGAGGGTGATATTAGCCGGATTGAAGTTCTCACCCAGATAAACCCCTAAGCCCTTATCCTCTTTGATCTGCAAAAAGATATCGCCTCCGTTTTCGACAACAACCTCTTGGGCATACTCTAAAAGCTCATTACCCACATAAAGGGCAATGGCTCCGGCTACCGCGGCAAAGGGGCCGATTCCGCTGAGCTGGGATACTTTAAGCATTTCGGTTACGATTGGCGGGGCCTGCCGGTCCGGGGGTAAAGGAGAAAGGGCAGTTAAAAAGGCCGGGTTTTTCTGAACGTAACCGGCAATACTTTGGTAGTGGCGCACTAAACTATCTTTAGCCGCAGCCTTGTCGATTTCCTGATTGCTGCAGATCAAAAGGTCGCTCTGTTTAAAGCCGACTTCCAGCCGGTGGCGGGAAAGAACTTTATGCCGATAAAATCTTTCTTGATAGGTCATTGGGGCTTAATTTCCAAAACGGTTATTTCCGGAGGGCAGAAAAACCTTACCGGGGGCATAATTCCGCCTTCCATACCGATGCCTCTATTTACATACAAAATAGTCTTACCTACCTGGTGCCTCCCAGACTCATACTTTTTCCCGTAGCGGGAAAAGGTAACTATCGCTCCGTAAACCGGAAGCCTGATCTGGCCGCCATGGGTATGCCCGGCTAAATACAAGTCTGCCCCGGCTGCTTCTATCGCGGCGATTAAATCCGGAGTATGGTATAAGAAAATTCGCAACTGCGCAGCCGGTACGGCCTCAAGCAGCCCTGGCCCATTTTGCGGTGATAAATAATCTAAACCGCAGAGATAAAACTCCTCCCCTTCTTTGGTTAACTTTACGTTTTCATTATTGAGTATCCGAAAACCGGTCCCGCCGAATAAATCCAGATTGCTCCAGTAGCGCGCATCCCAATTGCCGCGCACGGCGAATTTTCCCAGCCCGGCCTTTAGCTTCAGCATGGTTTTTTTAAACACCGGCAGGGCTTCGGGCGCATTTATAGCGTCGCCGGTAAAAATAATGACGTCCGGTTTAAGGGCATTAATAATTTCAACCACCTTACTCTCACTGCGCTCTTTTTGATCACAGTGTAAATCGGAAATCTGGACAATCCGTAAGTTGGTTTTTTTAAGCTTGGCCGTAAGAATATCGACCTTCTCTACGCTCGGCCGGTAAGGCTCGATAAATACCCGTATAAAAAACAGAGTACTCCCAAAGCGGCCAGGATATGGGTAATGACCGCTGATTTTGGCCACCAGGCAATCCCGGCACTCGGACCTTTAATCCTGTGCAGCAGAAACCGCCCCAGCAGGAAACCCTCGTGGACGTAAACAGCGGCTATTATGGCCGTAAAGACTAATAAGGAAAAGAAGTCAAAAATAAACATATTTTTGCCGGCTTTAAATTAGCGTTGGGGCGAAAGGACAATTATTGCTTTAAAAGACTGAATATTGCCGGGGTCAACGAACAAGCTTTCTTGTTTTGAGTAGTCTTTGCCCTCGAGGAATCTCTCCACGCCGTCAATACCGAATCCCAGCTTAGGAGTTTTATAATGCATGGGGATGGTGATTTTGGGTTTGATTTTAGCGATAACCTCCGTTGCTTCCCGGGCACCAAGCGTGAAGGTTCCGCCTACGGGAATAATAACAATGTCAGCAGCGTTAAATTTTGAGTAATCAATGTCTTTAGTGCCTAAATCGCCAAAGTGAACCACTGTTAAGCCTTCCGCTTGAATAATAAAAATTATATTCTCCCCCCGGGCCCTTCCCTGCTGATCGTCATGGAAAGAGGCCGTCCCTTTTATAGCTACATCTTTTATCGAAATTTCTCCGGGCTCATCGATAATCCGGGCGGCTTTAAATTCCCGGGTATAATTATGGTCGGCGTGCTGGTGGGAAACGGTAACGATATCCGGCTCAAGGCCTACCGGATCATAACCAATCGCTCCGCCGTAGGAACCGGACTCATAAGGATCGGTGATTATCTTGGTCCCCTGATCAGTCTCTAAAAGAAAACAGGCATGCCCCAACCAACTTACTTTCATAGTGCCTCCTCTTTAGCGAAAAATGCAAAGCGAAAAGCAAAAAACTACAATTTAAAATTCAAAACGTATAAAAAGTTTTAAATTTTACATTTTGGCTTTACGCTTTTCGTTTTACGGTTTACGCTTTCTCCAGTATTTCCCGTGATATTCCGATATCCACGGTGAATATCTTTCCGCAGAGTTCCGGCCCCTGATTCAAGAAAAACCCTGGCTTGGGGGCGATAAAGGTAATGGTGTAATCGGCTTTGACCGCCTCTCCCAAGATTACCCCTTCATCCGGGGAGAGCCCGGAGGGTATATCGCAGGAGATTATCTTTTTATTGCTCTGGTTGATGCTTAAGATAACTTTTTTTAGAAACTCAGACACTTCACCCTTAATGCCAACTCCCAAAATACCTTCAAGAATAAAATCGCAACTCTTAAGCAGTAGGGGCAATTCATGAATTGCCCCTACTTTAAGGCTGTGAACCGGCACCTTTATTTTTTCTAAAATTGTCTTCTGATGCAGGGCCTCTTGACCTAGAGGCTTCTCAGAGACAACCGCAACCTCCACTCTAAAGCCCCGGCTGGAAAGCTTACGGGCGCAACTTAAAACATCGGCCCCGTTATTGCCTCTTCCGGCAATAACCAGGGCTTTGGGGCCCAGCTTAAGACTGTCCAAAACCTGAAAAAGATTACTGGAAGCATTTTCGATCAGAATTCTCTCGGTGAATCCCAGCTGTTTAGCTTTTGCGTCCAAGGCCCGTATTTTAGCTACCGGTAGGCTTTCCATCAAAAATATCAATAAGATTGGTCTTTAAAAAGGCGGGTCTTAAAAAAATATTGTTAATTCTGGTCTTTCTTCCTGTTCTTTTTTTTGAACAAATCCAGAAACTTATCTTCGTATTCTTTGTAAACATTCCATTGGTCGAGCTCGGACTTAAGCTTATTAGCCAGGCCGATATCTTTCTCGGCATCGGTAAAAAGCTTGTTGATTTTCTCGCGGGCCGACTGCGGTAACTTGGTATAGGCGGCCAGGTCGCGCTTTATCTTCTCGATATCTTCCTCGTTCAAAGGGGTCGGGCCGGTCGGGGAGGACTCTCCCTTTAAATAAGTTATGAGCTTGTCGATTTCCTCTTCGATAAACTTACTTCTTTCCTTTATCGAGGAAAGGTTTAGCTTCAGGTTAAAATACTTATTGAGCATATCCAGAATGCCGGCAGTGGCTTTGGGGTTCTCAATCTGGACGGTATAGAAGGGGATTTCCCCCAGCAAACAGGCTCCCTCCATGGCTTTGCGTTTAGCCACCCCTAAAATAATTCCGTTAAGGCCGCTGATCTGGCCCTCGGTTAAAATCTTTGCGCCCAGCTTTTCAAAAACCTTTAACAGCTCACCGTGAGTTGCCGCTACCCAAACCCGGGAATCGCTCTTATGGTCAATGGGTTCGGGCTTGGCGGCAAAAGTAAGCACCAGACCGGCTTTGAATTTCTTTACATAATTAATAACTACCAGAGAAAGGGCCTCGGCATACTCTAAAGGCGGCTGAATTTCCCCCAGAAAGAGAATTATATCCGGATAACCCCGGCCTTTATGGTAATAAAAAAACCCGGCCGGAATAGAGGGCATGGACACCAGGCCTTTCTCTACGGTTATGGCTGCAGGCTTAAAAAAACGCGTGGTCTCCAGCTTGGCAAAAGCCTTAAACCCCAAAACCTCCCTTAAAAAAAGCGCGGACCGGTAGGCCACTTCTCCCATACCCGGCCAGGCGGCAATAAAAATCGGGTTTTTAAGTTTTGGCGTGGCAATTTCTTTAATCATATTTAAAATACTACCATAACCATAGAAAAATACAAGACTGTTGGCGTAGGGAACGGTCTCGACCGTTCCCTACATATTCAGATTTTTCAAAAATTCCTTTATTTTTTTCTCTTCGCCCTTCTCCAGGGGAATGTAAAATTTCTCCTGCACCCCGTAATCCTGGGCTACATAGCCGCCAAATTTATGGGGGTACTTATAATCTTTAGAATGGGTTTTTATGTGGGACGGGACCTCTTTGGTCTCCTCTTCCTCGACGGCTTCTTCGGCCCGCTTAATGGCCAAATATGCGGAGTTGGATTTAACTGATGCGGCCAGATAAATTGTGGTCTGGGCTAAAATCAGGTTAGCCTCCGGCATACCCACAAACTCCACAGCCTTAAAACAACTGCTGGCCAAAACCAAAGCAAAAGGATTGGCATTACCGATATCTTCGGAGGCTAAAATGGTTAAGCGCCGGGCAATAAACCGGGGGTCTTCTCCGGCCTTAAGCATCTTGGCTAACCAATAGAGGGCGCTGTCCACAGCGCTTCCCCGGATCGACTTTATGAAGGCGGATATGGTATCATAATGATAAGAATCCTTACGGTCATAAAAAATTCGTTTCTGGATGCTCTCCTTAGCCGCCTTAAGGTCAAAAGTTATCTTTTTTGCACCCTTTTGGTCTGTGCTCAAAACTCCGATCTCTAAAGCCGTTAAGGCACTCCGGGCGTCACCCCCGGAAACAATAGCGATATATTCCAGGGCCTTATCGGTCACCTGCAGGTCAAAATTCCCCAGGCCTTTAGCCTTATCCCTGAGGGCCCGGCGCAAAAGCAAAAGCACCTCTTCTTTCTTTAAGGGTTTAAAGGCAGCCACGATGGAACGGGAAATGAGAGAAGGAATAAGATAGTAGAAAGGATTATAGATAGTAGCCCCGATAAAAAGGATGCTGCCGATTTCGGTGTCGGGGATCAGCGATTCCTGCTGAAGCTTGTTAAAGCGGTGGATTTCATCGATAAAAATCGCGGTCCTCTGGCCGCTCTGTTTAAGGCTGCTCTTTGCTCTGGCGATTATTTTCTTTACTTCGCCTACCGAAGAGAAAGCGGCATTTAAATATTCGAAACCCGCGCCTAGTTCTTTAGCCACGATGGACCCTAAAGTTGTTTTGCCGCAGCCGGCCGGGCCCCAAACAATCAAAGAAGAAATCCGTTTAGAGACTATGGCTCTTCGGAGTAATTTACCGTCGCCCAAAACATGTTCCTGGCCGACGAATTCGGCCAAGCTCTCGGGCCTCAATCTAACTGCTAAAGGAACATCTTGCATATCGACCTCTCTGGGGACGGTTCTCTACACAGGAAAGCGCTCTCTCTTGTTGAGAACCGTCCCCATAAAAAGACCCTGCCGTCAGTCCGTCAGAGGCATAC
Source organism: uncultured Planctomycetia bacterium (assembly GCA_964420965.1). GTDB lineage: Bacteria > Omnitrophota > Gorgyraeia > Duberdicusellales > 4484-171 > CAYQUQ01. Next base: position 12,849 of record CAYQUQ010000001.1, on the reverse strand, counting down.
GCTATCAGTCCCTTTCTCATACAGGTGGGCGCCGCATTCCGGCTGCCAAAGCAACAAGAAGATTTGGCCCCCTTGAGTCTGGTGTTGGCTGTAGCGTTCTGTCCTGCCGACGAGACAGGCAGGGTAATTTTCATCTTCCTTTTTAACCCGTTTATTATAACATTTATGAAAGCTTAACGCAACGACACCCCGTTAAGCCGGTCTAACTCTTCGCGCAGAGCACTATGAAAAGCGTCCACTTCCTGGGCGGTTAAAGTTTTTTCCCGGGCCTGATAGAAAATCCTTAAAGTAAACGCTTTTGTTTCCGGAAGAATACCCTTACCCTCATAGGTATCAGTCACCCGCAGGCCGATCAAGTACTTGCTCTTCCCCCGGATTAGGGATTCGACTGTTTTAAATCTCACGCTCTTGTTTAAAGAAAGGCTTATGTCCCGGAAAATAACCGGGTAGGGGCTAAGCGCATGGAATCTTAAGGCCTGCCTTTTTTTCAACAGAAGATTCAGGTTCAATTGCCCGAAAAAAAGCGCTTCTTTTAAATCAAACTCCCGGCTTACCTTTTCATCCAGCTTGCCCAGGAATCCGGCCTCCTGGTTATTAATAAATACTTTTAAGGCATTGGTAAAATTTGCCACCGGCGCCTCCCTGAAGCTGAACGAAGTGATGTTTGAATAGGTTAACATCTCCTCTAGCGCCTTCTTCAGATAAAAAAAGTTTTTAAGCTGCCCGCTGGCGCCTAAGGCCAGCACAGGAATTTCCAAAAAACCCTTATTGTCTTTAAGATATACATCGGCCAGCTCAAAGAACTTCAAGGCAACCTGATTACGGTTTAAATTATAGGCTACGCTCTTAATCATCCCCGGAAGCAGGCTGGTCCGCAAAAACCGCTCTTGCTGGCGTAAGGGGTTTAAGATGACTATGCCTTCCTCCTGGGCTGTGGCCGTACGTTCCTTCTCCCCCTCGATACTGTAGGTAATTATCTCCTGAAACCCGAGCAGGGCCATAAATGCGGACAGTTTGTTCTTAGAACGATAAGTATCTTCTTTGCCGCGGGTGAGGGGATCGCTGCGGGGGTGTGCGGTTAAGAAGGGAATCCGGGCCGCGATTTTATCATATCCGTAAATGCGGGCCAATTCCTCATAGACATCAACTTCTCTCTGAAGGTCGAACCTCCGGGCCGGCGCCAGAACAGTGAGTGAGCCGGCCGCAGCCGGCTTGATTTCAAAATCAAGGTTTTTTAAGATTTTTCTGGCGGCAGCAGGGGGGAATTTCAACCCCAGATAATTATCGAGATGGGCAAAGTTTACGGTTATTTTTTTCCGGGTCTGCGGCGGGCTCTTCCCCGCAGCCTTAACCGCGCAATGATCCCCTTTAGCCAGCTGCTCGATTAATAAACCGGCTTGGTAAGAAGCGTATTCTAAATGCCGGGGGTCCACTTTGCGCTCAAAGCGGTAAGAAGATTCCGTATCCAGACCGGCCCGGCGCCGGGAGCGGCGCACGGTAAGCGGCGAAAATACGGCTGCCTCCAGAAAAACATTGCGGGTAGCCTCATCGACCTCGGTATTTTTAGCTCCCATTACTCCGGCTAAAGCGATCACCTTCTTTTTATCGGCGATAACCAGATTGTCCTGATTTAAAATCCTTTCTTTTTCATCAATGCCGATAAACTTCTCTTTGTCTTTAGCACGGCGAATATAGACATCACCTTCTATTTTATCGCTGTCGAAAGCATGTAAAGGGTTGCCCCACTTGAGCATGCAATAATTAGTCACATCCACAACATCGTTAATCGAGCTCAACCCGCAGTTTAAAATTTTATCCTTGATTTCTTTGGGGGTTTGGCCGACCCGGACATTTCTAATCATTCTGCCGATGTAATAAGGACAGTCCCGGGGGTCAGCGATAATTATATCCTTCTCTTTAAGCGCCGGCATTTTCTTAATCGCCGGGTATTGAACTTTAAGCTCTTTTCCCAGGATCGCGGCAATTTCCCGGGCAATACCCACCATGGAAAGCCAATCGTAGCGGTTGCTGGTTACCTCAATATCCAGGATATGATCTGCCCCTTTCTTTTCTAAATTCTCCACCTCCATCCCGGCCATAGTCAGCTTATCAGCCAGCTTCTGGGGAGAAATCTTCACCTCTAAGAACTCTTTAATGAAATTTAAACTGAATCTCATAAAACACCTTTATCGATACTCTCCGAGATATTGGCTCAAAGATTGTCGTAGTTCCAACGGTACATCATAACCCAATTCTATGGCTTTCACCATATATTTTGCCGCTGTCGCCGAATCGTTTTTAAAAGCGTATTCTGCCGCCAATCGGAAATAAGCTTCGCCGTTATTGGGGTCAAAGGCAATGGCTTTCTGCAGAGAAGCTATTGCTTCCTGGTGCATATTGTTAAGGGAATAGGCTATGCCCAGCTTGGTATGGGCCAGGCTGTCGTAAGGATCAAGCTCTACAGCCTTCTTTCCTTCAGCAATAGCTTCGGCAAACATTTCCGCATTGCTGTAAACCGTACAGAGTCCCATATGAAAAAAACTATTTTCAGGATCAAGAGCCACGGCTCTTTTACTGGTCTTCATTGCTTCCGTAATCATGCCTTTCCTTAGATAGACAGCAGCTAAATTATGATAAAGCATGGCATAATCCGGATCAACGCTAATCGCCTTCTTACAGAGAGCAATTCCTTCATCAAGCATATTCCTCGCGCCATAAATGTATGATAAATCCACATAGGCCCAGATATAATCCGGAGCTTTATTGATAATAACTTGTAATAAACGAATTGCCTCATTTACATTATTTTCAGCCAAAGCTAACATGGCAGTAATATGGGTAGCGCGGGCACTCATAATAATTTCATCGAAATAAGTCATATCTATTTTGGGCTCGACACCGATATGCCTCTTTACTTCGTTAATAGGAATGGCAAAGTTTAGGCTTTGTGCGCCAGCAGCAGCCGTATACCCCGAACTATTGATCCCCACAACCTCTCCTTGAGTATTAATAAGGGGGCCGCCGGAGCTGCCCGGAGAAATGGGGGCGCTGAGCTGAAGAACCTTCTGATCATTTACCCTGCGGATACCGCTCATAAGCCCTTCGGAAATACTGTAGTCCAAGCCTAAGGGTGCACCAATGGTAAATACTTTATCCCCTGGCTTAAGTATAGCTGAATTCCCCAAAGAAACCGCCGGCAAACTATCGGCGTCAATCTTAAGAATGCACACATCACGTTTCGGATCGAAATGGATAATACCGGTAACCAGATAAGTTTTACCGCCTTTAAGCCTTACTTCTATTTTATCGGCCAGCTCAACCACATGGAAATTGGTAACCACCACCCCTTCTTTTTTAGCAATGAAACCACTTCCCTGCGAGGCATCAACCCCTTCGCTGCGCTGGATCATGGCGGTAATAACCACTACACTGTCAGCAACTTCTTCAAAAATCTTAGTCGGGGCTTTCCCGGCTAAAGCGGCGGGCTTTTCAAACACAAACTGGCCGTCAATAGAGTCAATTTCCTCGAAATAATAGGTAATAGGAATGCCATTTACATCCGCTTTTATGCTGGTACTGGTTTTTTCAATTATTTTTGCCTCTACTGTCTTTCCGCTCTTCAGCTTAATGGTTTCGGCATGGGCAGGTAAAACCATTGAAGAAACAGCTACCAACAGCCATAAAAAAAGCGTTTTATTTAAACTGAATCTCATATTTTAAATTGGTTCAAAAACCTTACGTCGTTTTCGTAAAAAAGACGGATGTCATCGATCCCGTATTTAAGCATGGCTATCCGGTCTACCCCCATGCCGAAAGCAAAACCCTGATAGGCTTTAGAATCTATACCGCAATATTCCAGCACTTTAGGGTGGATCATCCCGCAGCCTAAAATCTCCAGCCACCCTTTCCCCTTGCATACGCTGCACTTCTTCCCTTCTATCCTCCTCCCTCCACAAATAATACAGGAAATGTCTACTTCGGCAGATGGTTCGGTGAAGGGGAAGAAATGCGGACGAAAGCGTAAGCTTACCTCGGGTGAAAAAAATTCCTGCGCGAAATAAAGCAGGACCCCTTTTAAATGCGAAAAGTTGGTGGTGGTATCGACCACAAACCCCTCGACCTGGTGAAACATAAAAGAGTGGGAGGCATCTACCTGATCGGGACGGTAAACTCTTCCCGGAGAAATCACCGCCAGCGGCGGCTTCTTTCTCTGCATAACCCGGATCTGGGAAGGTGAAGTGTGGCACCTCAATAAATATTTTCCGCCTTTACCTTCAGGAAGATCGAGATAAAAGGTATCGAAGTTGTCGCGCGAAGGGTGCTCCTTGGGGAAATTAAGAGCATCGAAATTATGCCACTCGTCTTCGATCTGATCTCCCTCAATAACGGCAAAGCCTACTTTTTCAAAAACAGCGCAAATTTCCCGGCTGACCTGGCTGATAATGTGCAGTGACCCCGGCTTAGTCTCAGCCGAAGGAAAGGTTAAGTCTAATTCTTCCTCTTTAAACCGCTCTTGAACTAACTGCACATTCAAGAGAGCCTCGATCATCTTTTTCAACGAGTTTAATTCCTTCCCCCAAGCCCCGCGCTCTTCTGCGGCCAGGGTCGGAATCCGGGCAAACAGAGCGGTCAGCCCGGATTTTCTCCCCAAGTATTTAACCTTAAGTTCTTCCAGCTGTTTACGGCTGGTAACGCTTTTTATCTCGCGCTGGAACTCTTCCTTAATTTTCTTAAGTTCTTCTTTCATTGTGGCTATTGAGCGAACTTTACAATCTGGTCAAATACCTCCGGGTGCTCGGCGGCGATCTGGGCTAAGATATCCCGCGAAAGTAAGATATCCTTCTTCTTAAGGGCATTAATAAATTCCCGGTAAGAAAGCCCTCTTTCCTGGACGGCGGCATTAATCCGGGTAATCCAGAGAGAACGAAACTCCCGCTTCTTGGTGCGCCGGTGCTTGTAGGCAAAACTATAGGCCCGGCGTAAGGTCTCTGCGGCCCGGCGGTAGCTTTTAGAACGCTCTCCCCAGTATCCTTTGGCCGCTTTTAAAACCTTCTTCTTCCGCCGCCGGGAAGCTACTGCGTGTTTAGTTTTCATTTAAACTTCCTCCTTTAATGAGCCCATGACTTATGGAACGAACGAAGTGAGTGAACATAAGTCATTTGGGCGAATTAAACCCCCACACCAATTATGGTGCAGCTAAGCTCATTTCTATGCGTTTTTTTAACTGAGTAAAAGCTCGAGATCTAAGTTTTAAGTTAACCTCTCTTTTCCGCGCATCCTTTTCTGCATCATAAGCTTCGTAATATATCAAAACAAATGGGTTCCTTAATTTTGTAGAAGGGGCTTTGCCTTCGTTATGTTCCTTGATTCTTCGCTCCAGGTTATTAGTAAATCCCGTATATAATTTATTATCGTTTTTACTTTTTATAACATATACATAATACATAACCCATAATTGGTGTGGGGGTAAGTTCGGCTACAGCTTTTTTGTTCGTCTGCCTTCGGCAGACTTCAAAAAAGCTAAGCCTCACTCAGCTGTAAGGCAATCCTTTTTTCACCATCCCGGCCACCGTTTTGGGAAGCGCGCTTTTGCGCCTTAAGCTTCTTTTGCGCTTGCGGCTTTTGGTGCTTAACAAATGGCGGCGGCCGGCCTTGGCCTTTAAAACCTTCTTTTTCTTAGTAACTTTTAACCGTTTAGCGAATGATTTCTTAGTCTTTAGTTTAGGCACGAATCCTCCTATTTGGGACTTATAATTAACACCATGGTTTTGCCTAACATGTGCGGCTCTCGGTCTAACCTGGCCATGGTTCCTACGTCTTTAAGGAGACGGTCAATAACTCTATTTCCAATATCTCTATGGGTGATTTCTCGGCCGCGAAACCACATCCTTATTCTTACTTTATGCTTTTTTTCTAAAAATTCCTTTATATGTTTAAGCTTCACCTCGTAATCGTGGCTGCCGATGCGCGGGCTTATCCTTACTTCTTTAAGCTGAGTCTGCTTCTGATGCCTTTTCATTTCCTTTTCTCTTTTTATCTGTTCGTACTTGTACTTGGAAAAGTCAATTATGCGGCAAACAGGAGGACTTGCCTGGGGAGCTACCTCTACTAAATCCAACTCGAATTCCTCTGATTTTCTTAAGGCGATCTCACGGGGAAATACCCCCAGCTGCTCTCCTTCAGGACCGATAACTCTTAATGTTTTTGCGTTAATTCTCCCATTCACTCTAACGTACCTCACCTACAGCTACCTCCTTCAATTCCCCCCGTTTACCTCGGGGAATTGATCTCGAGTCCGCCAGCGGCGGACGAGAGATCTTCGCTCTCCTTCCTTAAAAGATTTATCAACTCCTCTACGCTCATCTTACCCATATCCTGCATGCCCTGCTTGCGTACGGAAATCGTCTGGGACTCCGCCTCTTTTTTCCCCACGATTACCATGTAAGGAACTTTGAGCAGCTCTTTTTCGCGTATCTTGCGCTGCAGGGTTTCATCGCGAGTGTCGGCCTCGACCCTAAAATTCTCCCGTTCTAAAATTTCTTTAATCGCTTGCGCGTATTCTTTACTCTCTTTAGTAACATTTAAAATACTCACCTGAACCGGAGCCAGCCAAAGGGGGAATCTTCCGGCATAATGCTCGATAAGAGCGCCGAAAAATCTTTCAATACTTCCCAGGACAGCTCGATGCACCATAACCGGCGCCTTCTTTGTCCCGTCTTCGGCGGTGTATTGTAAATTAAATCTCTCCGGCAGGTTAAAGTCAACCTGGACAGTAGGGCCCTGCCAAAGTCTTCCCAAAGCATCTTTTAATTTTACGTCGATCTTGGGGCCGTAAAATACGCCGGCGCCGGGATCAATTTCAAAAACAACCCCCTTGGTGTTAAGGGCCCTTTTAAGTATCTCTGTAGCTTTATCCCAGTTTTCGGCAGTTCCGGAAAATTTTTCCGGGCGGGTGGAAAGATTAACTTCGTATTCAAACCCGAAGACTTTCATCACGTAATCAATAAAGTCTAAAACCGAAATTATTTCGCCCTCAAGCTGATCCAGCCGGCAGAAAATATGGGCATCGTCCTGGGTAAACCCTCTTACCCGAAGAAGACCGTGGAGAACTCCGGATTTTTCATAACGGTAAACAGTCCCCAGCTCAAAAAAACGCAGGGGCAAATCCCGATAGCTGACCAGCTTGCGTTTATAAATCAGGATGTGGCCGGGGCAATTCATGGGCTTGATAACATAATCCTGCTTATCAATCTTCATAAAATACATATTTTCCCGGTAGTAATCAGTGTGGCCGGAAGTATGGTATAAATCTATCTTGGCGATGTGGGGGATATAAACCAATTCGTAGCCGCGTTTTAAGTTTTCCTGTTTCAAAAATTCCTCGATGAGGTTGCGGATGATCGCCCCCTTAGGATGGTAATAAACAAAACCGGTTCCGGCTTCTTCGTGGATAGAAAACAAATCCAGTTCTTTACCTAATTTCCGGTGGTCTCTCTTTTTGGCTTCGTCCAAACTTCTTAAATAAACCTTGACTTCCTTGGGGGTATTAAAAGCGGTACCGTAGATTCTCCGCAGAACCGGATTGGTCTCAATGCCGTGCCAATAGGCGCCGGCAACTGATAAGAGTTTAAAAGCCTTGATCTGGCCGGTTGCCTCCAAGTGCGGCCCCCGGCAAAGATCGATAAACTCGCCATTTTTATATAAACTCACCTGCTCGTCTGCAATTGCCTCTATCAACTCCGCCTTGTAAGGCTCATTCTTTTGCTTCATGAGTTTAATCGCTTCGGGCTTACTTACTTGGAGGCGTTCGAATTTCTGGTTAGCCCTGATGATTTCCTGCATTTTGGCTTCAATTTTCGGCAGGTCTTCGGGGGTTATCTGCTCGGCGATGTCAAAATCATAGTAAAACCCATTCTCAATGGCCGGGCCAATACCTAACTTGGCATCAGGATACAACTCTTTTACCGCCTGAGCCATCACATGGGAACAGGAATGTCTAAGCGTCTCTAAATCCATATCAGTTAAGCGGTCAGCTAAATTATGGTGGGCGGTGCAGGATTTGAACCTACGACCCTCTCGGTGTAAACGAGATGCGCTTCCGCTGCGCCAACCGCCCATTAATGAATCCCTATATTACTAAATACTATCAAAAAAGCAAGAATTAAAACTGCTATTTAGGCACGCCACGTTAGAAATGAAATTTCTAACGTGGTAAAGCCATCATGGCAAATATATAAACAAAAAGGGCTACCGATTCAATAATCCCTAAAACAATCAGGTAGTTAGCAAACCCCTTGCCGGTTTCGGCTAAAGCATCGGCGGCCCGGGCCGCGGCCTTCCCCTGCATAAACGCGCTCATGCCGATAGCCGCGCCGGCGATCAGCCCGATAATCATCTGGAAGACGTAAGACTGCAGATCCACAGAAAAGGCTGACCTGCGGATTGAATCTCTTAACAGCCAGCCGTAAAAAGTCTGGGTCAGCGGCGCTCCGGCGAATACCATCAGGACAAAAGGAGCGGTTTTATTTTGCGCAAAAGCCTTCTTCCAGGCCCCGATCGCCGCCATTCCGGCTATCCCGGTTCCGACAGCCGAGCCGATGGCGGCCGCGGCTAAAGAAAAATTAAAATCGCCCAATCCTGCTATCATGGTCAGCCTCCTTTTAAATTAAGTGCGCTTATTGTTTGAAAAACTTCTCGATGGCGTTTTCTTCCACATTGTCATCGAAGGTGTCGTCAAAAGAAAATCCGTGCAGAACCCACTTGTCTTTGGGCTTGTAAAATTCAAAAATAAAACGAAAAGGCTGCCGGTCGTAAGCGACAAAATAATAGAGATAAACATATCTGCCGGCGATCTCCTTCTCGATCATCTTTTCATGGTCCCGGTACTTTCCGACTAAATCCTTTAAACTTACCAGTTGATTCTTCACGTTCTCCACGGCCTCGGATTTCTTAGACATCCAGGGGTTGCTGCTGAAAATAAAGTCCGCAGCCGCGGCGGGCTTGCCTTTCTTGATCAGCGAGAAAAACTTATCCACCGGTTTTAAGTATTCCGCCGAGCCCTTTTCTCCTTTTCCCGAGAACAGGACGAAAAGAATTATCACCACGATGGCCCCGCCGATAATTACATTTTTCTTGCTCCCCATTTGAACCTCCTCCTTACTACGCAAAGGGTTTATATTCTTGACCTGACCATTCCATGTCCAGGTGCCCCGAAAACTCAAGCATATTAAGACGTATCCCATGAACCAATACCGACATAAAGCCCAGGAGAATATTCAAAGTGTGCCCGGCGATGAGAATGACCGTCGAGCCCAGCGTACGGATAACACTGTTAAAGCCTACCGTAAGGGCGATCTGGTTAAAGCTTACCGCGATCATTACCGAGGCGTACCCGATGGCAAATAAACGCAGATAAGAAAGCGTGTCGGCAAAAGAATTAATCAGCTTTAAGGGAAAATTGGCCAGGGATACCCCCACGGCTTTGAAAATGTTCTTTTGCGGATTAGAAAAGAGAATAACCAGCCCGGCGCCGGCAATAAGCAGGTGCTGTCCTAAAACCGGAAAGGGCCTCTGTAAGACCAGCATCGAAACTAAAAAGTAAATTCCCCAGACAATAGCCATCCAGCCCAGATGAGCCAAGCTGCGCCAGGAGTTACTGTAGCGCAGAACCCTCCAGGCGTGGGCAATGCTTAAGTGGATTGCCCCGATTATAAAACAGAGGTGCATTACCACCATCTTATTGGCATCGATAAAACTGTCCAGCCGGCCGACTTTAAGGCTGCGGAATAAGGGGAGCTGGCCGATTCCCTGAACTCCAAACCAGTTGCCGCTTATCGCTCCCCAGGCCAGGGTAGTGAAAGATAAAACATAAAAGAGAAAAAAGACGCTTCGGGGAAGACGGGGTAATTTCTTTTGAAAAAAATAAGTAGCCGCAAAAAATATCAGGCCGTATCCGGCGTCACCGATGAGCATGGCAAAAAAGAGGCTAAAAAATACCAGAAACCATAAGCTGATATCGTACTCATGGTAGCCCGGAACCGTACCCATGAACTTAAATACCGGCTCGATGATTTTAACCCAGCGCGGATAGCGGATAAGAGTAGGGACTTTGGCGGGATCTGAGGGCTCTTCGATAGCGATAGCCCAGCCTTCGACCCGGGCGGTCTGGGTAATTTGGGCCACTGACTCCCGGGGGCAAAATCCCTGCAGGCAACAGATGCCTTCCTCATACCGCATACCAAAGCGCACTTTCCCAAATTCCAGGCGCCGGGTGAGCTCTTGTTTATAATGGATCAGGCAATCGCGGTATGCGGAAAGCTCGGCCAAGTGCTTTTTAACCTGTTTGATCTCTCTTTGCGTGTTCCAGATCTTTCTCCCTAAAGAACGCAGGCTCTCGTGGGGAATTTCGGCCTCGGGCAGCCCCAAAGACTGGTCGGGATCGGTAGTAAAAAAAGCAACGTGAACCTGGCCCTTTTCTCGATCCACAACGTATGTCAGCTTATCCGGAGGTATGCGTCTTAAAGAACCGCGATCGCACTGGTAGAGCTTAACGAAAACTCCGGCCTTATTCAGCCTCTCCTGATCGGCGAGGGATACCCGGCCTAAACGCCGGGTAAAAGTGAGGCGCCGGTTTAAATTGTCCAGCCGGCTTTTAAGCTTCTGATCTTCTGCGCATAAGGTAATCACCTCTTTCATCACCGAAGTCAGGACTATGGCAGGAATATCTTTCTTTTGTTGGATAGAGTCGGTCATCAAAGACAGGGTCTGATCGATAAGGGCAAGCCGTTTTTCGGTAGAAGTTATATAGTCGGCATGGGGCGTACGCATATGCTTAATGTGCACCACCCCGATTTCTCTTAAATTGCGCAGGGCCAGATTCACATCCTTCTCACAGATCAACACCGTAATTTTCTTCATCTTAACAATCATGCCGCCGACAAAGCCTTTCTTTTTTCCAGTTTAGCCTTGGCGATTTTTCCCCGTACCACCTCGGCCGTGCGCACCTCGCCCAAAGCTATCTGGATGACCCGGATATTCTCGCTGCTCGCGGGAATTTTTACTTTTTCAAATAGATTAACCCTCTGGGTGGCAATCCTTAACTCCTCTTTCAAAATATCCAGCTGTTTATGGTACACCGCCAGTTTTACCTTTATACTCAAAGTTTCCTTTATCGCTTTTACGGCTTCATCGACCCATAAGGGCGTAAGCATGAAGTCGTAAGCCTTCTCCTCAATTTGGGCCGCGACCAAGACGGGGATATCCACTCCGGCCACATTGCCCGGGGCGATCTCTACTTCGCCTAAGCTTAGGAGCCCTTGGATAAAGTTCTTCTCCGCAAAAACATCAACCCACCTTAAAACCGAGTTGCGTAAATTCCCCAGCCGCTCGGCTTCTTTGGAAACAGCCCGGTGCACCTTTACGATCTCCAGCTGAAGCTGTTTCTTTTTTAAGACCAGCAGGGGTAGATACCGCTGAAATCGCTTGAGGTCTTCTTTCTGTTTCTTTAATTCGGTCTTGGTCAGTCTGATTTTAGGCATTCGGCCAGAATTCCTTTATTAGCTCCGTCCGGAAACTGGTCTCCTGGGATTCGAAGCATGCGGCCAGAATCTTCCAGCCATTATCCAGCGCCTCCTCGAGAGGGACTTTAACCGCTAAATCCATCATCTGGGATTCAAAGAGCTCTCCGTATTTCAATAGCTTTCCATCCCAGGCGCTCATCCTGAACCCCATGGATCTTTTTTCCAGCGATTCCCGGTATTGGGCGTAAAGCTGGATCATCCCGTCCATAATCGCCCGGTGATCTTTGCGGGTCTTATCGTTTACCTGCTGCTTTAAACGGCTTAGAGAGCCAAAGGGCTCAATCCGGCCGCCCCTTAAATAGAATTGCCCCTCGGTGATATAACCGGTATTGTCGGGAACGGGGTGGGTTACGTCATCCCCGGGCATGGTGGTCACCGCTAAAACTGTGATCGAACCCGCGCCCTCAAAATCAACTGCCTTTTCGTATCTGCGGGCCAGCTGGGTATATAAATCGCCGGGATAACCCCGGTTTGAGGGCACCTGTTCCATGGTTATGGCGATCTCCTTTAAGGCGTCGGCAAAATTAGTCATATCGGTTAACAGGACTAAAACATTCTTGCCGGAAAGAGCGAACTTTTCGGCCACGGCCAGGCAGAGATCAGGAACCATGAGCCCCTCGACAATGGGATCAGAGGCCGTATGGATAAAAAATATGGAGCGGGAAAGCGACCCGGCCGCTTCCAGGGTATTTTTAAAATACATATATTGATCGTATTTAAGGCCGATACCGCCTAAAACAATCATGTCCACCTCGGCCTGCATGGCGATACGGGCCAGTAATTCATTGTAAGGCTCGCCGGAGACCGAAAAAATGGGCAGCTTCTGGGAAACCACCAGAGAATTAAATACGTCGATCATGGGTATATTAGTACGGATCATCTTCTCGGGGATTATGCGCTTGAACGGATTTACCGTCGGCCCGCTGATCTCAATCAGGTTTTCGGTCAAAGCCGGGCCCTTATCGCGGGGCTGCCCGCTGCCGTCAAAGATTCTACCCAGCATATTAGCCGAAAAAGCCACCCGCATCGGCTGGCCTAAGAATCTTACCTCATCGCTGGTGGAAATCCCCCGGCTGCCCGAAAAAACCTGCAGCGAAACCGTATCGCCTTCAAGCTTTATCACCTGGGCTAAAGATGCGCCGCGCGCGCTTTTAACTTCGGCCAGCTCTTCATAGGCAACATCAGTAGCCCTTACCGTAATAACATTGCCGACCACACTTAAGATTCTACTGTGGACCTTGCGCATCTTCTTTTGGCTCCGTTTTCTTTT